>NZ_JFCA01000004.1 GCF_000612585.1 Pseudomonas sp. CHM02
ATAGAAAACACCGCGTTCTGTCCGACAGAACGCGGTGTTCTTTTTTAGGGCCGCTTCGCGCCCCAGCGCGGGGCAAGCCCGCTCACCACAACAAGCCCGCTCGCCATAGCCACAGCAAGCCTGCTCATCACAGCTGTTGGAGGGTGTTTTAGAACACCACGCCCTGGCTGCGCAGGTAGTCGTCATAGGTGCCGCTGAAGTCGATCACGCCGGTGGCGCTCAACTCGATGATGCGGGTGGCCAGGGACGATACGAACTCGCGGTCGTGGCTGACGAAGATCAGCGTGCCCGGGTAGTTCTCCAGCGCCAGGTTCAGTGCTTCGATGGATTCCATATCCAAGTGGTTGGTCGGCTCGTCCATGATCAGTACGTTCGGCTTTTGCAGGATCAGCTTGCCGAACAGCATGCGGCCTTGCTCACCACCGGAAATCACCTTGACCGACTTCTGGATCTCGTCGTTGGAGAACAGCATGCGCCCCAGGGTGCCACGGATCATTTGCTCGCCTTGCGTCCACTGGCCCATCCAGTCGAACAGCGTGACGTCGTCTTCGAAGTCATGCGCATGGTCTTGGGCGTAGTAGCCCAGTTCCGCGGCGTCGGTCCACTTGACGCTACCGGCATCCGGGGTCAGTTCGTTGACCAGGGTGCGCAGCAGGGTAGTCTTGCCAATACCGTTCGGGCCGATGATCGCCACGCGCTCGCCGGCTTCGACCTGGAAGCTGAAGTCCTTGAACAGCGGTTTACCGTCGAAGCCCTTGGCCATGCGCTCGACGATGACCGCCTGGCGGTGCAGCTTCTTGTTCTGTTCGAAACGGATGAACGGGCTCACGCGGCTCGAAGGCTTGACCTCGGCCAGCTGGATCTTGTCGATCGCCTTGGCGCGGGAGGTCGCCTGCTTGGCTTTCGAGGCGTTGGCCGAGAAGCGGCTGACGAAGGATTGCAGTTCGGAGATCTGCGCCTTCTTCTTGGCGTTGTCCGACAGCAGTTGCTCGCGGGACTGGGTCGCCACGGTCATGTACTCGTCATAGTTGCCCGGGAACAGGCGCAGCTCGCCGTAGTCCAGGTCAGCCATGTGCGTGCACACGCTGTTCAGGAAGTGACGGTCGTGAGAGATGATGATCATCAGGCTCGAGCGCTGGGTCAGAATGTTTTCCAGCCAGCGGATGGTGTTGATGTCCAAGTGGTTGGTCGGTTCGTCGAGCAACAACACTTCTGGGTCGGAAAACAGCGCCTGGGCCAGCAGTACGCGCAGTTTCCAGCCTGGGGACACTTCGCTCATCGGGCCGAAATGCTGTTCCAGTGGAATACCCAGGCCCAGCAGCAGCTCGCCGGCACGGGATTCGGCGGTGTAGCCGTCCATCTCGGCGAACTCGGTTTCCAGCTCGGCCACGGCCATGCCGTCTTCTTCGCTCATTTCCGGCAACGAGTAGATGCGGTCGCGCTCGGCCTTGACCTTCCACAGTTCTTCGTGACCCATGATCACGGTGTCGAGCACGGTGAATTCTTCGTAGGCGAACTGGTCCTGGCGCAGTTTACCCAGGCGTACGTTCGGCTCCAGCATGACCTGGCCGCCGGACGGCTCGAGGTCGCCGCCGAGGATTTTCATGAAGGTCGACTTGCCGCAACCGTTGGCACCGATCAGACCATAACGGTTGCCGGCGCCGAATTTGACCGAGACGTTCTCGAAGAGCGGCTTGGCGCCGAACTGCATGGTGATGTTAGCTGTGGAGATCAATTACTTTACCTATCAATAGCTTAGGGTGCGCTTATTTGAGCTGGGACCAATTTGGGACCAATCTGGAGCGTTTCCGTTTCGCTCCAGTCCGAGCTTGAGTTGATCCAACGCGCATAAGTCGAGAGCAGCATCTGCACATTTTGGCTGAGCTGCTGGGAGATGAAGGCGGGGGTTCATGCCAGACATAATGCATATTGTCGCATAGGTGTGACGACAGTTGTATGGCGGCCGACGACGGATATTCGGAGCGTTCGGCGTCGGACGCCAGGCTTGTCGCTCGTTATTCTGTGTGGGCGCTGCATCTGACAGCGATTTGGGACGTTTCTTATAGAAAATGCTCGAGAGGGCTGCTCTCATGCGCCCATGAGGGGAAAAGGAACGCGCATGCCATTCATTATCCGCAGTCTATTGATTGCCAGCTTCATGCTGTCCGCCCCGTGGGCGAGCGCCGCGACTCTCCTCGAGAACTCGTTCTGGCGCGTTGAAATCGACCCGGCAACACTCGCCATCCAGGTCACGCCTTCCCAGGCGCAGGCGGTGCAGGCCTCCGCCGGTGTCACCGCCCACCGTGTCAGTGGCCTGGTCCAGAGCGGCAATCGTGTCGAGTGGGACTGGGACAATGGCGCGTGGCGTGTGAGTGCCAGCCTCGATCAGCAGGATCTTTCGTTGTCTATCTCCGCTCGAGAGGCCGGTGAACTGGCGTTTCTCAAACAGCCTGGCGACGCCATGGGCAACGGCTTGATCTGGCCATTGGCCGAAGGGCACTACGTGCCGGCAGGCGATGCGGTGTGGCAAGGTTTTCTGCTCGAGCAAGGCGAACTCAACAGCACGCAAGACCTGAGTTTGCCCTTGTGGGGTATCGATCATGGCGGTTTCACGCTCAGTTGGCTGCTGACCAACCCCTATAACAATCGCCTGACGTTCAATGCCGAGGGCACACGTCTCGCCTTGGCTGCACGCCATGAGTTCACCTCGTTGGAACCGGGCCAGCCGTTGACCTTCGTGCTGTCGTTGGGCGCTGCCGATCCGTTGGCCGGTGCCAAGCGGTATCGGCAATGGCTGATCGACAATGGCCAATACGAAACCTTGAGCGAGAAACTGCAGAGCACCCCGCAAGCCAGCAAGATGCTGGGCGCCAGCCATGTCTACTTGTGGGGAAGCGACCTGCTCGGGCAGAAGGATGTCCGCGATTGGCCAACGCTGCTGAAACTGTTGCGCGGCGATAGCGCACTGGCCGGCGAACTGCGCAGTGGCTTCGATGCCGAAACGCGCAAGGCCCTGGCGGACGCCCGACCGCCGTTGAACCGTTATCAGCAGGCAACGCTGCTGCGCGGTCTCAATGGCGCCCTCAATGCCAGGGCGAGAAAGGGGTGGCAGGCTGTCGTCGAGCCGGACATGCAGCGGCTTGCCGAGGGGTATGGGTCATTGCGCGCGGAGCTTGCCGTCGCGTTTGCAGGGGCGCTGACACCTGCACCGCAACGTTGGGGCAGCGGCGTGTCGTCGGACACGTTCGAGCAGTTGAGGGCGGCAGGATTGCAGCGTTTATGGATAGGACTGGGCGAGGGCTGGGAGGGCGGCCTCTGGCATCCCGAGGCCGTGGCTGAGGGCGTTGCGAGCGGGTATCTGGTGGCTCCTTATGACGCCTACGAGACTGCGCTCACCGCCACCGAGAATCCGGACTGGGCCACCGCACACCTGGGTTCGCGAGCCAATCGAGTGTGCGCGATCGTTTTAAAAGACGGTCAATTCAAAAGCGGATTCCAGCAATTCGGCCACTACACCGACCCGCGTTGCGTGCGCCCGCTGCTCGAGGCCCGGATCAGGGCGGTGCAGGCCAAGGCCGGTTTCAACAGCTGGTTTCTCGATGCCTACGCCACCGGCATGCTGTTCGACAGCTACCGAGCCGATGCGGGCATGACGCAAGCACAGAATGCCGAACGCAATATCGATGCGTCGCGTTGGCTGAACGAAACACTGAAGTTGCCCAGCGGCTCCGAGGACGGTAACGCCACGACGGCGCTGGGTGTGCTGTTTGCCCACGGTATGCAGACCCCCGTGATCGGCTGGGGAGATGCGGACATGAGCAAGACCCCCACGTCGCCTTATTACGTGGGGCGCTGGTTTCCCAACGATCAGCCTCAAGTGTTCTTCAAGACCGTACCGTTGAAGGAACCCTATCGCACCGTGCATTTTGCCCCGCAGACGCGTTTGCCGTTATATCAGGCAGTGTTTCACGGCTCGGTGATTACTACGCATCACTGGCTGTTCGACAGCTTGAAGATCAGCAATGTGCGAACCGAAAACGAACTGACCCAGTTGCTCTATAACGTACCGCCGCTGTATCACCTGAGCCGCGAGACCTTGACCCAACGGTTGCCGTTGATGGTGCGCCAGGATGCGTTCTTCCGCCCGCTTCACGAACGTCTGGCGACTCAGCCAATGACGGGCTTCCAATGGTTGAGCGAAGACCGGCTGGTGCAACAGACCACCTTCGCCGACGGGACGCAGTTGGTGGCCAACTTTGACAAGCGTGAACGTGACGTGGCAGGTAGAAAACTGGTAAGACACAGCATCAGTGTTTATGTAAAAGATCAGAGCGTTAACGTATTCCAGGTGCTGCGATGATCAGCCGGGGGATTCCCGAGATGGGCAACGCTGAAGCATTCAGTCGACTGAAGGAGGTGGGATGTGGCTATTCGTGCCGTTGTATTCGATTTCGGTGGGGTGCTCTTCGATTGGAGCCCGCACCATTTGTACCGCAAGCTGATCGCCGATGACCAGGAGCGCCAGTGGTTCCTGAATAACATCTGTACCCAGGCGTGGAACACCGAACAGGATGCCGGGCGAACCCTGGCCGAGGCGACGCGCAGTCTCGTCGCGCAACACCCTGAACACGAGCCCTTGATCCAGGCTTACTACGACCGCTGGCACGAAATGCTGCGCGGCCCGCTAACCGACGGCGTCGATATACTGCTGGCCTTGCACGAGACCAACATACCGCTCTTCGGCCTGACCAATTGGTCGGCGGAGACCTTCCCCTACGCGCGCAAGCATTACCCTTTCCTGAGTTGTTTCCGCGACATCGTGGTGTCCGGCGAAGTGAAGCAGATCAAGCCGGATGCGGCGATCTACAACACCAGCCTTGCCCAGGTGCGCGCGCACCTGCCAGACATCCAACCACACGAAGTGGTGTTTATCGACGATGTGCTCGGCAACGTTGAAGCCGCGATCGCGCTTGGCTGGCAAGGCATACATCATCAATCGGCCGAACATACTCGCGAACGCTTGGCGACGTTGGGGTTGAACGTTTAGTACAGGGAGGCATCGCGTTGGAATCCGGCGCGCTTGGGGTTTTAATCCGCCGGCACTTGGCTTATTTTCTGAGTCCACCTGTATGGATTATCGGGAGATGCAATGGACATGCCCTCAGCTCAAGAGGCGATTGCCAGCAACAGAGACGCCTGGGACCAGTCTGCCGGCTTGCACAAAACCACCGACACCTGGAACGCGTTGCTCAATGGTGTCGGCAACCCCGATTTCTCTTGCTTGGATCCCACTATCACCCGCTTGCTGCAAGACGTTGGCGTGGCCGGCAAGGACGTGGTGCAACTGTGCTGCAACAATGGGCGCGAAAGCCTTTCGTTGTTCAGCCTGGGCGCACGTTCGGTCGTTGGGGTGGATCAATCGCAGGCGTTCCTCCAGCAGGCCCGCGAACTGGCCGGGTTCTCGCCGTACAACCCTGAATTTATCGAAAGTGATATCCACCACCTGCCACAGCATTTGCATGAGCGCTTCGATATCGCGCTGGTGACCATCGGTGTGCTGGGCTGGATGCCGGACGTGGCGTTGTTCATGCGCCACGTTGCCAGCACCTTGAAGCCCGGCGGCACGCTGGTGATGTATGAAACCCACCCGTTCCTGGAAGTGTTCGATCCTCGGGCACAAAACCCATTCCTGCCGGCCAGTTCCTACTTTCAGCGTGAGCCCTTTGTGCTGCAGGAGTCGATTGTCTACGAGGGCCAGGGTGAAGTTGCAGGGCCCACGTCCTACTGGTACGTGCATACGCTGGGCGACGTGATCAATGCCGCGATCTGCGCGCACTTGCAGATCAGCCAGTTGCAGGAATACCCCCATTCCAACCGTGAAGAGCTTTACGACCAGTACGAACACCAGTCTGCGCAATTACCGATGTGTTTTACGTTGACCGCTACCAAGCGCGTCGACTGAGGCGCTTTTCCGACGGCAAAAAAAAGCCCGCGAGGAGAGGCGGGCCAAGGGATTCACTGGAGTAGGTAGGCTTTACCCTATAGACCCGAAAGTGAAGGCTTTGTGAAAATGCTGTCGCAAGTTCGGATGGTGCACCGATCAGGTACGACGCGTGAAAGTGCGCATGGTTTGACCTGGGCCAGTACTGAAGGTGATTGGCCTGGGCATACTTTCATCCGCGGCAATGAACACAAACTCATCCCCTTCGAGGCGATAACTGGCGGGCAGATGTTTGCCTGCGTCATCTCCTATGGAGTCGACCCAGGTAATGCCCTTGGGATCGGTGCTGCTGTCCAGATAAAACCGTCCGGCCAGCAACACTTCGCCACTGACGGTCTTCACCTCGAAGCGGTCGCCGGTGATCGTGGTGAGTGCCCCGGGAGCACTGTGGGCATCGACAGGATTGAGCACGCCACTGTCTTCGAGTGAGATCTGTTCCCATGCGCCTTGAAGGGCCTGGATATCCGTGTCTGAAATGGATGACATACAAATTCCTTTTGCTGAAGGGCTGACCGCCTGATGCGTAATCAAGTGTAGGAAAATTCCTATTTCATCATTTTTAATGCGATTTTTTGTTATCACGACAGGCAATTGACGTTACTTTGCCTGGCCGCCGGGTAACGTCTTGTAACGGGCTGTCTTTGCTTTGGGTGTTTGTCCGTCGTGACACGCCTGTAACTGGAATGAAACCTCTTGCTGCTTTGGGGGAGGCTTCAGTGAGCTGTGTGGTTCCTTTGCCGGCAAAGGGCCATGTGTATCGACTGTCCGGACGTTGCCCCCTGTTTACTCGGTTGCTGTTCAGGTCTGTGGTCTTTGACGCTGGATATCAACGCATCAGGGTGTATGAATTTTGAACAACACTCCCCAGCTACATCAACACTTACCGTCGGATGAAGTCGATCTCCTTGAACTGTTTCAAGCGATCTGGAAGCAAAAAA
Source organism: Pseudomonas sp. CHM02 (assembly GCF_000612585.1). Lineage (GTDB taxonomy): Bacteria > Pseudomonadota > Gammaproteobacteria > Pseudomonadales > Pseudomonadaceae > Aquipseudomonas. The sequence goes on from NZ_JFCA01000004.1 coordinate 6,940, forward strand.
AGCTGGTTATCGGTTGCACGATTCTCGCAGGCCTTCTGGGAGTAGGCTATGTGTATCTGGCGCCGAAGGTTTACCAGGTCAACAGTGTGCTGCGGCCTGTGGCAATCAATGAGCTCGACGCCCTTAACCGTTCCGATGTCTACAAGTTGCCCCCGGCCGATGCGTTGGCCAAAGTCGGCGCCCAGCTTGAATCGTACGAAGCCCGGATGGGCTTCTTCCGGGCCAATCCCGCGCTGTTCGAGACCTTTCAACAGCCTGGGCGAAGCCTGGAACAGAGCTTTGAGGCGTTCAATCGCAACGCTGTCAACCTGGTGCTCCCGGATCCCAAGAGGTCCGGCTCACTCAACAATTACATTCGCCTGGAAATGGACTATCCCAAAGGGGTTGACGGGGTGGCGATTCTCAATGGGTTGGTGGCCTACGCCATCGAGCAGCAACGCAACCAGGTGGCGGCGGACTTCAAGGTTATCGTCAATAACCGCCTGGATGAGCTCAAGGGAAAGGTCGACGCGGCACGGGCCAACTACGAAACGAACAAAGCGTCGAAGATTGCCCGTCTGCTGGAGGCGGATAAGGTCAAGCGCGCTGACCTGCAGGATGAACTCACCGCCTTGCGCCTGCAGATGAAAATGCAGCGTATCAGTCGCCTCGCCGAGCTGGACGAAGCGATCGCGATAGCCAAATCCATTGGTATCAAGCATCCCACCACGCCGTCTGCCATGGGGGCTGATGCATCAAGTGGTTCCAGGCAGGTGATGCGTACCGAGGTCACCAACCAGGAAATCCCGTTGTACTTCATGGGCACAGAGGCGTTGGACGCCGAGCGGGCAGCGTTGGTGCGACGGACCAATGATGACTTCACCAATAGCCGTGTCACCGAGATTGGCAAGGAATTGCGCATGCTCGAGGTCAATCGTGAAGTGGAGGTGCTCAACAGCCGCAAGGATGAGGATATTTTCCTGCGAGATGTTGAGCCGCTCTGGGCGGAGGAAGCTCGGCTGCACGGCCTTAATATCGACATGAGCACGCTGAAACTGGTGACCGTCGACCGGCCGGCGCAGGAACCGTTGGAGCCGATCAAGCCGAAAAAGGCGCTGATCATCGCGTTGAGCCTGGTGGCAGGGCTAATGCTGGGGGTTTTGGTGGCGCTGATTCAGCATTTTGTACAAGTACGGAGACAAAACGGGCCGTTTTCGGTACTGGATGAACGCCGTATGCCACATCAATAGTACGGGTTGACCCCCCCGCGGGCGTGCCCCAAGGCAGGCCCGCCCAACACATTCACAAGACAGCTTTTCACAATTCTTAGTTAACTTTTGGTTACAACCTGTGGCTAAATAACTGCCAATGGCCATGAACCGGTGATTATTCAGCCGGTCGTGCCGATTGTGTGAATTGTGATTTCAGGTGCTGCTATCCATCCTCGGCCGTTGTGGGCACGCAGGAGCAGCCTGTTCTCTTCTGACGTGTGACGAAATCCCTTGAAACTCATCATTGTTATTCTCTACGTTGCCTCGATTGCGTATGTCCATCTGCGTGGCCGAGTACGGCATAAGCTGGGTCGCCAGCTCAGTGATCATTCGACCTTCCTGGCGCCGGTCAACTGCTTTCTCTACCTCTTCTCCAAACTGCCCAGCCGACCTTACCTGTCTCCCAGCGATTTCCCTGACCTGAGTCCGCTCCAGGAACATTGGGAAGAGATTCGCCAGGAAGGCCAGAACCTGCTGCGCGCTGGCGAGATCAAGCGTTCGGACCAATACAACGACGTGGGTTTCAATTCGTTCTTCAAGTCGGGTTGGAAGCGCTTCTATCTGAAATGGTACGGCGACAGCCACCCGTCGGCGATGAAGCTGTGCCCACGCACGACGGAACTGGTCCAGAGCATCGGCTCGATCAAGGCGGCGATGTTCGCCGAGTTGCCACCAGGTTCCAAGCTGGTGCGCCACCGCGACCCGTACGCAGGCTCTTATCGCTACCACCTGGGCCTGGACACGCCGAATGACCCAGGCTGCTACATCAACGTGGACGGCGAAAGCTACTACTGGCGTGATGGCGAGCCGGTCATGTTCGACGAGACCTACATCCATTACGCCGAAAACACCACGCAGCAGAACCGCATCATTCTGTTCTGCGATATTGAACGCCCGATGAAGTACCGCTGGGCGGCTGCGTTCAATCGCTGGTTCAGCCGTACCGTCATGGCTGCCGCAGGCTCGCCCAACGATGCCGGTGACAAGACCGGCGGGCTCAACCGTGCTTTCACGCGCCTGTACAAGATTCGCCTGCGTGGCAAAGAGCTGAAAAAGCGCAACCGTACGCGCTACTACTTGGAAAAGTGGGCGATCTTCGCGGCTCTGGCGGCAATCTTCCTGCTGATCTGATTGTTCCTCGGGCGCTGTTCACTTCGGTGGATGGGCGCCCAGCTTGTCCCACATCTTCTTGCTGATTTTCTGTCGGTTGGCATAACCAGCCCAGGGATCAGCCTTTAAAGCCTGTAAGCGCTGCTGCAGGTTGGCGACCGTCCACTGCTGGGCACCGCGCAATCCTTTCAATTCCTCACGACTGATCGGTACCGAGACCGGTAACCCGGGACGTGCCCGCACGGAATACGCGGCGACGGTGCTGGCACCGCGAGCATTGCGCAGGTAGTCGATAAAAATCTTGCCGATCCGATTCTTTGGCCCTGACGTCGCGGTAAACCGCTCGGGCAGTTGCGCGGTCATGAACTGGGCGATGGCCTTGGCAAATGCCTTGACCGTATCCCAATCGTCCCGACGCGCCAGCGGTACGACCAGGTGCAGGCCCTTGCCACCGCTGGTCTTGACGAACGCTTGCAGGCCCAGTTCGTCAAGCACCGAGAGGGTCAGTTGCGCGGCTTCCAGCATGGTTTTCCAGGGCAGCGCCGGGTCCGGGTCGAGATCGAGCACGAACAGGTCCGGGGTCTCGATCTTGTCCGCGGTGGCGCCCCAGGTGTGAAACTCCACGGTGCCCATCTGCACGGCGCCGATCAATGCGCCGACGCTGTCGACTTCCATCAGGCGTGCATGGCCTGGGTCCAGTGAGGGGTCCAATTGCTTGATGTTGGGGACGCTAAGGCGTTCCGCGTGCTTCTGGAAGAACTGCTCGCCTTCGATGCCATCAGGTGCTCTCAGCAGTGCGACAGGACGTTGACGCAGGAAGGGCAGTATCCATTCGCTGATGCGCTCGTAGAACTGCGCCAGTTGCTCTTTCTGCGTGCCGCTTTGCGTGTCGATCACACGGTCGGGGTGGGTAATGCTCACATTGCCACTGGGTTTCTTCGCAGGTTTCATGGATTTGGCCGTTCGCGGTTGCTCATGAATGATCTGCGCGGCCGGTTTGTCGGTACGCATCCCGACAAACGCCGCCTGGCGGATCACGCCTTCGCGGGTCCATTCGGCAAATTGCACCTCGCCAACCAACGTCGGTTTCACCCAGTGCACGCCACGGGCCTGGGCGCTGGTCAGCGGTTTTTCCAGCGGCGACGTTTTGCGCTCCAGTGGCGTCAGTTGCGCATAGATCGCTTTGAGCGATGCCTGATCAAACCCGGTGCCCACACGACCGGCGTACACCAGCCCGGAATCGTCGTTCACCGCCAGCAACAGCGCCCCGAAACCGCTGCGCGAGCCCTGCGGGCGGGTGTAGCCGACGATCACGAACTCCTGGCGCAAGCGGCATTTGAGCTTGACCCAGTCTGCGCTGCGACTGGACACGTAAGGGCTGCCCAGGCGCTTGCCGATCAGGCCTTCCAGGGCCAGGTCGCAAGCGCTTTCAAAAATATCCTGATGGTGGGCAGTAAACGCTTCGGAAAACCGCAGCAGCTTGCTCCTGCTACCGGCCATCGAGGCCTTGAGTGCCGCGCGGCGAGCCTCGACGGGCGCCTCGCGTTGATCCTGGCCGTTGAGGAACGGCGCATCGAACAGGTAGTAGACAATGTCCAGGCTGCGGCCGATATCAAAAGCGTTTTGCAGCGCCTGGAAGTCCGGCAGACCGTCACCGTTGAGGCTGACCACCTCGCCGTCGAGCCAGCTGTCCTTGAGCTTGAGGGCCTGCAGGGCCTTGGCCTGGCGCGGCAGGCGCTCGGTCCAGTCATGGCCGTTGCGGGTGAACAGGCGCACTTCGCCCTCGCGAATGCGCGTCAGCATGCGGTAACCGTCGAACTTGATTTCGTATTGCCAGTCGCCTTCCGGTGCGCGGTCCACCAGCGTGGCCAACTGTGGGGTGAAGTGCTCGGGGAGGGCGGTGGCCGCTTTTTTCGGCTTGGCTTTGGCTTTTGGCTTGGCTTTTGGCTCGCCGACCGAGGCGTCGCTGACCACGCTGTTCGGTTGGGCCTGGACGATATCGTAGTCGTCGGCCCGGCGCGCCTGCGAGTCCTTTTCCTTGATCAACAACCATTGTTCCTTGTCGCCGCTGCCCTTCAGGCGGGTGCGCACCAGCGTCCAGTCGCCGGAGAGCTTCTCGCCCACCAGGGAGAACTTCAGCTTGCCGGCTGCGTAAGCCTTGCGCGGGTCGTCATGGGGTTGCCAGACACCACGGTCCCACACGATGACATCGCCTGCGCCGTATTGACCTGCCGGAATACTGCCCTCGAAGCTGCCATAGCTGAGGGGGTGGTCTTCAACGTGGACGGCCAGGCGCTTCTGGCTGGGGTCCAGGCTCGGGCCCTTGGGCACTGCCCAACTGAGCAGCACGCCGTCGAGCTCCAGGCGAAAGTCATAGTGCAGGTTGCGCGCATCATGTTTCTGGATCACGAAGGACAGCGCCGACGCCTTGCGTTTTGCGGCGGGCGCACTGCCTGCCGGTTCGGCGGTAATGCCGAAATCGCGCTTGCGGTTGTACTCGCTGAGGGGCTTTGGCATGACTTAAGAGGCCTTGGTGGATTTCTTCGGGGCGGGCTTTTTCGCGGGTTTGCCGGCCAGGCTGCGCTTGAGCAGTTCCGTCAGGTCGATCACATCGGCGGACTTGCGCTCTTCGCTGTCCTGGCTGGTTTCCACGTCCTCGATCTTGCCGGCCTTGGCCTTCCTGGCCACCAGCGCCATGATTTTTTCCTGGAAGCTGTCGCGGTAGTCATCCGGCTGCCAGTCGGCGCTCATGTCTTCGACCAGACGCTTGGCCATGTCCATCTCGCCCTTGGCCAGGCTGGGCTTGGTCACGTCGCTGCCGAGTTCCAGTTCGTCCAGGCTGCGGACTTCGGCGGGCCAGCGCAGCATCACCAGCACCAGTGCCGAATCCAGGGGCATCAATGCCGCCAGGTGCTGCTTGGTGTGCAGCACCACATTGGCCAGTGCGACTTTGCCGGTTTTCCTAAGGGTTTCCCTTAGCAACGCGTAGACCTTGCCCCCGCGTTTATCAGGGGCAAGGAAGTAGGGGGTGTCGATGTTCTGCAGCGGAATCTGGTCGCTGGCAACAAACGCGATGATTTCGATGGTCTGGGTCGACTTGGGGTGGGCCGAGCGGATTTCTTCTTCGCTGAGCACCACGTAACGACCTTTTTCGAAGGCGACGCCTTTGACGATGTTCTCCCTGGTCACCTCTTTGCCGGTGGTCTTGTTGATGCGCTTGTAGCCCACCGGGTCCATGCTGCGCTTGTCCAGCCAGTCAAAGTCAACGCCCTGGGAGGACGTGGCCGAGACCAGTGACACCGGGATATGCACCAGGCCAAAGCTGATGGCACCTTTCCAGATTGCCCGTGGCATATGTGCGATTCCTTATGAAGAGGCTGTGTTCTGGTGACTCGGACGCCGTGCGAAAAGTTTCCCTGGGCGGATACTCGGACAGATCGTGTTACACCTGATGAGAAACTATTTAGTGTCGAAAGCCGAACCCAAGGCGTAGCGTGTTATCGAAAGCACGTACTCCTCGACCCAGAGAGGCTTGGTCATGAATAGCTGTGTGCGTCACGTTGCGGCGCTGGTAGTGGGACTGGCCCTTGCGGCCTCGGCCCATGCGCAAAACCTGCCCGGCAACAACAACTCCAACAACAGCCCGATCCACCGGGCCAACCCCAACAGCATGCAGGGCACCCAGCCCAATGCGCCGGCCATTCGCGGTATCCAGACCGGGCCGACCACGCGCACGCCAACCCTGGAGAACGGTGGCATTGGCAACCGTTACCCCCAGCGCGATACCGCGCCCAGCCGTCCGGCCACTGAAACCAAAGCCCCCACCTATGATGCCAACGGCAATCGCCGGTAAGGATGCAGCCCTATGTTTCTACGCAAAACCCTCTTGGCCGCCCTCTGCGCAACCACGCTGCTACCGTTGACGGCCGTCTTCGCCGCTGATGCCCAGCAGTTCCCCAGCGAACAAGGCAGCATCACGGCGACCCCGATCGCCAAAGGCCTTGACCACCCATGGGCGGTGGCCTTTCTGCCAGACAAGCAAGGCTTCCTGGTCACCGAACGTCCCGGGCACCTGCGCTTTGTCAGCCAGGACGGCAAGCTCTCCGCACCGCTGACAGGCGTGCCTGACGTCTGGGCCAAAGGGCAGGGCGGTTTGCTGGATGTGGTGCTGTCGCCGGACTTCAAGCAGGACCGCATGGTCTACCTTTCCTACGCCGAAGGTGGCGGCAAGGGCGGTACGGCCGGCACTGCGGTGGGGCGCGGGCGCTTGGCGGCTGACCTGAGTGGCTTGACCGACTTCAAGGTAATTCTGCGCCAGGAGCCGAAGCTGTCCACCGGCAATCACTTCGGCTCGCGCCTGGCCTTCGACCGTGATGGCTACCTGTTCGTGACCCTGGGTGAAAACAACGACCGTCCGACGGCCCAGGACCTGGACAAGTTGCAAGGCAAGGTCGTGCGCATCTACCCGGATGGCCGCGTGCCGGACGACAACCCCTTCGTTGGCCAGCAAGGCGTACGCCCGGAGATCTGGTCCTATGGCCAGCGTAACCCGCAGGGGCTGGCGTTGAACCCCTGGAGCGGCACGATCTGGGAAAACGAACACGGCCCGCGAGGCGGGGATGAGATCAACATCATCGAGCGGGGCAAAAACTATGGTTGGCCGGTGGCCACCCATGGCATCAACTATTCCCTGACACCGATCCCCGAAGCCAAGGGCAAGACGGTCGAAGGCACGGTGCCGCCGCATCACGTCTGGGAAAAATCACCGGGTATCAGCGGCATGGCGTTTTACGATGCAGACCGCTTCAAGCCTTGGCAGCACAACGTGTTCATTGGCGCGCTGGTCAGCCAGGAACTGATCCGCTTGCAGTTCGACGGTGACAAAGTGGTCCACGAAGAGCGCTTGCTCGGCGGCTTGAAAGCGCGGATTCGCGACGTGCGGCAGGGACCGGATGGCTTCCTGTATGTGCTGACCGATGAGGATAATGGCGTGTTGTATCGAGTCGGCCTGAACCAGGACTGAAGCTTCTGACCTTGTAGGAGCCCGGCTTGCCGGCGATAGCGTGCTCAAAAACGCCATTGCCCGCAAGCCAGGCTTCCACGAGGGCGGGTTACAAGCCCAGGTCAGACAACCCCGGATGATCATCCGGGCGTCGCCCCAGCGGCCAGTGGAACTTGCGTTCGCTTTCCTTGATCGGCATATCGTTGATGCACGCAAACCGATTGGCCATCAGGCCGTTCTCGTCGAATTCCCAGTTCTCGTTGCCATAGGAGCGGAACCAGTTGCCCGAGTCGTCATGCCACTCATAGGCGTAACGCACCGCGATGCGGTTATCGGTAAACGCCCACAACTCCTTGATCAGCCGGTAGTCCAGTTCCTTGGCCCATTTACGGGTAAGGAAACCCTTGGCGTCTTCGCGGTTGTAAGCGAATTCGGCGCGATTACGCCATTTAGTGTCGAGGGTGTAGGCCAGGGATACGCGCTGCGGGTCGCGGGAGTTCCAGCCGTCTTCGGCCAAACGCACTTTTTCGATAGCCGACTCGCGAGTGAATGGCGGCAGCGGCGGGCGTGTTTCTGCGGTAGATGACATTGAGTATTTCCTCAAAACAATAAGGTTGGGTCGAAAGGTGCGCTTGCCTGCGCGTTCACAGTCCCAATAACGTTCGCGCCATGCTTTGCGCATTGTCGGCAGCGGTTGAATCGCCCATCACCAGGGCAACGGTAATGGCGCCATCGATCAGGATCAGCAGGTGCGCGGCCTGCCGTTCGGGCTCGGGGGTGCCATGTGCTTGACACAGTTCAAGTGCGTACTCGAACAGTTTCTGTTTGTGGGCCTTGGCCAGCCGGCGCACCGGGTCTTGTGGGTCGCCGGTTTCGCCACTGGTATTGATAAAGGCGCAGCCGCGGAAATCGGCGCTACCGAACCAGGCCTTGAGGGCGCTGAACAGCGCGAGCAGCCGCTCGCCAGTGCCTTCGCTGCGTTCCACTTCGTTGCGCAACCATTGCATCCAGCGCTCGTCGCGGCGTTGCAGGGCAGCAATCACCAGTTCGTCTTTGTTGGCGAAGTAGCGGTAAATGCTTTTTCTCGAGACACCGGCGGTTTTCACCAGGAGGTCCATGCCGGTGGCGGCGATGCCATGGCGATAGATCAACTTTTCGGTGACGTCGAGGATGATGTCGCGGGTTTCATTACGGGTCATGTCGTTCATGTTGCGAACAGTAGAACGATCGTTCTTCTTGGTCAATTAAAATTTTTGCATGCGCCACAGCGAGACCTGAGCACCCCCATGGTGTAAGCTCGGGGCCTCTTCGGATTCGACCCATTGCGAGCCTTATGCCGTCGTTCTTCAAACGCTCCCTGTTGCCCAAACTGCGTGGTTTCCCCCTCACTCCCGATGCCCTCGAGGTGCTGTCCGGTGCCGACGCCTATCGTCGTTGCCTGCTGGAGAAGATTGCCCAGGCCACCCGGCGCATCTATATCGTCGCGCTGTACTTGCAGCAGGACGAAGCGGGGCAGGAAATCTACGACGCCCTGCACGCCGCCAAGGCTGCGCGGCCGGAATTGGACGTCGTGGTGGTGGTCGACTGGCTGCGCGCCCAGCGCGGCCTGATCGGCGCCGGCAAACAGCCGGGCAACAGCGCCTGGTACCAGGCCATGACCCAAAGCCACAGCAGCGAAGTGCCGGTGTATGGCGTGCCGGTGCAAACCCGCGAGTTGTTCGGTGTGTTGCACCTCAAGGGCTTCGTGATTGACGACACGGTGCTGTACAGCGGCGCCAGCCTGAACAACGTGTACCTGCACAAATTCGACAAGTACCGCTTCGACCGGTACCACTTGATCCACAGCAAAGCGCTGGCCGACTCCATGCAGCACCTGGTGGAGCACGGCCTGGTGGCGTCCAAGGCGGTCAATCGCCTGGACCTGCCCAACCCGCCCACCACCCGCAGCCTGCGCAACGACATCGGCGATTTGCGCAGCCGCCTGAAACACGCGACGTATGACACCACGACCGGGCAACTGCCCAATGGTCACCTGTCGGTCAGCCCGTTGCTCGGGGTTGGCAAGAACAACCCCCTGAACCGCGTAATTCTCGAACTGATCGCCAGCGCCCAGCATCAGCTAACTATCTGCACCCCGTACTTCAACCTGCCGCTGCCGGTAACCCGCGAAATCAACCGCGCGCTGGCGCGTGGGGTGAAGATCGATATCGTCGTCGGCGACAAGACCGCCAACGACTTCTACATCCCGCCCAGCGAGCCGTTCAAGGTCATTGCGGCGCTGCCTTACCTCTACGAAATCAGCCTGCGCCGCTTTGCCAAGCGCCATCAGCCGATGATCGACAGCGGCCAGTTGAACCTCCACCTATGGCGCGACGGCGATAACACTTACCACCTCAAGGGCATGTGGGTCGACCAGCGCTACACCTTGCTTACCGGCAACAACCTCAACCCGCGCGCGTTCCGTCTCGACCTGGAAAACGCCTTGTTGATCGATGATCCCAAGAGCGAGTGGCTGGCGCCGCGACGCACCGAGCTGGCGCAGATTTTCCAGCACACCACGCGGATCGAGCGGTACCAGGATCTGCAAACACTGCCGGATTACCCCGAGGCGGTTGGCAAATTCCTGCGCCGGGTCAGCCGGGTGCGGATCGAGCGGCTGTTGTACCGGATTCTATGAGCTTCCTACAGTCCTCTTAGCTGTTTTCCCCATCGTTCCGGAAAAGTCTGGAGCCTAGGCTGCCGATAGATTTCTTACTCTCTCTAAACCGTTCATGGACTTACGGTTTCATCCTTTAAGGTGCAATTGAGAGAGAGCATACCCATGTTGGTAAGTCCTGCGCTGACCCGAATGCCTGCGGCCCAAATCCCTGTTTATCCCGGCGCCACCATCGTTGCTGAGGAGCCGATGGGCCCTCAATCTCCCGTACCAGAGGCCCCCGGGCGACGTATACGGCGTGAGTCGGGCAGCGCAGAGCAACAACACTCTACGCCCAGCTGGACCTTGCCTGCCGCACCTCCCGCTAACTCTGGGCGGGCATCTGCAGATACCGCGCTGGGGGAACGCTTGCTGACCTCAATGGAAGGCGGTTATTCCACAGTAGAAGTCCCGGCGGACAGCTCTTTGGCGCCTGCACTCGACATTTACGCAAAAGTACTGGCTCATCCGCAGTTACAGGCATGGTTCGCCAGCAAAGGTCTGGAAATGTCTACCTTGACACTGCACCGCGACAGTATCAGCGGTTATGTCCACCGTGACGGTGTCCGTACGGCCGTAACATTCAGCACCACGGACAGCTCCGGATGGGGGCAGGCCAGCGTGAGGCTACGCAGCATCAGAGATGTGTTGGACCCGGCCGACAAGGGGCTTCCTTATTTGCTGGCAGGTGAATTCTGGGTGCCCCATTCCTTGGTCTTGCAGGCCTTTGGCTTACAACTTCCCGTCTTTACAGAGGACCAGGATGAGTTGATGGCGTCCTTGCGTTCCTCCGGGCTGGTGATGCCTGCGCAGCAGTACCAGCAGCTCAGCGTCAGTCTTGAGCGCGTCCGGCAATCCGTTGGTGATCTGGATGAGCGCGCCTTCCTGGCGGACCAATTGGAGAGCGCCGTAAAGGACCTGCCTGACGATACTCCGTATGACTGGTCAACCCAGCTGGCGCAGTTGTCGGTGAGCACGCCACTGGCGGCGGGAGATGAGGTTGCACAGGCCCGGTTGAAACGTTTCAGTGAATCGCCGGCTGTTCAGGCGTTGATCAAAGACCTGATATGGCCGGGCCAACCGTTTCGTGTGTCCGAGGGGCGGTTCGAGCACAAGACCCCGGGCGGGGAATGGATTGATCTCACTGCGTCCATCAGCGGCGTGACCGAACTGGACACTGAGTTTCGCCAGTTGGTCAGCCTGAGCCAAGATCAGGGGAACGCCTTGTACTCAGTGCCTTATTGTGATGTGCGTCAGTACCTGGACAACAAGGGGTTGGGCTCACCGCGGACCGCTGGCGAGACGCGCAATGTTGTGCAGTGGTTGCGCGCCGCGACCCTGCCACCCGTGCCACCGTTGGGAAATTATGCCGCTCTGATGGCACGGGACTGGACCCCGGGCCAACTGACTTCGGACGATAAAGCCATCCTTAAGGCCAAGGCCGACCAGCGCTTTGGTGGCGAAGCACCTCGCGGGCTTTACGACCTTGACGAACTCACCGAGCAGGCATTGCAAGCCAACCCCACTGAAGCGCTGGAAACGCTGCTAAACGGTCCTGACGCCTTGGCTTTTGGCGAGGAGCTGGCGCGGGACCTGAAATGGATGGATTTGCCGGTGCCCAAAGCGGTGAGCCAACAACTGGTGCTTGCTGCGCTCGCTCTACACGCCGATACCGAGGCGCCCGCGCAGCCAGGCTTCATCGCCGGCTACAACGTGTATCAACCTGCGAATATGGGGCGTTCCTTTAGTGAAGTACGCCGTGATGTTGAAAAACATCTACAAGAACGAGGCCTCGATCCAAAACTCGCCGTGTTGGTGGCCCACATCGGCCTGGCGCAGGCCGCTCCCGAGTTTCTGGTGAGGGATGTACCTCCATCCATCCGCGTCGGTACGCCTGCATGGGTGGAGCTACGCCTGGGGGCTGCGATGGCGGATCGTATAGCGCCCGGGACATCCCGTGGAATGACTGAAGAACAGGTCAGCGAGCTGACCACCCTGGCGCCCACCAGCGAGGCGCAGGCGTCATTGATGCAACTGCATGCGATGAAATTATTGCTGGATTGGGCGGTGCTCAACGGGGTCACTCCAGCGCCGATTGACGGGGAACACCCTCCAGAGGCGCTCAAGACCGCCAGCGAAGCGTTTTTCAAACAGCGCGAAGAGGTTAACACCGCCTTGAGCGCAGTGACGGCGATGCCGGATCGCAAAGCCATGGCAATCCAGGAATTGCTAAAGGTATTTCCAGATGTCACGGCCAGCCAGTTGGAAGCGATGACGGTAATGATCGCCGACAGTGACGTACGGCGGAACATGTCCGTCTCCGAGCCGCGTACGCGTTCTCTGGTTGAAACGTACATGACCGGCGACTTGACGCCGGGTAAGTGGGTACTGACCCACGATATGCCGCAATCTGAGGTTCGTCCCCGGACATCTCCCTTTCAGCGTACCCCGGAAGTCACAGCGCCCCAAGAGAAACGCGATGCGTTGGATGCACGAATCCGCAAGTTGCCGACGCTAGACACGATGCTGCAAACAGCGGTCAATGAGCACCGACAATCGCTCCAGACCGTCTATACCACGCGGCTCAAGCTGATGTTCTCCGAACTTTCATTGGAGGATCGCCAAATGTTGGAGTTGGGGACGGTCCAGTTGTACGGCATACGCGGGGAAACCGGGTTGCCCCCGGCCACGGAGACAGCCGCAGATCGGGCTGCGGCTCGGGGTCGGCAAGGCACGCTGTTGCGCGCCGAACTGGATGGCAAGGTGAGTTATTACGAAGTGTTTGCGAACGGCACGATCGTCAAGCGCACCGATCTTCCAGAAAAACTTAAATTAGGCGATGCCTCGGGTGGCAAACCCAACCCTATGGGCTTGGATGGCATTTATGTGACCGCGTTTACGGGCGGATTCAGCCTGGGCGTGGACTACGAAGCCTACGCTAAAGGCACTGAAGCGAAGCCTGGTAGCACGTCCAACGTCATTGTTGGAAAACTCGGTGGGCCTATCGCTGGCCGGTCACTTGCGGCCGGAGAGGCACTGGAAACCTACGTGCCTGACACTTATGCATCGTCGAAGACACACAGTATTGCGTCGCGTATTGCTGAGCTCAATTTCTATGAGGCCGATGACGCCATGTTGGCCCGGGCCAAAGGGAGTTTGCCCCTGGAAAAGCAACGCGAGGCGCTGGGGGCTGAAAAAGCAATTTTGCTCGGGCTGGTGCCCTTTGTGGGCGCCTACCAGGAGTTTGCCACCGGCAATATCGGCAAGGGATTGTTCAGCCTGGGTCTGGACCTGGTCGGGCTGGCCCTGGGCGCGGGAGGTCGGGCACGGGCGTTGATACGCGCGGGCAGGTCAATCACGCACAACCCGCTGGGTGGCCCCCTTCGCAAGCTGGGCAGCGCAGTGCATCCCCTCGCGCCAAAAGTCGCCTGGGCTAAACCCGTGGAGAGCTTCAGTGATCGGGCATTCAACTTCATCAAGGCGTCGGCGCTTTTCGCCAGTGCAGCCATGAACCCGGCGGATGGATATGGGCAACTGGTTAGCGCTGGGCTCAAGGGCCTGTTCAAACTACCGGTGCTGGCCAGTGGTGCGACGAGGCTTGGCAAGGCGGCCCCTCACCTGATCAGCGTTGAGGAAAAATTGAGAAGTTTTTGGCTTGCCGGCGCATGGGACTCTAAAGCGCCGACTGCGTCGGCCGGGTCGTCTGGTGTGTCTCAGGGGGTGCCGGTATCGGCGCAACGGCACGGGGGCGATTGGTACGCGATCAATCCAAAAACGAATCAACCATTTGGTACGCCATTGCGTGATTTCAGGCTGGGCGCTTGAGCCGCGTGGCGCTCGCCCGACAGCGCGGGCGAGCGCTACGACGGTCAGTTCAGGCCTAGCTTGCCACGCAGGGTCGACAGGTCTTCGGCCAGGGTATTGACTGGCCCCACCAAGGCTTTGCGGTCGTTTTCCTTGACCTTGTCGTAGGTCTCGAAACCACCGTCCTTGGTCTTGTACTTGGCCAGGATCTTATCCACGGTGGCGAAGTTCTTGTCGACCTTGGCCAGGAAGGCTTTGTCTTGTTTCTCGATCTGGCCACGGAACAGGTCGACGATTTTCTTCGCGCCGTCGATGTTGCCCTGGAAGTCATACAGGTCGGTGTGGCTGTAGCGGTCTTCTTCGCCGGAGATCTTGGTGGCGGCGACTTCTTCCAACAGCGCGGCGGCACCGCCCACGACTTTCTCAGGTGGGAAGGTCAGGCCGTCGACACGGGTCTTGAGGTCGTTGACGTCGGTGTTGAGCTTGGCGGTCAGGGTTTCCAGGCCCTTGGTGCTGTTCTGCGAGAACAGCGCGTATTCGATGCGGTGGAAACCGGTGAAGTCTTCGGCGGTCACGCCTTTTTCATGGTCGTCGACGCGGGAGTCGATGGATGCATCAAGGTCGCTGAACAGCTCGGCGATCGGCTCGATGGACTCATAGTGCACACGGGTCGGTGCGTAGAGCTTCTTGGCGGTGGCCAGGTCGCCTTTGTTGATGGCATCGGTGAACGCCTGGGTCTGGGTGACCAGCTCGCCGATTTCTTCAGTGACGTAGATCTTGTAGTCCGAGACCGGGCCTACCAAGTCCAGCGGCGCGGTAGCGGCGAACGCTGCCAACGGCGAAAGGGTCATTAACAACGACAACGCAATAGTCGACTTCTTCATGGGACGGTATCCGCTCTGGGTGTGTTTTTAGGTATGGGCAGTGGTTTGAGGGTGCGTTGCAGCGAGCAGCGTGCGCCCAATGAAATCCTTGGGCCCGGTGACCCCCGGCAAGGTGAAGAAATACCCGCCGCCGACCGGCTTGAGGTATTCCTCCAGGGGCTCGCCATTGAGCCGGGTTTGCACGCTGATAAAACCTTTCTCCAGGTCAGCCTGGTAGCAGATGAACAACAGCCCCATGTCCAGCTGACCGTTTTTGTTGACGCCGTTGGAGTAGTTGAACGGCCGGCGCAGGATCAGGTTGGCCTGAGTCTGCGGGGTACGTGGGTTGGCCAGGCGGATGTGGGCATCGAGCTTGGTCAACTTGCCTTCCGGGTCCTTGCTGTAGTCGGGGACCTGGGTTTCCTTGTCGCCATCCATGGGCGCGCCGGTCGGCTTGATGCGGCCGATGATGCTTTCCTGCTCTTGCAGCGGGGTACGGTCCCAGCGCTCGACGAAGTTGCGGATGATGCGCACGGCCTGATAGCTGCCGTTGGCCGCCCAGGCCGGTTCGTCGCTGCCGGGCTGCACCCACACAATCTGGTCCATGGCCTTGGCATCGTTGGAGTTCGGGTTGGCCGAACCGTCACGGAAGCCGAGGAAGTTGCGCGCACTTTGCGCAGGCTCGCCAGGTTTGGCCGGCGCCTGGGGCGGCACGCTGCCTTCCTGCTTCCAGCGCACCAGCAGCAGGTCGGGCAGGTTCTTCACGATGTCGCGCAGGGCGTGGATATTGGTGTCCGGGGTGTTGGAACTGAATTGCAGGCTCAGGTCGCCGTGGCACTGCGCCGGTTCCAGCGCATCGTTGGGGAAACCGACCATGCGGCTCAAGCGCTTGGGTTTGGCCGCTGTAAGGCCGAAACGCTCATCGAACAGCGATTCACCGACGGACACCGTGATGGTCAGGTTGTCCGGCGTCACCACCGGGCCGAGGATGCCGGAGTCGGTGGGCGGCAGTTTCGGGTCGACTTGCGGCACGGTGCCGCCGGTCATCAGGAAGCTGATGCGCTCGTTGAGGGTGCGGAACAGCCGCTCCAGGTCCTCACGATCACTGGCCAGTACGTCGAACGCCACGAGCATGCCGCAGGCCGGGCGCGGGGTGACGATGCCGCTCTGGTGCTTGCCGAAGAAGTCGTGGTGGTCCTGGGTCTTGTCACTGCGTGGTGCGGTGGTGACTTGCTCGGCGGCGGCCGCCATGGCCGGGCAGGTCAGGGTGCTGCCGGCAATCGCGGCGCCGGTGGCGGCCATGCCCAGCAGGACACGGCGGCGTTGGAGGTCGAATTGTTCAGAATCACTCATGTGTGCGGTCGTCTTCACTGCAGGCCGGAGAGGCCAAGGGCGGGGTCGATTCCATCGAGTGCAGCGGCCAGAGCCTTGGCCTTGTCGGCGATCTGCTTGCGCTGATCGGCGGTCACGCTGTCATAGGTGGCGTAGCCCTTGTCGACCTTGAAACCCTGGAGTTCGGCATCGAAGGCGGCGAGGGCGCTGTCGACCTTGGGCAACAGGTCGGCGGCGGATTTGGTCAGCAGCGGGCGCATCAGCTCCACGACTTTGTGAGCGGCTTCCAGGTTGGCGGCGAAACCATTCAGATCGACGTGGCTGTAGCGCTCTTCTTCACCGCTGATGGCGCGCACATCGGCCAGGCTGTTGAGGTTGCGCACCACGATGCTCACCAGTTGCTCCGGCGGCAGGGACTGCGCCAGCAGTTGTTGCTTGAGGGTGGTGACATCGGTCAGCAAGCGCTGGGCAATCGGCGCCAGGCCATCGAGGCTGCGTTGCTGGAACAGGCTGTATTCCAGGCGGTGGAAGCCACTGAAGGCCGGGTCCTGTTCGCGTTTCTCAAAATAGTCGGCGCGGGCGTTGATGGCGTTGTCCAGCTCCGCCAGGCGTTGCGACGCCGGGGCCAGTCGCTGGTAAGCCTCACGCGCAGGCACATAGAGCGTTTGCGCCTGAGTCAGGTCGCCGCTGTCGATGGCCTGCTGCAAGGCGGTCACTGCCTTGACCAATGCACTGCCTTGGCTGCTCAGGTACACGCGGAATTCCGACAACGGGCCGATAAACGCCACCATCGACGGTTTGGCCTTGGCCTGTGCGTCGGACTCGGCGGTGGGCGTCACGTGCAAGGTGCCACGCGGGTTGCTCAGCAGGCCGCAGGTGATCGCATAGTCACCGGGCAGCAGGTTGGCGTTGATCACCTGGCTGAGGCCGGGGGCAATGTTTTCCCGCTCTTCGACCACCAGCACGCCGTCGAGGATTTCCCACTCCACCGCACGGTCGGAGCGGTTGATGATGCGGAAGCTGGCGCGACCGGCGGGGACCGTCAGTTCATTCGGCTCGCAGGCGTGGCCATGAATGGTCACGGCGATCTCGTTGTGGTTGGCCTGGCGCTTGCTGGCTGCCAATTGCGAGGCGTAATAGAACAGGCCACCGGCGGCGATCATCACGACTACCGAGCCCGCCACGGCCCAGCGCAGGGCGCGGGGTGGCGAAGCCGGTTGAGGGGTTGGGTTGGACAAGGGGCGGTCCTTACTGACTGGAAACGGAAGAAGGTGCGGCGGCCGGCTTGGACGGCGCGGCAGGCAGGAAGAACATCACCAGGGCCACCACCAGGTAAATCAGGTAGGCGCCGAGGGTGCTGATGGTGGGCGCTTCCTGATAGCCGAACATCCCGGCGAGTACTGAACCCAGCGGGCTGTCCATGGGCAAGGCGGCGCTGAAGTCGAACAGCACGGTTTGCAGGTGATTCCACACGCCCGCTTCGTGCAAGGCCTGTACCGAATTGGCGAGGATGCCGGCGGCTACGACGAGGATAAACAGGCCAGTCCAGCGGAAAAACGCACCGAGGTTCAGGCGCATGCTGCCGGTGTAGATCAGGAAGCCAACGATGATCGCCAGGACCAGGCCGAGCAGGGCACCTATCGGCGCGCCCGGGCCTTCGCTCTGCTGGAACACGGCCAGCAGGAAGAACACGGTTTCCAGGCCTTCACGGGCCACGGCGAAAAACACCATGAGGATCAGCGCAGTGACCTGGTGCTTGGAACCGGTCAAGGCATGGTCAAGGGATTCGTGCAGGGAATGCTTGATGGAGCGCGCCACCTTGCGCATCCAGAACACCATGGAGCTGAGGATGCCCACGGCGACCAGGCCGACGATGCCTTCGAACAGTTCCTGCTGTTTTTGCGGGAATTCGGCGCTGACCAGTTCCAGGCCGCCACCGACCAGCAGGGCCAGCGCGGCGGCGAGAAACACACCGATCCACACCGCCGGCATCCATTGGCCGCGTCCGGTCTGTTGCAGGTAACTGGCAATAATGCCAACGATCAGTGCGGCTTCAATGCCTTCGCGCAGCATGATGAGAAAAGGAACGAGCATTCGGCACCGCATCACAACTAGATAGGAGCCTAAGTTGTAACATAATGATACTCATTACTAAACAAGCAATCTTGACGTTTGCTGAACCCTGGCTGAACGGTGGTGGCAAATCGCATCCCCCCTTATGATGCGTTCCATTCTTTGCGCAGTTGGACACTCGATTCACCATGTCGGAAAAAGACACCATCTCCATCCACCTCGTGCGCGAAGCCTTGTTGCAAAGCTGCGCACCGGGGGAGGCCAGTGCCGAAGTCTTGCGCAAGGCCGGGATTGACCCTGCACTGTTGGGCGTACCCAACGCACGGGTCTCGGCCACGACCTATGCACGCCTCTGGCGCCTGCTGGCGCGGCGCACGGACGATGAGTTCTTCGGCATGGACCCGCGCAAGCTCAAGTCCGGCAGCCTGGCGTTTCTCTGCCGCGCCGCGATGGCGCAACCCACCCTAGCGACCAGCCTGGAAGCCGGCCTGGGGTTCCTGTCACTGATGCTGGAGCGTATGCCCGCTGAGTTAGTGCGGCAACAAAGCCTGGCGGAGATCGTATTGCTGGAACCCGAGTCCGAACCCCACCGGGCGTTCACCTACTTTACCTATTGGATGATCGTGCACGGCGTCGCGTGCTGGCTGGCGGGGCGACGGATCCCGATCCTGGCGATTGAACTGCGCTGCCCAAAACCGGACTTCTGCGATGACTACCAGGTGATGTTCTCTGACAACCTGCGTTTCGATCGGCCGCGTACCCGCATGATCTTCTCTGCCGACTGCCTGGACCTGCCGATCAAGCGCAGCCCGGAGGAGCTCAAGCGCTTCCTGGCCCACGCGCCGGCCAACATCCTGGTCAAATACCGCGACCCCGACAGCCTCGCCACCCGCATCAAGCACGACCTGCGCCAGATGCCCCCCGATACCTGGCCGGAAACCGACGGCCTCGCCGCCAGCCTGTGCATCTCCGCTTCCACCCTGCGTCGCCGCCTGGCGGAAGAAGGGCAGACCTACCAAGGCCTCAAGGACAGTGTGCGCAAGGAATTGGCGATTGTGTGGCTGGCGGAGCCGCAGATCAGTTTTGCCGAGATTGCGGCGCGGCTGGGGTTTGCTGATACGAGTTCGTTTTATAAGGCGTTTCGCAAGTGGGCGGGGTCGAATCCGGGGCATTATCGGAGTTTGATTTTGAATGATGCTACATAGAGCATTAGTGCGCGGATAAGACTCTACTCCCTTCATGCGGTCGCGGTTCAGAAAAAAACATCACAAGGTCGGAAACGGCAAATTTGATGTCAAATTCGACCAGGACCGCCAAGCTGCGGATGGATTTCCAAAATCCATATTCAGGCTTCTTGTCTTGTTAAATCGTTTGTTTTGCCACCTAAGAGCAATGTTGTGCTTACACCAAACAAGCCAACAAAACAGGTGGCTGCAACTATGATCAAAGTCAGCGAGAAGCCATACATGTCTAATAGTCCTCCGAAAACAGTGTAAGAGATACCGATAATGACTGAGTTAACTAGATTTGCAACTGAGAGACAAGACGCTCGGATACGTGACTCAATATTGTCGTGAATATAGGTTTCATATGCGGTTTCATATATCGCAGGAAGCGACATTATTAGAAGAAAGGTTGCAATTGAAGTGATTACTCCGATATTTAAAGATAAAATAAAAAGAAGAAAGGTGACGGCGCAGGTCGTAGTGAGAGCAATTGTGCCGAGAGAGAGCCTGGAGCAAACGTAACCAGCAACCATGAACATTAATGCTGATATAGCTTCAACCGTAGCATAAATGCCAGCGATCATAGGCACGTCCAAACCCTGCAGGGAAAAAAATGGCTGGCCGTAGATGAACAAAGGAATCGTTGAAAGCTCAAATAAAGAATATCCAATAAATAAAGGTATAAGGAAGGCACCTTTTTTAGAACGGAAAAAATTAATGAGTAGAGTAAAAATCCCCTCTATTTTTTTATTGTTTACACCTGTTTGCTTGATCGGGTTAGGTGAGGTGTGCGGGAGTTTTATTTCTGGGATGAGTGTTACAGCAAAAGCTCCGATAAGCTTGGATAGCGCAAAAAATATATATACGATATTCCAGTCAAAAGTATCTTGCAATACGCCACCAAGAAGCATAGATAAACCTAACGAAACCGCACCAATGGCACGCGCCCGAGATATTATTTTAGGGTAGTCTTCCGCTCGATGCTCAGCTAGTAAGTTGTCATACAATAGTGCTCTGTCTGACCCGGAACCCATAGCGATACTGGCGCCGAATAAGCAAAATATAATTGCGAAAGGGATAAAAGAGGAAAATAACAAAAATCCAATGCCGCTTATAAATAATCCTAAGAAGCTAATGATAAGAGAAAATTTGCGGCCGTATCGATCGGCGAGTAAACCAGACGGAATCTCTAACGCTACTGAAGAAAAGAATAGAAAAGATTGAAGAATACCTATCTCTCCTTGTGTGATACCAAGCTGCAGCAGGTAAAGTACAAACAAACTTCTTTGAACATCAAGATTCATGAGTATCGATAAGGAGTAATATAGGTTGTCGTTCTTGTTTTTTAGTGTTTTTGAGATCCTCATTTTATTTAAATACCTGTTTTTTTGTAAGCTCAAAAGACCTGAAGTTCAAGCTTAAAGTGCATGCGTCTACTTTTGAAGTGCCAATTTTTGCTAAGTGCTGAAAAGCTTCCCAAGCCATAAGGTTAGCAATAATTGAATTTGTTATCCCGTTTGAAGGAAAACGTGCAGGAACAATTACTGTCTTGCAAACCCTGCGCACCTCTCTAATCCAGTTTAAATAGGCCTGAAATGAAGATCTATCTTTCAGGAGCGGTCCAAGTACGCCATTATTAATGCCAACAGCACCGAACAGCGCTGATGAGCCTAATTTTAATGCTGCGTTAGCTACGTGACTCTGAATAGCTCCTTTGGGTTCGTCAGCACAACAGATTATTAAGTCCGATCCCTTGGCTAATTCTGATAACTGCTTACTGGAAGTTATCTCAGCTATAACTGATTTAGCTTCTACGACTTTTTGATTTTCCAATAATCGCCGAGCAAGTATATCTGCCTTGTATTGGCCAATATCTTGTGCGTTAAAAACAAATTGACGATTAAGATTGCTCATGCTTACTTTGTCGAAATCAATCAGCACAAAAGAGCCCACACCTGAACCTGCCAGGCTTTGTGCAAGTAAAGATCCAGTGCCGCCGCATCCAACCACTACTACTGATGAGTTGTTTAACTGTTGACTCATTTCTTGGTTTGGTGCAATAGCTTCATTCCATGACCATTGCATGGTTTGCAGCGGAGTCATCCCATGTGGCGGGGCACCATGGATGAGGTTAGCCTCTTTTAGCTTTCGAAGAAAGCTTCCTTCTGGCTCAGTATTAAACTCCAACACAACTCCCGTTGTACTAAGAAGGTGAAGTAATTTAGCAATATCGGAATTATGGACATTGATGTTTTTAATGCCATTTTCTGTGATTAATTTAAGTTGGTTGTCATAGCTAAGAATGGCAATATCGCCACGCAGTATCCAATGGTCTTTTTTCTTAAGCAAGGGAAGAGTCCTCTGTTATATTCGTGTCACTTATATGTTTAACAAACATCGCCATTGGTCTATAAACCGTTTCAGCTAGTAGCATAGGTAAAGCCTCACTACTGGATTTAGAGTAGAGTTTTAGAAAAATAGACCTCATAAGGGTGGTGGATTTAACCGAGGTACTCAAACCAGATATCTTTCTTTGAAAGAGAATTAGACGCAAACTTTTTTCACTGGCCGCATTGATAGTTAGTGTCTTCAGTGTTTCCTTTTCTGTATTTGTGAGTTCCTGCCAGAGTTGACTGCACTCCATAATGAGATGAAGTGATTTTGTTATATTTTTTTGTCGTGGCTCAACAAATGCTTGAAGCAATGTCTCTTCGGGGCTCATTATTTCAAATGGGCTATTTAACCGCTGATAGTTTGCAAGAATAGGGAAAGAGTAATATGAAGAAAATGCAGACCATGATAATAGTATTTTTGTATTGGTGTTGGGAATTATATCTAATGCCTTGGTTAGCCCAATGCCACGATATTGTGGGTGTACAATAACTCGAAATGATTGCAATACATGTTTATTTATTTCTGAAAACTCTGGAAATATTTCAAATGCTTTTGGCCAAGGACGAATACATAAATTAACACCAATCAACTCCCCTTTAGAGTAAGCGGTGACAACGTGGTCAACTAGAGGCGCTAACATCTCGATGTCATTCGGGTTGTCGTTTTCATAGTGATAGCGAGAGAGTTTTTTGTAATCGTCTATGGTGCCTTTTTTGATTTTTATTTCTAGGTGTTCTAACACGTCTGTGGAAATATTTTTTTTATTGAGAATGCGGTGCTTGCCATTTGAACAAAGTTCAATGTGAATATCAGGTTTTAAAAAATCTACAATGTCATCATGACAACTTGCAATAAAAGCGCTTTGTTTATTAGAGCGAAGGATTTTCCCTAAAGTCATGGCGACAATTTGAGCTGTGCGCCTGTCCAGTCGTGTAGTAAATTCGTCAAGGATAAGTGGCCCTACTCCTTGGAGTAAAGCTAGCGCAATTAGGAAACGTTCTTTTTGCCCATCAGATAGGTGAGAAAACGGACTAATCAGTATACGTGGTTCTCCCAACCCAAATTTTGAAAGATAGCGGATAACTTCACCTGCATCTTTATAAGATATAATTTCCGCGATAGATTTTTCTTTGTTGATATGATTTGGTATCTTTCTTATCGCTGGGAAATGTCGAGAAATATCTTTTAATAGCAGGCTTTTACCTACTCCACTTGCCCCTGTTATTAGGATAATACCGTCTGTAGGGAGATCTAAATCTGATAGCGACTCCTTCCATCCTTCTTCAGATAGGCCAAAAGTTCTTATTATATCTCGGCAAACTTTACTCAAGCTGTTCAGTGGAGGAATATGCAGATCTACTTTTGTATTTATCGTCTTCATAGCATGGCTCGCATTAGCTATTGGTCACAGTAGGTATGTCAAATTTTGAGATTGATGTTGCTCAAGCAAATACTTGGAATGGCACCAATTATCACGGCTGGACATAAGTCATCTAATAGGTCGTCCAGTAATTGTCTGTGCGCATTACTAAACTCAGGTGATTTTAATGTATTAAAATATAGCTTTTGGGCTTGTGATTCACTTCTCCAAGCTGGGCACAATATTAATGATGCATATCTACCCCAAGCATCATCGGTTGGTCCGGAAACGATCATTAATCGCATAGCCGCTTTAACTTTTGGGTTTGAATAGCTATCAGAAACAGGCGTGCAAAGTATGCCGTTTTTATGAAGAGTCGTAGCAATAGACCAGGCTACTGTAGCGTTAGGATAATAATCGGAGAACGCTAGAATAAGACCATTTTTTGATGCTAGGGGCGACCAATCTAGAGTGACTAGATTTTCTAGCGGCATTGGATCATCAAATGGTGTCGATGCGTTTGCCCAGCCTACATGTTCCCCGCAGTTGTTTTGTTTTAAAATGTGTTTAATTTCTTTGCGAAGTGCTTTTTTATCATCCCCAACAAGCTCGCCTGAAAAAACAAGAATACCTCTAAGTGATGTTTTTTTAACGATACGCTGTCCATTTACTGATGGCATTGAATTAAATGGAGTGGCGGTGTCTGCCGTTTGATTAATAATTCCTTTGTCGTAAAGAATGATGTTCTCTTCAGGGTTTCGAACAACTTCTATGAGGATAGAAGGGATGCTGTTGTCGGGGCAAAAAGCTTCCCACCGGTTGGGGGCAATTTCGCAAATTTGTCGTGCCCCAGGCCATTTATTAGCACGAAACGGTATCCAAGCAGGGGAGGATAGCAATCCATCAAAAGCTGAAACTTTTTCCTGAAAGCTAATAATGGCGCTGCCATTCTCTGTTAACCCAAATGTTGCTTTATTCGTGATGAGATTACGGACAATGACATCATGGCTAGTCAGATGATTAAGTCCGTTTAAGTAATCCGCTCCTGAGATGTCATGAAGTTTGCAACTATTGTTGGCTTTGGGTGAAAGAGTATAAGTATGTCCCTCATCTTTAATGTATATATCGCATCCGCCTCCTATGCTAACGTTTGGGAGTGGCGCAGACAATGGTGCTCGTGGAGGAAGAGCTCCCAAGCTTGCTAACTGTAAAGCTCCATAGTTTCGAGGAGATTTTAATGATCCAGGAGGCGCGTCCACGGCAATTCTAATTAATTTATTGGTCTCTGTCACACATCCTCCTAACTTTCTTTCGGGATCAGTTTGCCAAGAGTGTTTGATTGTTTTTCGTTTTGTGTGTGTCGGCCGAGTTAATTCATGGTAATGCTATATGTTGACTGTATTGAAGAGTCGTAAAAGATATTTGATTTTTGTAGGTTTTTTCTGGTTAACACGTTTCGCATTAACTAACAGAGTTTTTCAAGTAGTGGTTGTTTAGATAGTTTTTGGAATTTTTTGCTGATTTTTCAAGAAAATCAATATAAGTTTTCTCATTCTCAATAAAGCCACCAATCTTATGAGATAAAGGAGGGGGTGATTTTTTTTCAGCTTTAAATAGTTCCTTTCTAGCATCCTTTCCTAAATTTTCGATTTTACTTAATATGGGTAGAACAAACCCACGCATTTGCTGTTCAAAAAGTGGAAATCTATAAGTATCTACATGTAGATTTTGAACTGCAATAGTGAACCCGCAGTTGATTACGTTATGCCACCAACCAGGGGGGATATAAAATGCATCACCTGCCGATATCGTACCTTCAAAAATTTCGGCTCCTTGCGCGAATACATGATTAGCAATTTCAGGATTGAATAAATCTTGTCCATTCGAAACTGCAAATGTATGGGAAGGCGAAACCATTCGTGCTTTTTTTTTCACCCACAATCATGGTTAATACAGAGTTGACGAAAAAAGAATCTGTATGTAAAGGGCTTGATACATGTTGATAACCGATAATTAAATTTGTCGGTGGTATTGATATAGAAGATGGCAGTTTGTACAGCCAATTGTCAGGAAAGCAAGGTAGTGTCATATCTATATCATCTAGAAGTTCAGGAAATTCTTTATGATAGATCCATCCACCCAAATATGGTAACTCAACGTTATTGTCATAAGTTGATATGTTATTTTCAGCTAAATTTATATATTCTCTTAGAGGTATTTTAGCTTGGTTCTTATAAAGTTCTTGCTGTTTTGTCTTGTAATAACAAACAGGAACTTGAACGTGGCCATAGGTATTTCTGAAGAAGTCTGCAGACCAGCGCTTAATAGCAGTCCAGTCTTTGCCCATTCCTTTTAGGATGACTGGCTTTTCATTCATGAGATATTTTTTTTGGAACAGTGTTGCATT
Organism: Pseudomonas sp. CHM02; assembly: GCF_000612585.1. Taxonomy (GTDB): domain Bacteria; phylum Pseudomonadota; class Gammaproteobacteria; order Pseudomonadales; family Pseudomonadaceae; genus Aquipseudomonas. The sequence goes on from NZ_JFCA01000004.1 coordinate 32,456, forward strand.
GCTAGCATCAATGCTCTCGAGGAGAGTGATGTTTTTATTTGAGGTTGACAAGGGAGTAATCCTTATTGAATTAGTCGCTGTTAGTATTTTTAAAAAAGGCCAAACTAGTGAGTGGCCTTTTTTATCATGGTTTCAGCGAGCTATTAACAGCGACTAAAAACAGCCTGAAGCATCAGTTCATCATCTGCTAAATCCATGAAGAAGGAGATATCTTCATTTTCATTAGTGGTGGAAAAAGTGATATCTGAATCTAATGCATATTCAACGGTTTCTTCATTTTTCATTTTGTGTACTCGCTATTTAATTGATGAGGTGGTAGAGGTTTCAGATTAAGTAGCCGCTGATTGATTAACATTTTGGTCCGAAACCATACCGCAAGCCCTGTTCATCAGGGATAAGTCGCGCAGTTCCTGAACTAATCAGCGCACCTTGATTAAAGGCCATGTTGTCAGTCTTAAGCAAATGTGCACTTTGTAACTCTATGTATCGGTGCGTCTCCAATAGGAGAAGGGGCTGCATCGATGGAAAATACTTCACTCTCTCCGCAAGACATAGTGCAGTACTAGGAAAATACCTACTAATAACTTCGCATTAGACTTACAGAGATAACCTTCAATATTTTAGGACGCCTTAAACAAAAAAAGCCCCGTGACCGAATGGACCACGGGGCAAAAAATTGGCTGGATGCGACCAACCAAAGGAGCTCTTTACATCACTTGGCGGTAGCGACCACCGTATCCGGCTGCCAGCCACCCCCCAGTGCCTTGTAGATCGCGACGATGCCGCGATACAGGTCGACTTCGGCCTGGGCCTGGGAGTCTTCGGCGGCCAGGCGTTCGCGTTGGGCGTCGAGCAGTACCAGGAAGTCCACGGTGCCTTCGCGGTAGCGGATTGCCGCGAGGTCGGCGGCGGCGCGGCTGGATTCGCTTTGGCGGATCAGCGATACCAGGCGCTGTTGGCGCTTGCCGTAGTCACTGAAGGCGTTTTCGGACTCTTCCAGGGCCAACAGCACTTGTTGCTCGTAGGTGGCCAGTGCGCCATCGGCCTCGGCATCGGCGCCGCGCAAACGGGCGCGCACGCTGCCCAGGTCAAAGGCGGCCCAGGTGATGCTCGGGCCAAGGGCCCAGGCATTGGCGGCGGACGAGCCGATCTGCGAACCGCGCCCGGCAGTAAAGCCGAGGAAGCCGCTGAGGCTGACCCGTGGGAACAGGTCGGCCTTGGCCACGCCGATACGCGCGGTGGCGGCGGCCAGTTTGCGTTCGGCGCTGAGGATGTCCGGGCGCCGCTGCAGCAGTTGCCCCGGGTCGCCAATCGGCAACGCCTTGGCAATCGCCGGCAGGTCTTTAGGGCCCAGGTCGACGGTGAGTTTGTCGGGACGCTGGCCGAGGAGGGTGGCGATGCGGTTACGCTCGCGCACTTGTTCGGCCTGCAGTTGCGGCACGCTGGCTTCGACTGCCGCGAGGCGTGCGTCGGCACGCTCCACGTCGAGCTGGTCACCCACACCGGCATCCCGCAGGCTGACGGTGATGGTGCGCGATTCCTGCTGGTTCTTCAGGTTGTCCAGGGCAATGCGTTCACGCAGTTGCGCGCCCCGCAGTTGACCGTAGGCGTCCACCAGTTCGGCGATCATGGTGACTTGCAGTTGGTACAAGTCAGCCTCGGCGGCCTGCTGGTCGGCGTCGGTGGCTTCCAGGTTACGCTGGATGCGACCGAACAGGTCCAGTTCCCAGGCCATGTCCAGGCCGAGGTCATAACGCTCGCTGTTGACGCGCTTGGTGGTCTGGCCGGGGATCTGTCCCTTGGCCAGGTCACTGCTGGCACGGCTGGTGATGGTCGGCATGGCGTCATTGCTGGCGTCATCGCGGATCGCCCGTGCCGCCCGCAGGCGGGCAAAGGCGACGCGCAGGTCCCGGTTACCTTGCAGCGACTGGGTCACCAGTTGGTTGAGGGTCGGGTCCTCGAACTGCTGCCACCAGATGCCTTCGAACTTGGCATGGTCATATTTCTTGGCATCGGCAGCGGCGGTGATATTGGCCGCCTCCGGCGTCTGGGTTTTGTAGTCCGGGCCTACGGCACAGGCGCTCAGCGCCAGTACCAGCAAGCTCGGCAGAAAGACTTTCACACTCATTGCTGTGTCTCCAGCTTCAAGGCCTTGGCCGCTTTGCGCGCTTCGCTGCGCTCCACATAGCGACGGATCAGTACGTAGAACACTGGCGTCAGCAACAGACCGAAGAAGGTCACACCGATCATCCCGGAGAACACCGCCACGCCCATGGCATGACGCATCTCGGCACCGGCACCGCTGGACAACACCAGTGGCACCACACCCATGATGAAGGCGAACGAGGTCATCAGGATCGGCCGCAGACGCAACCGGCAGGCTTCCAGTACCGCAGCGAGCGGGTCGAGGCCTTCTGCCTGCTTGTCCTTGGCGAACTCGACGATCAGAATCGCGTTCTTGCACGCCAGGCCCACCAGTACGATCAAGCCGATCTGGGTGAAGATGTTGTTGTCGCCGCCCGAGATAATCACCCCGGTAATCGCCGACAGCAGGGTCATCGGTACGATCAGGATCACCGCCAATGGCAGGCTCCAGCTTTCGTATTGGGCGGCCAGTACCAGGAACGCCAGCAGTACGCAGAGCGGGAACACGAACAGCGCGGTGTTGCCCGAGAGGATTTGCTGATACGTCAGGTCGGTCCACTCGTAGGTCATGCCGTTGGGCAGTTCTTCTTTCAGCAGTTTCTCGATCGCCGCTTCAGCCTGGCCCGAGCTGTAGCCCGGTGCAGCGTTGCCGTTGATTTCAGCGGTGATGAAGCCGTTGTAGTGCATCACGCGGTCCGGGCCCGAGGTGTCGCTGACCTTGATGAAGGTCGCCAGCGGGATCATCTCGCCCTTGTTGTTGCGCACTTTCAGCTGGCCGATCTGATCTTCATCCAGGCGGAACTGCTGCTCAGCCTGCACGTTGACCTGGTAGGTCCGGCCGAAGCGGTTGAAGTCGTTGGCATACAACGAGCCCAGGTAGATCTGCAGGGTGTCGAATATGTCACTGATCGCCACGCCGTGGGTCTTGGCCTTTTCGCGGTCGATGGCGGCATCGACCTGGGGCACGTTGACCGTGTAGCTGGTGAACAGGCCGAACAGCTCCGGCGTCGTGCGGCTCTTGGTGATGATGTTCTGCACTTCTTTGTACAGCTCGTCGTAACCCAGGTTGCCACGGTCTTCGATCTGCAGGCGGAAACCACCGATCGTACCCAGGCCCTGTACCGGCGGCGGTGGGAAGATCGCCATGTAGGCTTCCTGGATGCTGCTGTACTTGCCGTTCAAGGCACCGGCAATCGCGCCAGCGGACATGCTCGGGTCTTTACGCTCGTCGAAAGGTTTCAGGGTCACGAACACGATGCCGCTGTTCGGGCTGTTGGTGAAGCCGTTGATCGACAGGCCCGGGAACGCTACGGCGCTTTCCACGCCCGGTTGTTTCAACGCGATGTCGGACATGCGCTTGATCACGTCTTCGGTGCGGTCCAGGCTCGCGGCGTCCGGCAATTGGGCGAAGGCCACCAGGTATTGCTTGTCCTGGGCCGGTACGAAACCGGTCGGCGTGTGGGCAAAGCCCAACCAGGTCAGGACCATCAGGCCGGCGTACAGGAACAGCGCGATACCACTGCCACGGATCACACGGCGTACGGTACCGACGTAGCCATGGCTGGCCTTGTCGAAGAAGCGGTTGAACGGTTTGAACAACCAGCCACCCAGCACCTTGTCGAGGAACTTGGAGAACCCGTCTTTCGGCGCGTTGTGGCCCTTGAGCAACACCGCCGCGAGGGCAGGGGACAGGGTCAGCGAGTTGAACGCCGAGATCACCGTCGAGATCGCAATGGTCAAGGCGAACTGCTTGTAGAACTGTCCGGTCAAGCCGCTGATGAACGCCGCGGGTACGAACACCGCACACAGCACCAACGCGGTGGCGATGATCGGGCCGGTCACTTCGCTCATGGCTTTTTCAGTGGCCGGGAACGGTTCCAGGCCCAGTTCGATGTTCCGTTCGACGTTCTCCACCACCACGATGGCGTCGTCCACCACGATACCGATGGCCAGTACCAATCCGAACAAGGACAGGGCGTTGAGCGAGAAGCCAAACAGGTGCATCACCGCAAAGGTACCGATCAACGATACCGGCACCGCCACCAACGGAATGATCGAGGCGCGCCAGGTCTGCAGGAACAGGATCACCACCAGGACAACCAGGATCAGCGCTTCGAACAGCGTGTGCACCACCGCTTCGATGGAGCCGCGCACGAAGATAGTCGGGTCATAGACGATGCTGTAGTCCATGCCTTGCGGGAAGCTCTTTTTCAGCTCTTCCATCTTGCCGCGCACTTCGTTGGAGATCTCGATCGCGTTGGAACCCGGGCGCTGGAAGATCGGGATCGCCACCGCCGGCTGGTTGTTGAGCAACGAACGCAGGGCGTATTGGCTGGAACCCAGCTCCACCCGTGCGATGTCGCGCAGGCGAGTGATTTCACCGTTGGCGCCAGAGCGAATGATGATGTTCTCGAACTCTTCCTCGGTCACCAGGCGACCTTGGGTGTTCACCGACAACTGGAACGCGGTGGCGGTCGGTGCAGGTTGCGCACCCAGGGCACCGGCGGCGACTTGACGGTTCTGCTCACGGATCGCGGTGACGACGTCAGTGGCGGTCAGATTGCGTGAAGCGGTCTTGTTCGGGTCCAGCCACACCCGCAGGGAATAGTCGCCCATGCCGAACAGCTGCACGTCACCCACGCCGCCCAGTCGCGCCAGCTCATCCTTGACGTTGAGCAAGGCATAGTTGGACAGGTAGAGCATGTCGTAACGCTGATCCGGGGAGGTCAAGTGCACCACCATGGTCAGGTCGGGGGAGGCCTTGTCCACGGTGATACCGATACGTGTCACTTCCTCAGGCAGCTTCGGCTGAGTCCGGGTCACACGGTTTTGCACCTGCACCTGCGCGTTGTCCAAGTCGGTGCCCAGGGCGAAGGTGATGGTCAGGGTCAGCTTGCCGTCGGCGGTCGACTGCGAGGACATGTACAGCATGTTCTCGACGCCGGTGATGGCTTGCTCAAGCGGAGCGGCCACGGTTTCACCGATGACTTTGGGGTTGGCGCCCGGGAAGTTGGCGCGTACCACGACAGTCGGCGGCACCACTTCCGGGTATTCGCTGATCGGCAGCTGGAACAGCGAGATCGCACCGGCGATCAGGATCAGCAGCGAGAGCACCGCTGCGAAGATCGGCCGCGAAATGAAGAACTTGGAAAAATTCATCTTGAGTCGTATCCCTTAACCGCGTGGAGTCGCAGCGCTGGCAAGTTTTGGCGCGGCTTTATCCGGCGCCACTTGTTCCAGGTTGCTGGCTTCAAGCGCTTGTCGTTGTTGGGCCAAAGCGGCGAGGGTTTCCTTGCTGGCCATCGGAATGGTTTCCGGGGCGACCGGCGAGCCAGGGCGCACGCGCTGCAGGCCCTTGACGATAATGGTGTCGTCCTTATTCAGGCCGCTGCGCACAATGCGCAAACCTTCGATCTTCGGTCCCAGCTCCACCGCGCGATAGGCCGGCTTGTCGCCGTCCATCACCAGCACGAATTTCTTGCCGAGGTCGGTGCCGACGGCTTTGTCATTGATCAACACGGCGGAGTAGGTGCCGCTGCCGACCAGCTTCAGGCGTGCGTACAGGCCAGGGGTGTATTCGCCCTTGCTGTTGTCGAACACGGCGCGACCACGGATGGTGCCGGTGGCCGGATTGACCTGGTTGTCGACGAAGTTCATCTGGCCCAGGTGCGGGTTGCCGGTCTCGTTGGACAGCCCCAGGTAAACCGGGGTGGTCGCACCGCGACGGCCTTGGCGGGCCAGTTCGGTGTACTTGAGGAACACGCGCTCATCGGCGTCGAAGTAGGCGTAGACCTTGTCGGTGGACACCACGCTGGTCAGCGCGGTGACATCGGCGGTCACCAGGTTGCCGGCGGTGATTTCGGCACGGCTGACGCGGCCGCTGATCGGCGAGGTCACGCGGGTAAAGCTCAGGTTCAGCTTGGCCAGGTCCAATTGCGCCTGAATCCCGGCGACGGCTGCGCGGGCTTCCTGGGCGGAAGTGGTGCGCGAGTCGGCCAGTTCGGCGGAGATTGCATTACTCTGGCGCAGGCGTTCGCCACGCTGGGCTTCGTTATCGCTGCGGGTGGCGGCGGCTTTGGTTTGGGCAAGCTGGGCTTCAAGGCGGCGTACTTCGGCCTGGAACGGACGCGGGTCGATCTGGAACAGCAGGTCGCCTTTCTTCACCAGGGCGCCTTCGGTGAAGGCCACCTGATCGATCTGGCCGGACACGCGCGGACGGATCTGCACGGTTTCCGGGGCTTCCAGGCGACCGGTGAATTCATCCCACTCGTTGACCGGTTGCTCCAGCACCTTGGCCACGCTGACTTTGGCAGCTGGCATGGCGGCCGCTTGTTCCGGGGTCTTGCCGCACGCGCTCATCACCACCACGGCCAAAATCGCCAGGGGGAAGCGCAAATGTTTGAGTGACTGTTCCATGAGGTGCATCCGCCAATGTATTTGAGATGGGCGGATCATGCGCGGCGATGTGCTATGTCACGAATCGAATGAAGCAAAGGTAACTATCATTCAGAATGATATAAGCGAGCGATTAGCCCTCTAGCATGGGGGTTTCGTTAGGGTGCTATCAATAGCCGTGATGACAAAAGACTTTTGCGTGGACCGTATGGATCGGCTTGTGAAGCCGAGCAATCGTATGACTTCGTAGTCTATTAGACGTCAGATTTCAGCTGGATCGTATTTTACGGCGAATATATCATTGTGCCACTACTCAGGAATGGACCTCCCAGTCATGAAGCTCTATCACTTTACCGCCGTGCCTCTGGCAGAAAGCATCCTTTCGGATGCCTTACGTTTTGGGCATGTGCCCATTCCTGAAGAGGAGCCACTCACTGGGTATACTTGGTTGACAACCAGCGCTTACCCCGAGGGCACCGGCGTCCCACAAGAAACCGTAGAACTCACGGAACAACAGCTCGCCTACGTGGAATTTGTCGAACGACGAAAGCCAAAGAACACCCTTTCCCAAGATAAATCTAGAGTCAGGATCATGATCGATTCCGACGATTTAAAGGACTACGACCGGGCAAAGAAGGTGGGGTTGGTCAGCTTTCTGGAGTTGTATCGCTGGCTCGGCATACCCGCGCTATTCGGCAAGTACGTTGGCCTGAGCGCCAATATGAATGTTGGTGAATTGACAGCGCAGGCGTTGCAACACCAGCTTAGCCTGACCGGTAACTCTGAAGAACATTGCTGGTACCTGCATCGAGGGGCTATTCCGGCGCAGTTGATCCAGGAGGTCTGCTACCTGACCCAGGATGGCTATGTTCCCTACGACTTCGAAACGCACGGCCGCGTCGATATGCAGGCGGCAGGCTTCGGTTGTGCCCGCGAGCAAATCAACGCGCGGCTTGCTACCGTCCTCCCCGCATCGAACAGGTTTGAGGCACCCAAGGCGTTTGTTATCTGTGAGAATCCGAACGCACCTATCTATCTAACAGTGCGGGGCGCTGGCACTACCCATTCGTTCGATATGGAAACCGGTGAGCCCGTCACGGCGGTAGATACGAATTATCCGCTGGCAAGCGTTCAGCAGTTCGTTATAGCTCACCGTGATGAGTGGCAGGTTTGCCGAAACGCCGCCATCGCAGGGTATTACAGGTTTTATCCGGAACAACCGAAGGTTTGAGCCAAGAGGTTGGTTGAAACGCTGGTGGGTTACGAGAGATTCATCTCGTAATCAACCTTCGGTCACGTGTCCCTGAACGCACTTCTTGAATTACTTCTACGCAGAGGGTTCGCCCGAGCGTAGGTGCCAAACACGTGATCCCACAGCGGCGAAGATACGCCGAAGTTTTTCTCGACGCCGTGGCGGTGGTGCAGATCATGATTGGCCACCCACCCTGGAATGAAGGCGTAGGCCCAATGCGCCGGGCGGTGCATGACTTAATGTACCGAGATGTAATAGAAGTTGCTCGACTCGTGGGCGGGGAGCAACTTAGACGACAGGTCACGCCGCCGTCGCCGTGACCTGCCGACCAGGAATGGCTGCAATCAATTCCCGCGTGTAGTCACTCGCCGGCTGATTGAAGATCCGCTCCACCGAACCCTGTTCAATCACCCGGCCATTGCGCAGCACCAGCACTTCATGGGCGAAGTTGGCCACCACCGACAGGTCGTGGGACACCAGTACATAGGCGATGCCCATCTCCCGTTGCAGCTCTTCCAGCAGATCAAGCATGTGCGCCTGCACCGACACATCGAGGGCGCTGACCGGTTCGTCCAGCAGCAACAGATCAGGTTTCAACGCCAGGGCCCTGGCGATGGCGACGCGCTGGCACTGGCCGCCGGACAGTTCGCGCGGCAGGCGATCGAGGTAGCTGACCGGCAGGTGTACCCGAGCGATCAGCTCCCGCGCCGCCTGTTCCAGCGCCGGGCCCTTGAGCAAGCCGAACGACACCAGCGGTTCGACAATGCTGTCGAATACCGTGAAGCGCGGGTCGAGGGCGGCAAACGGGTTTTGCTGCACCAGTTGCAGGCGCTGGCGCAGCGGGCGGAATTCGCGCCAGCTCAGGTCGGTGACGTCCTGTTGCTCGAACCAGACTCGGCCCCGTGTGGGTTTTTCCAGGCCGAGTGCAATGCGCAGCGCAGTGCTCTTGCCCGAGCCGGACTCGCCCACGATCGCCAGGGTCTGGCCGGGATACACCTGCAGGTTGAGGTCTTCAAGGGCCACGAACGTCGAGTCCTCCCCCTTGACCTTGGGCAGCACGAACGTCTTGCCCACATTGTGCAGGCTCAGTAGAGGTTGTTGCGCCGGGTCAATGCGCACCAACGGCTCGCGACGCTTGGCGAACGCCGGGGCGGCGGCAATCAGCGCGCGGGTGTAGTCATGTTGTGGCGCGCCGAGGATCTGGCGTGGCGGCCCTTGTTCGACGAGTTCGCCTTGCTGCATCACCAGGATCCGGTCGGCACGGTCGGCGGCCACGCCCAGGTCATGGGTGATGATCAACAGCGAAATGCCACGCTCACTGACCAGGCGTTGCAGGTGGTCGAGGATCTTGCGCTGCACCGTTACGTCGAGGGCGCTGGTGGGTTCGTCGGCGATGATCAAGCGCGGGTTGCCGGCCAGGGCAATGGCGATCAGCACGCGCTGGCGCATGCCGCCGGAGAGTTCATGGGGATACTGGCGGGCGCGCAGCACCGGTTTGTCGATGCCCACCTGTTGCAGCAACTCGACAATGTCCGCATCGACAGCGGGGTAGCGTTTGCCCCTGGCCAGGATCAGCGCCTCGGCGATTTGCTGGCCGATGCGCAGGGTCGGGTTGAGGCTGACCATCGGGTCCTGGGGCACCAGGCCCACTGTGCGGCCGCGCAGGGTGCGTTGCTGGCGCTCGTTGGCGTGGGTCAGGTCGTTGCCGTCCACCCACAGTTGCCCGGCGCTGATTTGCGCGTTGTCCGGCAGCAGGCCAAGGATGGCATTGGCCAGGGTCGACTTGCCCGAGCCGGACTCGCCGACAATCGCCACCGTCTCGCCCTGGGCGATGGCGAACGACAGCGCGCGCACCGCCTGGTTGACGTGCCCGCCGGAACGGTAGGTGACGCTGAGTTGGCGAATATCCACTAACGCGTTCATCGCTGGATCTCCTCGAAGGTGCGGGCGATATGGTTGAGGCTGAACACCACGGCGACCAAAAACAGGCCGGGCAGCAGCGACACCCACGGCGCGGTGATCAGAAAGTGCCGGCCGTTGGCGATCAAGGTGCCCCATTCCGCTGCCGGTGGCGCGGCGCCAAACCCCAGGAAACTCAGGCCGGCGGTTGCCAGGATAGCCGCGCCAAAGTCCAGGGTCGCCAGCACCGCCACTGGCCCCCAGGCATTGGGCAGGATGTGCCGCAGCAACGTGCGCCCCCAACTTGCACCGCCCAGGCGCGCAGCCTCGACGTAGGGCAGGGTCTTGACCCGCAGCACTTCGGCGCGGGTGGTGCGGGCAAAACCTGGAATGATGCCGATGCCCACCGCTATCGCGACAGGTACGGTGCCGAAGCCGATCGCGGTGACGATGGCCAAGGCCAGCAGCAGGCCGGGCAGGGCCAGCAGCACATCGACGAAGCGCATGATTACCGCGTCGATGCGGCCACCGGCAAAGCCCGAGAGGACGCCCAGGCCCAGCCCACCCAGCAGGGCGATACCCACTGCGAGAAACGCCGCCAGCACCGAGAGACTGGAGCCGAACACCACGCGGGTGTAGAGGTCGCGGCCCAGTTCATCGGTGCCGAACCAGTGGCTCAGGTTGGGTGCACGCAGCTTGTCGATGGGCGACGTGGCGTACGGATCGAAGCTGCTCAACAGGTGCGGGGCGACGGCCGCCACCAGCGCAAACACCACGACCAGCAGTGCCAGGCTGAACCCCGGCCTGCGCAGCAGCGGCAACACCACCGCTGCCGCGCGTTGCAGACGGCTGCGGCGGCGCCACAGTGCAGGGCTTGCCGGGCGGGCGTTGCGCCCCAGGTTCTGCTCAAGGATGGTCATGGTCTAGGACACCTTTGGCGTGTGGGAAATGCGCGGGTCGAGCCACGGGTAAAGCAGGTCGACCAGCAGGTTCACCAGTACAAATGCCGCCGCTGATACAGCGACGATTGCCAGTACCACCGGAATGTCCTGGCGCAGCACCGCTTCCTGGGCCAGGCGACCAATGCCGGAGCGGGCAAAGATGGTCTCCACCAATACCGCGCCAGACACCGTATTGCCGACCTGCAAGCCGATCAGGGTGAGGATCGGCAGCGCGGCATTCTTGAAGCCATGACGCGCCTGCACCTGGCCGCGGCTGAGGCCCTTGGCGTAGGCAGTGGTGATATAGGACTCTTTCCACACGCCCTGGAAACTGCGTTGCAGCACCTGGGCGTACACCGCCGCGCTGGGAATCGCCAGGGTGATGGCCGGCAGCACCAGGCTTTCAACGCCCCGGCTGCCGGTGGCGGGGAACCACCCAAGGCCGAAGGCAAATACCTGGATCAGCAGCAGGCCCATCCAGAACACCGGCACCGAGAACCCCAGCGACGGCAGCCGCGCCAGTGCCTGCTTCAGCGGTCGCCAGCGGATATAGGCGGTCAGGTAGGCCAGACCGATGCCGCCCAGCAGCGACAGCACGATGGCCAGGCCCGCCAGGGACAAGGTCTGCGGCAGGCGTTCGGCAAGCAGCTCGGCCACCGGGCGATTGAGCGAGAGTGACTGGCCGAAGTCACCGCGCAGCGCGCCCAGCAGCAGGTCGACATATTGCTCGAACAGGCCCTTGTCCAGGCCGTAGTAAGCCCGCGCCTTGGCCAGGTCTTCCACCGACAGCGAATCGGCCTCCATGCCCGATGCGCTGAGCATGATCGACAAGGTGTCACCCGGCAGCAGATACAGAATGAAGTACGTGATGCTGTAGGCACCCCACAGCACCAGCAGCGCCTGGCCAACGCGGCCGATCAGGTAGCGGCTCATGGCGTGCCGACCTCGATATCACCCAGCAGCGCAAAGCCCTCGGCGGTCCAGCGGAAGTTCTTCACCTTGGGCGACGTCGCCGCCTGCCACACGCGCTCATACACCGGGAATGCCGAGCTTTCATCGATCAGCAAGTCTTGCAGGTCACCATAGGCCGCCGCCCGCTGTTGGCCTTGGGTCGCGGTGATGCCGGCATCGAACAAGCCCTTGGCTTTCTCCAGCACCGCCGGTTCATAGGTATTGGTGGCCACCGTGGAGCTGTTGGCGCTGCGCGGATCGAGGATGGTTTGCAGGATGATCGGGTCGGCGCGGGTCATGTAGCTGATTGTCAGGTCGTAGTTGCCCGCGGAGTTGTTGGCGACCCATTCGGCGCGGGTGACCACGCTGAGCTTCAACTCGATGCCGACCTTGCGCAGTTGGTCCTGGATCAGCACGTCGCCGGCGGTTTCGGCCGGGGTGATGTTGTAGCTCAGTGTCAGGCGCTTGCCGTTTTTCTGCCGATAGCCGTCGGCGCCGTTGGCCCAGCCGGCTTGGTCCAGCAGTTGCTCGGCACCGGCCGGATCATAGGCGAGTTTGTTGCCCTGGCTTTTGAAGTACGGCGTGGTCACGTCGAAGATGCCGTCCACCACCGGGAACTCGGCGTTGTAGACGGTGCTGGCGTAGCTCTTGCGGTCGAGGGCCTTTTGCACTGCCTGACGTACTTGCTGGTCAGCCAGGATGCGCCCGCCACGGGTGTTGGGGTACAGGTTGAGCGCAGGCCCCGGCAGCGAGCGGCTCTGGATGGTCGCGCCCTTGGACTGGAACAGTTTCAGATCGACTTCCGAGAACGGGTTGCGTGGCCACAGGATGTCGGCCTTGCCTTGCAGGAACAGGCCGTTGCGCACGCTTTCTTCGGGGATGTAGCTGACGTCCACCGCGTCCAGATGCGCTTCACCCTGGTTTTTCATATTGGCCGAGGCCCAGGCGTAGCCCTTGCGCTTGGTCAGGTGGGCGCCGACTTCCGGCGTGTAACTGGCCAGCACGAAAGGCCCGGTGCCGATGATTTTGCCCAGGGAGCGCTCTTTCACGGTCAGTGCGTAGGAGGCGGGCGCCAGGATCGCCAGGTTGGTCGTCGACGTGGCTTGCAGGAAGCCGGCGTTAGGCTTGGACAGCACCAGCTTGACGGTGAAGTCGTCCACCACCTCGGCGTGGTCGAAGCCCGCCAGGTAGGTAGCGCCGAAGGTCGCCGGCAGCTCAGTGGCCAGGGCCTTGTCGCTGTCGAACGCGGTTTTCACCGCCTTGGCATCGAAGCGCTCGCCGTTGCTGAAGGTGACGTTATCGCGCAGGTGGAAGGTGTAGGTCAGCGCGTCGTCACTCACTTCCCAGCTTTTGGCCAGCCAGGGAATGATCTTGCCGGTCTCCGGGTCCTGGTCGGTCAGGGATTCGGCGACGTTGCGCAGCAGTACCCGGTGTTCCAGCCAATAGACCTGGAACGGGTCGACGCTGACCAGCGTGGTGTTGTCGCCGAAGAACGCGATGTTCAGGGTCTTGCCGGCCTGGGTGTCATTCCCGGGCGAGCAAGCGGCGAGGCTGAGCGCCAAGACGCAAGGGGCCAGCAGACGGCTCATCAAGTTGGAGGTATTCAATGGGTTGCCCTCATGTGGCGTTCGGGTGCATGCAAGGTGTGAATCAGAAGTCGTAGGCCAGCTTGGTGTACCAATAGCCGCCGCCTGGGTAGAACGGCGGGTTGCCGTAGGCCGCGAGGCCGAGGTTGCTGTACACCGCATGTTTGTCGGGGCGTACGTCGAAGATGTTGGTGCCGCCGATGCTGACGGTGACGCTGTCGACGAAGGTGTAACTGACGTCCAGGTCGGTGATCCATTTGGCGCCGAAGCTACGGTCGCCCGTGGGGTTGACGGCCAGGGTCTTCACCGCGCCGTAACGGGCGGTCTGCAGGTTGACGGCCAGGTCCTGGACCTTCCAGTTGGCGCCCAGGATCCATTTGGTCTTGGGGGATGCGTCGGTCAGGTCGCCTTCGCGGTCGCGGCCCACCAGGGTCACGCCCGAACCTGCCAGCGCACCCGGTGTGTCGCGGGTGCCTTCGATGGTGGTCTTGTTCCAGTTGAACCCCAGGCTCCAGCGCACATCGCCCCAGGCGTCCAGCGGCGTGGTGTGGTCGGCCACCACATCCAGGCCCTTGGTGCGCGTGTCGAAGGCGTTGGTGTAGTAGTTGACCCAGGTGCCGGTGGGCACGCCTTGCGCGGCGAGGATCGCGTTGATCGCGCCATTGCCACGGTCGTAGATATTGCTGGTCAGGGCGATGCGGTCGTCGATGTCGATCAGGTAGGCATCGGCGGTGATGCTGGTGCGTGGCGCCGGTTGCCAGGTCAGGCCCAGCCCGAGGTTGCGGGACTTCTCCGGCTTGAGGTCATCGCCGCCGAGGGCCTTGGCCAGGTTGCTGCCCGAGGGGGTCAGGCGAGTGACCGCCGGCACCACGTTGCCGTTCACATCGGTCGCCACCCGGTTGTCGGCCACGGTGTAGCCGATCTGGGTCAGGGAGGGCGCCCGGAAGCCGGTGCCCACGGTGCCGCGCACGGCCACGGTGTCGGTCAGTTCGTAGCGCGAATTCACCTTCAGGCCGAAGGTATTGCCCGAGTCATCGTCGTAATGCTCGACCCGGCCGGCCACGTCGAGAAACCAACGGTCGGTCAGGTCGAAGCCCAGGTCCAGGTAACCCGCGTAGTTGTTGCGGATCAGGCTCACTTCATCTTCCGGGCGAATCGTCACGGCGGCCTGCGCGCCGGAGGCGGCGGGGTAGGTGCCCGTGATATAGGCCTCAGGGTCGCCCGCGAATGTACTGAAATGCTCCCAGCGATGTTCCAGGCCGGCCGATACCTGCACGGGCGGCGTCAGGTTGAACAGGCTGTCGTAGCGGCGGGTGAAGTCCAGGTTGTTGACCCATTGCTCGAAGCGGAAGGTCGCCAGGTTGTCGAATTTGGTCGGCGATGCCGTGCCCAGCGACGGGTTGATATTCAGGTCGCTGGAGTGGTGCACGTTGTTGCGCCCGTAGGTGGTGCTCAAGTCCCAGTTCCACTCGGCCACCTGGCCTTTGCCGCCGAACAGGAACTGGTAGTCGCGGTCCTTGATGTTGTTGAGCGGGAAGTAACCGTCGGGGAACACTTCGGGTACCGCCGCCGTGCCGGTGGGCAGGCGGAAGTAGTTGGCGGCCTCGGCATTCCGTTCGCCGTAGGTAGAGAACGAGTACAGCGTCAGGTCTTCCAGTGGCAGTTCGGCGTTGTAGGCCAGGTTGAAGGCCTTGAGGTCGGGGTCGCCGTTCTTGATCGCCACCCGGTCCCAGGCCGCTTGCCTGGCCGGATCGGCGAAGGCGCGCACGGTGCTGTCGGCCTTGTCGTTCCACGACGCGCTGCCGCGTTTGCGCGCATCGGCCGAGAAGTGAAAGAAGCCGCCTTGCCCCAGTTCGAAGCCCTGGTCACCCGCGACCTTGATGGTCTCCCCCTGGCCGGAATACAGCTGGCCGTAGCTGGTTTCCAGGTGGCCGCCACTTTGGGTGTTCTTGAGGATGATGTTGATCACACCCGCCACCGCGTCGGAACCGTACTGTGCGGCAGCGCTGTCTTTGAGCACCTCGATATGGTCCACCGCACTCACCGGGATCAGGTCGATATCCACCGCATTCGCACCGCTGTTGTCGATGGACCCGCGCTGGCCCGTGGCACCGTTGTGCCGGCGTTTGCCGTTGACCAGCACCAACGTATAGGCCGGCCCAAGGCTGCGGTTGCTCAGCGGGCGCGTCACCGAGTTGTAGCCGGCGATGTTGGTGCCGAAATTGAACGACGGCAGCAGCTTGGCGATTGCCTCGGACAACTCGGCGCGACCGGTCTTGAGCAACTGGTCACTGTTGATCACATCGATCGGTGCCGGGCTGTCGGCCACGGTGCGCTGTTGGCCACGCAGGCCGGTGGAGATCACGGTAACGGTGTCGAGCTTGGCATCCTCGGCGGCGGCCTCGGCAAAGGAGGGCGCGGCGGCCAATAGCAGCGAACTGGTCAGCAGGAACAGGTGAAATTTCTTGATAGGGGTGGGGAATGCGATGTCTGGCATGTAGGCAACCTGGAGGCTAGGGGGTAGGTCCTCCGCCAGGCATGGGGTCGGTCTGTGAAATGAAGATATCTCTATAAAAAATCGCGGGGAAAGTCTTTTTTGGAATAAGCTAATTATTAGATATTGTTATTTTGAGATTTTATAAGATCAGCTGTTTTTATTATGTGGGTTGGTTTTTCGGTGGATGGCGGGCGCTCGCCGTCTGACGGGTATCGAGGCGGATACGTATCAAGACGTTTCGCTGCTCAACGCGCCGATGCGCGGCCTTGCGCGTATCATCGAGCGGCATTGAAGCACCATACCTCCAGGGTATCCCTTCAGACCTTATCCATATTGGACGGTCGCAACACCAGGCGTCAGCCTGAGGCCAATAACTATAAAAGAGGCGCAACCATGACCGTGCTATTGAGTGAGCGCAGCCAGATTTTCCAGCGTGCCGATGCTTATGCCGTGTCGGACTACGTCAACCAGCATGTCGGCAGCCATTGCATCCGCCTGCCGCCCAAGGGTCGGCCGCAGGCGAGCATCAGCCACCGTACGTTTTCCAGCCTGGACCTGTGCCGCATCAGTTATGGCGCGCCTGTGCGGGTCACGTCGGTGGCGCTGGAAACCATCTATCACCTGCAGATCCTGCTGACCGGGCATTGCCGCTCCAACTCCCGTGGCGTGGAGCATGTGTTCGGGCCGGGGGAAATCCTGCTGATCAACCCCGACGACCCGGTGGACCTGACCTATTCCGCCGACTGCGAAAAATTCATCATCAAACTGCCCGTGCGCCTGCTGGAAAACGCCTGCCTGGAGCAGCAGTGGGCGCTGCCGCAGCCGGGTATCCGCTTTGCGACCGCCCGCCATGCGCTCAGCGAAATGGGCGGGTTCGCGCAGTTGCTGGGGCTGATCTGCCATGAGGCGGAAAACGCCGCCGAGCCGCACATGCAGGGCCTCTACGAGCGCATCGTGGCGAACAAACTGTTGGCGTTGCTGGGCAGCAATGTGCTGCGCGTGGTGCCGCAATCGGCCCAGGGTGGCGGCTTCGAGACGGTGCGTGAGTTCGTCGAGCAGCACCTCACCGATGACATCAGCATCGAACAACTGATGGCGGTGGCCAAGGTCAGCGAGCGTTCGTTGTACAGCCTGTTCGAACGCCAGGTAGGCCTGTCACCCCGTGACTATGTGCGGCGGCGCAAGCTAGAGCGGGTGCACGCACGCCTGCAGTTGAGCAGCACGCGCAGCGTCACCGAGGTGGCGCTGGACCATGGCTTCATGCACTTGGGACGCTTCTCCGAGGCCTATCGCCAGCGCTTTGGCGAGTTGCCTTCGCAGACCTGGAAACGCCATCGATAAGCGGCGTGCGCCCGGCGGATAGCGATTTGCAGAAAAGGGATATTGGTCGGTGGGACAGACACGTACGGTGAGGGCGCCTGATACAAGAACAACGGAGGGCCTGCCCCATGACCAGTACACTCGACCGACTCGCCCGGCAACTGCGCGAGTCCGTTCAGGAAGATCCCGCCACCGGGGTGTTTCGCTGCCGCCGCGACATCTTCACCGACCCCGAACTGTTTGCCCTGGAGATGAAGCACATCTTCGAAGGCGGTTGGCTCTACCTGGCGCATGAAAGCCAGGTACCGGAGATCAACGATTACTTCACCACCTGGATCGGCCGCCAACCCGTGGTCATCACCCGCGACAAACACGGCAGCCTGCATGGCCTGGTCAATGCCTGCGCCCATCGCGGCGCCATGTTGTGCCGGCGCAAGCAAGGCAACAAGGGCTCGTTCACTTGCCCCTTCCACGGCTGGACCTTCAGCAATGCCGGCAAGCTGCTCAAAGTCAAAGACGCCAAGACCGGCGCTTACCCGGACAGCTTCGATTGTGACGGTTCCCATGACCTCAAGCGCCTGGCCCGTTTTGAAAACTACCGGGGTTTCCTGTTCGGCAGCCTCAGCGACAACGTGCCCGAACTGAGCGATTACCTCGGCGAAACCCGCGTGATCATCGACCAGATGGTCGACCAGGCGCCCTTGGGGCTGGAAGTGCTGCGCGGCAGTTCGGCCTACGTCTACGACGGCAACTGGAAGCTGCAGATCGAGAACGGTGCCGACGGTTATCACGTGAGTTCCGTGCACTGGAACTACTCGGCGACCATGGGCCGACGCAACTACGAAGCCGAAGGCACACGCACCGTAGACGCCAACGGCTGGTCGAAAAGCCTGGGCGGCGTCTACGCCTTCGATCACGGGCATATCCTGCTGTGGACGCGCCTGCTCAACCCGCAAGTGCGCCCGGTGCATGCCCACCGCGAGGCGCTGGCCGAACGCCTGGGCCAGGCACGTGCCGACTTTATCGTCGACCAGACCCGCAACCTGTGCCTGTACCCGAATGTGTACCTGATGGATCAGTTTTCCACCCAGATCCGTGTGGTGCGGCCCATCGCGGTCGACAAGACCGAAGTGACGATCTACTGCATGGCCCCCATCGGCGAAAGCGCCCAGGAGCGCGCGACGCGTATCCGTCAGTACGAAGACTTCTTCAACGTCAGCGGCATGGGCACCCCGGACGACCTGGAGGAGTTCCGTGCCTGCCAGACCGGCTACCAGGGCGCGAGTACCTTGTGGAACGACCTCAGCCGTGGCGCCAAGCAATGGATAGAAGGCGCGGATGAAAACGCCAAGGCCATGGGCATGCGCCCGCAGCTCAGCGGGGTCAAGACCGAAGACGAGGGCTTGTTCGTGCGCCAGCACGCGCACTGGGCCGAGAGCCTGCAGCGTGCAATCGAACGTGAGCAGCAAGGCCTGATCGCCAGCGACCGGGAGGTGCTGTGATGAGCCAGTCCCGTGACCGCCTGCTGGATTTTCTCTACCGCGAAGCGCGCCTGCTGGACGACCGTCAGTGGGATGAATGGCTGGCGTGCTATTCACCCAAAGTCGAGTACTGGATGCCCGCCTGGGACGACCACGACACCCTCACCGAAGACCCGCAACGCGAGATTTCATTGATCTACTACCCGAGTCGCGACGGCCTCGAAGACCGCGTCTTCCGGATCAAGACCGAGCGCTCCAGCGCCAGCACGCCCGAGCCGCGCACCGTGCACATGATCAGCAACCTCGAGGTGCTCGCCGACGATGGCGCGCAAGTAGAGCTGCGGTTCAACTGGCACACCCTCAGCCATCGCTACAAGACCACGGACAGCTATTTCGGCACCTCGTTCTACCGCCTCGATACACGCGCCGAACAGCCACTGATCACGCGCAAGAAGGTGGTGCTGAAAAACGACTACATCCACCAGGTCATCGACATCTACCACATCTGAGGACACTGCCATGACGTACGCCATTGCCCTGAACTTCGAAGATGGGGTCACGCGTTTCATCGACTGCAAGGAGGGCGAAAAGGTGCTCGACGCCGCCTTCCGCCAACGTATCAACCTGCCCATGGATTGCTCGGACGGCGTGTGCGGCACGTGCAAATGCCACTGCGAAACCGGCGCCTATGACCTGGGAGACGACTACATCGAAGACGCCTTGAGCGCCGATGAAGCGCAGGAACGCCAGGTGCTGACCTGCCAGATGGTGCCGCAGTCCGATTGCGTGATCGCCGTTCCGGTGCCGTCCAGCGCGTGCAAGACCGGCACCACGCACTTCACCGCGACGCTGACCTCCATCATCCGCCACGCCGATGCAGCGCTGGAGGTGAGTTTCGAGCTGGATCAGGCGCCGGTGTTCCTGCCTGGTCAGTACGTGAACATCGGCGTGCCCGACAGTGGGCAGACGCGTTCGTATTCGTTCAGCAGCGGCCCCGGTGAGCGCAGCGCGAGTTTCCTGATCAAGCACGTGCCAGGCGGACTGATGAGCGGCTGGCTGCAACGCGCCCAGCCGGGTGACAGCGTACCGATGACCGGGCCATTGGGCAGTTTTTACCTGCGTGACGTGGTACGGCCGCTGCTGTTATTGGCCGGTGGCACCGGGCTGGCGCCGTTCCTGTCGATGCTTGAAGTGCTCGCACAGCGTCAGGAAGCCCGGCCGATCACGCTGATCTACGGCGTTACACGCGATCAGGACCTGGTGATGGTCGAGGCACTGCAGGCGTTCAGCGCGCGGTTGCCCGGTTTCCACGTTGTGACCTGCGTGGCCGACCCACAGACCGTGCATCCCCGCCAGGGCTATGTCACCCAGCACATGGCCAGCGAGGTGCTCAACGACGGTGATGTCGACGTGTACCTGTGCGGCCCGCCGCCGATGGTCGATGCAGTGCGCCAGCACTTCAAGACGCAAGGCGTGAGCCCGGCCAGTTTCCATTACGAGAAGTTCACCCCCAACGCCATCGCCAGCTGCGATGCCGCCTGAGGACCTGCCCATGACTCAACGTTTCAATAACAAGGTCGCGCTGGTCACCGGCGCCGCCCAGGGCATCGGCCGTCGCGTCGCCGAGCGCTTGCTGGAGGAGGGCGCCTGGCTGGTGGCGGTGGACCGCTCCGAGCTTGTGCATGAATTGCAGCATGCGCGCGCACTGCTGCTGACCGCCGACCTCGAACAGCACGCCGAGTGCGCGCGAGTGATGGCTGCCGCCCAGGCGCGGTTCGGGCGCATCGACATTCTGGTCAACAACGTCGGCGGGACCATTTGGGCCAAGCCGTTCGAGCACTACGCCGACGTCGAGATCGAAGCCGAAGTGCGCCGTTCGCTGTTCCCGACGCTGTGGTGCTGCCATTGCGTGCTGCCGTACATGCTGGCGCAGGGCAGCGGCGCCATCGTCAATGTGTCGTCCGTCGCCACCCGAGGGGTCAACCGCGTGCCGTATGGCGCGGCCAAGGGCGGCGTGAATGCGCTGACCGCCTGCCTGGCGCTGGAAACCGCCGGCAGCGGCATCCGCGTCAACGCCACCGCGCCCGGTGGCACGGAGGCACCGCCACGGCGTATCCCGCGCAACAGCCAGCCGCAGAGCGAGCAGGAGCGCGTGTGGTACCAGCAGATTGTCGACCAGACCCTCGACAGTAGCCCGATGAAGCGTTACGGCAGCATCGATGAACAGGCCGGCGCGATCCTGTTCCTGGCGTCCGACGAAGCTTCCTACATCACCGGCGTGACCTTGCCGGTAGGCGGTGGCGACCTCGGCTGAAGCGCGTTCTACCAGCAGACACTGACTCACAACAACAATAAAGAGAGCACTGCCATGCGTACCCATGATGTCCATTCGATTATTGATAATGCCCCGTTCAACCGCTTCCACTGGCTGATCGTGAGCCTGTGCGCGGTGCTGTTGATCTTTGACGGCTATGACTTGTTCATCTACGGCGTGGTCCTGCCGTCGATCATGCGCGAGTGGGGCCTCACGCCCCTGCAGGCTGGCGCCCTGGGCAGCTACGCGCTGTTCGGCATGATGTTCGGTGCACTGATCTTCGGCACCCTGGCGGACCGTTTCGGCCGCAAGAAAGGCATCGTGTTCTGCTTCGCGCTGTTCAGCGTCGCCACGGTCATCAACGGCTTTGCCAGCAGCCCTACCGAGTTCGGCATCTGCCGGTTCATCGCCGGGCTCGGCTGTGGCGGGCTGATGCCCAACGCCGCTGCGCTGATCAATGAATATGCGCCGAAAAAAGTCCGCAGCACCCTGATGGCGTTCATGTTCAGCGGCTATTCCCTCGGCGGCATGCTGGCGGCCAGCGTGGGGATTTTCATGCTGCCGCACTTTGGCTGGTCGTCGATGTTCTTTGTCGCGGTCATCCCGCTGTTGCTGTTGCCGCTGATTGTGTACTGGCTGCCGGAATCCATTGGTTTCCTGATCCGCCAGGGCCGCACGGAACAGGCCCGCGCTCTGCTCGCTCGCCTGTCGCCGGGCACCCAGATCAACGCCGAGGATGAGTTGGTCATCATCGACATCAAGGGCAAGGGCGCTTCGGTGGTGGAGTTGTTCCGCCATGGCCTGGCGGTGCGCACGGCGATGATCTGGACGGCGTTTTTCTGCTGCCTGCTGATGGTCTACGCGTTGAGCTCGTGGCTGCCCAAGCTGATGGCCGGCGCCGGTTATAGCCTGGGGTCGAGCCTGTCGTTCCTGGTGGCCCTGAACCTCGGCGGCATGGCCGGCGCGCTGTTCGGTGGTCGTCTGGGCGATCGGTTGAACCTGGTGACCGTGACCATCGGTTTCTTCATTGCCGGGGTGATCTCGATCAGCCTGCTGGGCATCAACAGTCCGATGCCGGTGTTGTACCTGCTGATCTTTGTCGCGGGCGCGACCACTATCGGCACGCAAATCCTGCTGTATGCGGGGGCGGCGCAATTGTATGGCCTGTCGATCCGCGCTACCGGCCTGGGCTGGGCGTCCGGCATCGGCCGCAATGGCGCCATCGTCGGGCCGCTGCTGGGCGGTGCGCTGATGGCGATCGAACTGCCGCTGCAACTGAACTTCATGGCCTTTGCCATTCCCGGTGCCATCGCGGCGCTGGCGATGACGGTGTTCGCGCTGAACGAGCGACGCAACCGCGTGGCCTTCCCGACCGCCCAGGCGCTGTGACCTGCACAAACGTCGATAACAACAATAACCAAGAGCAACGACATGCACACACAACGTATCTGGCTCGCCTTGTTGGGCGCGCCCCTTGCGGCGATGGCTGACGAGGGTGGTTTCTTCAAGGACTCCACGGCCACCTTGCAGGCCCGCAACTATTATTTCAGTCGCGACTTCTCCGACATCGTCGGAGCCAACCAGCAATCCAGAGCGGAGGAATGGGGCCAGGGCTTCATCCTTACCTACAAGTCCGGCTACACCCCAGGCCCCGTGGGTTTTGGCCTGGATGCACTGGGCACCTTGGGCCTCAAGCTCGACAGCAGCCCCGACCGCGTCAACACCGGCTTGCTGCCGGTGAAGGACGACGGGCGCGCCGCCGACGAATACAGCCGCCTGGGCCTGACTTTCAAGGCGCGCCTGTCGAAGACAGAACTGAAGGTCGGCGAACTGCAGCCCAACCTGCCGGTGCTGGCCTTCAGCGACATTCGCCTGCTGCCGCCGAGCTACCAGGGGCTGAGCCTCAGCGCCAGCGAGATCAGCGGACTCACGCTGCAGGCCGGGCACTTGACCAGCACCCGCCTGCGCAACGAGGCGGGGGACGAAAAGATGATCGCCATGCTCGGCCATATGCCGCAACGCGGGGCCGAGAGTGATGCCTTCAACTACCTTGGCGGCGACTATGCCTTCAACAGTAACCGCACCAGCGTCAGCCTCTGGCACGGCCAGTTGAAGGACATCTACGCCCAGGACTTTGTCGGCTTCAAGCACAGCCAGCCGGTTGGGTCTTGGGTGCTGGGCGCCAACCTGGGCTACTACGATGCGCGGCAGGACGGCGACCAATTGCTCGGCAAGATCGACAACCAGGCGTTTTTCTCGCTGCTGTCGGCCAAGCGCGGCGGTCATACCTTCTATGTCGGTTATCAGGCGATGTACGGCGACAGCGCCTTCCCGCGCGTGTTTGCCAACATCACTCCGCTGGGCAACGAGGTGCCCACCTACGAGTTTGCCTACACCGACGAGCGTTCGTGGCAAGTGCGCTACGACTACGATTTCGTCGCGTTGGGCCTGACAGGGCTGACCACCACCGTGCGCTACATCAGCGGCGACAACGTGAACACCGGCGCCGGCTACGAGGGCAAGGACCGCGAGCGTGACCTCGACATCGGCTACGCGGTGCAAAGCGGCGTGCTGAGCGGCCTGGGGATTCGGGTTCGCAACGTAATGGCGCGCTCCAACTATCGCAGCGACATCGACGAGAACCGACTGATCCTCAGCTACACCTGGAAGCTGCTTTAAACCCCGCCCTGGCAGGTGCCCATCACCGTGTACTCAACGGTGTGGCTTGTGCCTTGGCTGTCAAGGTACACCAGGGTCGCGGGCTCCACCTGGCAACTGCCGGGCACCGCGGAGATGGAAACGATGTGCTGGATATCCAGCGCGGGGCTGTCATTGCTGCCGGCGGCGAAAGCCCCGGTGGCGGTGAACAGCAGGATAAGGCTGAGAAATCGAATATTCATGCTGGGGTCCTCTGTCAGTAGGCTCCAGTGTAGTGGCTGCGGCGCCGCGTTAAAGACAGGAACCGGTAAATGACCCGTACGCATTACGTAGCAATCAAGGTCCGAGGCTGATGGACCTGTTCAACGGCATGCGGGTATTTGCCCAAGTGGTCGACAGCGGCAGTTTTGCCGCGGCGGCAGCGGTGTTGAACCTGTCCGGTGCGCAAGTCTCACGACTGATCGCCGACCTCGAACACCACCTGCAGACGCGCCTGCTGCAGCGCACCACCCGGCGCCTGAGCCTCACCGAATCAGGCGAACGCTTCCTGCTGCGCTGCCGTGGCATCCTCGACGACGTCAGGGACGCCAGCGCCGAAGCCAGCGGCGCCCACCTCAACCCCCGCGGACACCTGCGCGTGCACTGCATGAGCGGCCTGGGCGTACTCATCACCCCCTTGATCGCACGCTACAGCGAACTGCACCCCGACGTATCCCTGGAGCTGACGCTCTCCCAACACACCCCCGACCCCCTCGAAGAAGGGCATGACGTCGTCATCTCCATCGCCCACGCACTCCCGGATTCCGCCCTGGTCAGCCAGACCATCGGCCACCTGTTCAGCGTGCCCTGCGCAGCCCCCGGCTACCTGGCCAAACACGGCGTACCGGAACATCCCCGCCAACTGCTGGAGCATCGACGCCTGCACCTGCAGGACTTTCAGGAGGATGAATGGCTGTTCCAGGACGAGGCGGGCGCCATCAGCATTCCACCCGGCACCACCTTCAGGACCAACGTCGCTGATGCGATGGTCAGGGCGACGCAAGAGGGGATGGGGGTTAGCCTGCTGCCGTTTTTCAGCGCGTACCCGGCGCTGCAGGATGGCTCGCTGGTAAGGTTGCTGCCGGAGTATCGGCTGCGTGAGCGGACGATTTTCGCGGTATACCCGTCGCGGCGGTTTTTGGATGCGAAGGTGCGTACTTGGGTGGGTTTTTTGCAGGAGAGGTTGGCGGGGGTGTTGGGTGGGGATGGTTAGGCGGGAAGGGCAACGCTGATTGTTTGCTATCGGCCGATTGTGTTGAAAAAGTCGACTTCGAATTCCACGGCAGAAAAGTACGCGCCTGAGATTGAAATCTGAATTTTGGGCAGAACGTTCAGGCCTTGGATTTCACGTAGCAACGTGTAAAACAGGTGTTTTCACCCATCAGTATTCGAGCGTTTTGTGCAAGCCGACTTTTTCAACAGAATCGGCCAAAAGCGGACCGTCATCCAGAATCGGGGATTGGTTTTAAACAAAACGGCTGGTTGGTTGAGTAGACCACTTCACACTGTGTGATCATTGACGCGACACGGGGTATTTTCAACGTCGCTTTCATGTACCTTTCTGGATACGCGACACTATCGGTAAATCCCGCCTGCATTTAAGGCCGTACGATGAACGATATTGAGTTTGCGCACAGAGTCAGCCCTCAGTTGGGTAACCTGTACGAACAGGCAAAGAACCTAGGTGCTTCGACGCCGGGTTATGCAGTTACTTTCTTGAGAAGCTTCGCCGAAGCGTTCTGCGAAACGCTAGTTCCGACTATGGATCGGGATCTGAATCTTGATCGCAAGATCGCGTGCCTGCGAGATAGGCGTTTGGTAGACCACAGGGTGCTGAACCCGCTACGCATCCTACAAAAAAATGGGAATGTTGCGGCTCACCCGAAGGCGTTTAGCTATACGCCCCACGACTCAACTGAAATGCTTAACCAGGCGCTGCCCGCCGCCCTCGGATTGCTTGAGTATCTGCATTCCCTGAACCCTGTGCTCGGAGAGTGCCCTGAATACACGGTCACACCATTCACACAGCACAACCTTCGCGAATTGAGCTACATCGCTATTTTTGAGGAAGACGCTGAGGCGCGCTACACGCTCGGAGTCCACTTCAAAGAAAAAGCTAATGCCCTAAAAGCCTCGGAGGTAATGTTCAGAGCTGATGACGGTTACGGCCTTGAATCCCGAAAGTCTATTGATCAAGCCAATATTTGGTTCAAGCTCGCCGCAGAAAGTTCGCATGTCGAAGCAATGTATGAATACGGCGTCTACCATGCGCGCCTCCAAGGTGATGAATTTCAAGAACAACGCCAAAAAGGTGAACACTGGGTTTGGCGGGCAAGTGATAAAGGCTATGCTAGTGCGTTAGCTTTTATCGGCGACTGTCACTTTTGGGGATCGGCTCGATACGAGCAAGATTTCGAGTACGCAAGAGAGCTGTATCAACAGGCTGCCGTCCAGTCTCACCCAGGAGCACTTGCTCAATTGGGAGAAATGCATGAACGGGGGATCGGCGGCCCGAGAGACCTCAATGCTTCATTCGAATGCTCTTTACAGTCTGCCGAGGCTGGATTTCCGCAGGCACAATTTCACTTGTACACGCTGCATCACCAAGGTCACGCTTTCGCCGATGACCGCCTGAAAGCTATCGCCTGGCTAATCGAAGCAGCGGAACAAAAGTATCCAGAAGCGATGCTTGAGCTCGGCAGACTTATCAGTCAGAAGCTCATTCCGGGCCGGAGCGAAATTGATGCTCAAACTCTTTATGAACAATGCCTCAATAGCGAAAAAACTCGAATAAAAGCCCGGTATGCGCTGGCTCATAGCTTGGTAAAGCAACTGGACAATCTAGACGCATTGCAATCAGCGCTGACGCACATTACTAACTGCCAGGATGAAATCACTGTTACGTCACAACATAAGGATCTGCTTCCTGCGTGCCGAAGGCTTGCCGCATATATCTGGGAGAAGATACCGAAAGCTATGGCTAGCGCTTACCCTCACCTTACGTTTCAAATAAGTGTCCCGCCCCCCATCGCAGACGAACCGCACCAACGGGTCTACGTTGGCTCGCCGGTAGGCCGGAACGAACAATGTCCCTGCGGCTCAGAGAAAAAGTACAAGCACTGCTGCCGTTGACGGCAAAATGGGCTAATGACCTGTATCTCCCAAGTCTCGTGAACGCCCTAAAGCTTCAATTGAGGTTGACCAAGCTACTGAAGGCCATCCGCTCTTGGCCGATTACTGCCCCTCACGACAGACACCAATCGACTGATTGCCGCCTGCCGTCAAGCGCAGCAACCGACCATTAGCGGTCTGCTCTACATAACCACCTCGCCCTATTTACGGAACCAACTCAAGCATCCCTACGGCTCCACCCAATCAGAATAAAGCAGCGGAAAACGCTCCTGTACCCACTCAATAAAAACTTGAACCTGTGGAGCCAGGTGTGTCCGGCTCGGGTACAGCAAAGACACCGGACGACGGGCTGGTCGATAGGGCTTTAGAATCTCCACCAGACCGCGACTGTCCAGATGCTCGGCCACGGTGATCCCCGGCGCCTGGATGATTCCGAAGCCCGACACGCCGCACTGAACGTACGCATTCGATTCGGTGACGGTGATGCCGGCGTTACTCACAAACGCTCGATCCTGACCCTTTACCGAGAAATGCCAAGGCAAGGTTCTGTTGCTCTGACCGGACAAGAAGTTGACGCCTCGATGAGAGGCCAGGTCGTCGAGTGTCTGTGGTTCGCCATGCTCGTGCAGGTATTCGGGCGCTGCACACGTCACCATGGTCGCCATCGCGATAGGGCGGGCGATCAAGGTCGAATCCGGGAGGTCCCCGATACGCAACGCACAGTCGATACCTTCACCGATCAGGTCGACGGCCCGGTCGGTCACGCCAAGCATCAGGTTGATACCAGGGTAGGCGGCGGTGAATTCTTTAAGGCTTTTGATGAATTCCATTTGCGCGAAAGCGGTCGGGATATCGACGCGGAGTCGGCCCTCGAGCGTTGCTCCGGATCGGTCGAACATTGACGTCGCAGCAGAAATACCCGCCAGAATGTCCTGTACCCGCTCGTAGAACCTTTCGCCCTCGGCGGTGAGTGCCACCTTTCTGGTGGTGCGCTGGAACAGCCGCACGCCCAATGACGTCTCCAATTCCTGGATATACCGAGTGACCTGAGGTCGTCCGATGTCCAGCGATTCGGCAGCTTTTGTAAAGCTGCCGAGTTCGGCAAGCCTGGCAAACAGTCGCATCGATTGAAGCAAGTCCATGACGCTTTCCTATGAACCCCGTCTGGCTCACGAAGTTGAACGTGATTGTTATCCAAGGATAGAACAATCATGTCTTTTCCCACGCATTTATTGCACACCGTTAAAAGCAAAAAATACACCCAAGGCAGAACCGGTTCTGGTTCGAGGCCATTGATGGGTGTTTGGAGAATCGCAATGAAAGCCTGGTTATTGAAAGATTTCGGACTCGACAACCTGCAGTTGGGAGAGGTCGAGACCCCGCAACCAAAGGCCGGCGAGTTGCTGGTCAAGGTGGGTGCGGTCTCGCTCAACTTTCGCGACAAGGCGATCGTCGACGGCATTTATGAGCCGCACAGCGTGCCCAAACCATTGATTCCGGTGAGCGATGCCGCCGGCACAGTGGTAGCGATCGGTGCCAATGTCACGCGTTTCAAAGTGGGCGATCGCGTCAACTCGCATCTTTACTCACGTTGGCTGGATGGCGAGCCAGGGCCGAACGAACCCGATTACTGCTTCGGTTCGCCGTTGCCCGGCGGTTTGGCCGAATACATGATCATCCATGAAGACAGCGCCGTCGGTGCCCCCGACAACATGAGCGACGAAGAGGCGGCAACACTGCCGATCGCTGCGCTCACGGCCTGGTATTCGCTGGTGGACTTTGGACAAATCCAGCCAGGCCACACCGTATTGGTTCAAGGCACGGGCGGTGTGTCGATATTTGCCGTGCAGATCGCGACGGCGCTTGGCGCGAAGGTCATCGCAACGTCGAGCAGCGACCAGAATCTGCAAGCCGTGCAGGGGCTGGGCGCGGTGGTGGGCATTAACTACAGAACGACCCCGAAATGGGCGGACGAAGTGCTGAAGCTTACCGACGGCAAGGGCGTGGACTTGCTACTCGATGTGGCCGGCGGCAGCGGTATCAATCAATCGGTGGCAGCCACCAAGGCATCGGGGCGTATCGCGCAGATCGGCTTTCTGACAGGGCAAACCGTTGAACTCAATCTGATGCCACTCATATTCCGCCAGACGACCATTCGCGGTATCGCCGTAGCACCGCGCTCATCATTTGACCGGATGAACGTTTTCCTCAACGAACACAAGATCCGTCCCGTGATTGATGAGGTATACCCATTCGAGAAAGCGCGAGAAGCTTACGAGCACCTCGCAAGGGGAGCGTTTGGCAAGGTTGTGATCAAAATCGCTGAATAACGTTGTAGCGGTGACTGAGCCCCATGCGGCCGAAGCCAAGGGCCGAGATTTCAAGAGAGCTGTTGCCGGGTTTGCGCTTTTGCATAAGAGGTGTTTACACAGACTGCACGGGCCGGGAAGGGCGCGTGCAGAAGCATTGTGAACACACCAGGCGAGGTGGGCAGGGGAACTCGACGGTTAACTCGGGATGGACCGATGAAGAGGACTCATGAGTCTGGTGGTGGTGCGGGATATTGAGTCGGACTCGGTGATTCAAAGGCTGTCGGGATCCCCGAAAAACATTTTGACTGGGCTCTAGCGCAGTATTTTCAGGTCGGAAAAACTAAAATATGCCCTCAGTTTTGCCCCCAGTAGCGCGGGATATGCGGGCGATCGAGATTGGCGCTCTCTGAGGCGGAGCAGAGTGGTCGTCGATGGCTTTCAGTGTAACTCCTCATCGGATCTGGCGGGGGGGCAGGGCTCATCAAGGACCAGCTAATCCGCTCTCGGTCGAGAACAGCTACTCCGATCGACTGTGTTCAACCTAATATTTGCATCCGCCTAATTGGTTTGCTGGGCTTGGAGGTATCTACGAAACCAAGAGCGATTCATTTTGAGCGCAGTGGTCTTCCTCTTTTGTCCAAGGCTGACGCGAACTTTGAGGGAGCGGATTTACCCGCGAACGCCAACAAAGCAGGTGCCATTAACCTCGACTGCTTTGGGCTCGCGTTCTAGCAATAATCGACAGCTAATTCCGTCGTCAGCCGACTGTGGTTCTCCATACAAGCGCATCTGCGCACTCACTCCAGCGTGTTTCGCGTCAGGACGTGTGTCGCGCAATGACCCATTGCTTGAACATTCCGAAGGAGTGCTACGAACCTACGCATTGATAACGGTAAGGTTTGTATCGTCATTTCGTAACGAGACCGTCGGCAAAATAGGTTGCCAGTCAATCTCAGTTCCAAAATCTGAGTTTGATTGACAGGCTAGGGCTGAAAGCTCTCTCGATTTTTTTGATATCAAGGATGGATATGGTGAGGCGGTGGTTATCCCTGCTGGCAGTTTTTATGCTGCCACTGCTGTCGATGGTGTGCAGCGGTCAGGTCCGAGAAGTGCAGAGAGACCTCGATGCATTGAATGCTGAGCGTCCGATGCATGTGGCTATTTGGTATCCGGAAGGCGTCTGCACCGCAGGTGCGCAAGAGCTGTGCCTTGATAAGTCAGCGATTACTCATAAAGTCATCGTTGTTTCACATGGCAGCATGGGGGCGTCAGACGATTACGCCTGGGTTGGTAATGGCTTGGCATCCAAGGGGTACATTGTCGTTGGTCTGAATCATTTCGGTGAATCCCGGGTATACGGGAAGCACACACAGAGCTTGCGTGCCACGGGTATGGTGTGGGAGCGGGCGCTGGATGTGTCGCGGGTGCTGGATGCCCTGGCCAAACTGAATCTCTTTCAAAAAAGCGTCGCCTGGGACGACGCCATCGTCATTGGTCACTCCGCCGGCGGCCAGACTGCCGCGCTTCTGGCGGGAGCACGCTTTGATCTTCATGCGTTCGCCAAGTACTGCGAGTCCCTGCCAGACGGTGTTGATCGTTCGTGTTTTTACGCGCTGGATATCAAGCGAGCACCAAGCGCCTATATCGCGTTGTTCAACGGCAGCTACCGCGACCCGCGGGTCAGAAAAATAGTATTGCTTGACCCCGCCCTGGGCCCAGCATTGGTTGAGCAGTCCATGGCGGGTTCGCATATTCCAGCACTGGTGGTGGGGGCGCTGCACGATGACTTCCTGCCGTGGAGCCATCACGGTGCTCGCTATGCGTCGGCCATACCGGATGCAAAAACCCTGTTGCTGGAGGGCAACGAGGGGCACTTTGTGTTTCTTTCCGTTTGCCATTATGACGACAAGGTCAACGGTATCCCGCTCTGTACCGACAAAGCGGGAGTGGACCGCAAAGTCGTGCATGAGCGTTTGTTGTCTGGGCTGCTTGCTTTTGTTGCACCCGATGACGAGATCCCTCTGTTTGGAAAACGCGTAGTGCCCGCAGTTGCCGATGTCCCGGCTGCACAACTGACCGTGCTGGAAATCCTCCGCTACACCCCGCGTTGGGTATTCGGTTTACTTTTCGCGCTTTGCGTATTGGGATTGATGCAGACACGTACGCGACAGGTGCAGTTCAGCCTCGCTTTGCTGCTCCCCATCGGGATGCTGATGTTGTCGGTGGCGGGCGTGTTTCAGTACACCGATTATTGGGTCGCCGGCTTTGGGTTCTGGCTTGCTGGCCTTGTTGCAATCGGTACGATCGCCTCGCGTTTTATGGATGCCAGCGTCGTGACAAGGAATAAGGCTTCGGGTCGACTGATAATGCGCGGTAGTTGGGTTCCATTACTGGTCATCCTTGGGATTTTCATCACACGCTATCTGCTAGGGGTGGCCCAGGCCCTGCAGTTTCCAGCACTCGATCATTGGCCAGTGCAGATGGCGGTCGCAACTGGGTTGGGGGCGTGGAGCAGCTATTTCGCTTGTCGGGGGTGGAACTGCTGGAGAGCAGCTCGCCCGTAGCCTTGTAGTTGAATGGCGTGTTGATCGTCACGGGTTTGCAAGTTTTTATGTTTCGCTAAATCTACACAAATGTATCCACGAACGGTTATATCTAATTGCCATTATCTTCGCATCAGACTTCTGGTGCGCAAGAGCGGGATGACATTCGTTCGTGGCGCCTGGATCTGCGTTCAATACTGGATGAGCGTAATCAACAAGGAGGTTGTGGGGATGCAAGATTCACGAGGCATGGCGGCGATTATTCTGGCAGCTGGGATTGGCCGGCGTCTCCATGGATGGGAAGGGCCCAAAGGGCTTATTCAATTTGGCAGCAAGACCTTGCTGGCGCGCCATCTGCAAACGCTGCGTGAATTGGGTATTACCGACATATTTGTTACCGCCGGCCACCAGGCCGAAGCCATTCGTGCCGAACTTCAGACACTCGATGATCAGGCCACTGTAGTGGTCAACGAGCGCTTTTCATTGGGCAGTGCTATCTCTGTCCTTGTGCATGAGTCCTTGTTGCGCTCGGGCAGGCCTATCGTCCTGATGGATGCCGACGTGTTGTACGCCGAAGACATCCTGACTCGGCTCATTCAGTCTGCGCACGAAAGTGCACTGCTTGTCGACATGCATGAAGTCGATGATGAGGCCGTTAAGGTGTGCTTCAAAGCCGGGCACATTGTGGACTTCGAAAAACGACCAGAGCACGCCTACGAAACCTG
Organism: Pseudomonas sp. CHM02; assembly: GCF_000612585.1. GTDB lineage: Bacteria > Pseudomonadota > Gammaproteobacteria > Pseudomonadales > Pseudomonadaceae > Aquipseudomonas. The sequence continues at coordinate 64,646 of NZ_JFCA01000004.1, forward strand.
TGGTGAGTCGGTGGGGTTCTTCAAGTTTTCCCCTGCCGCCGCCGCCGCTCTCGCTGATCTGTGCGAGCGTCATATCGCTCAGCATGGGCCGAAAATCGAGTATGAGGCGCCCCTGCGAGAGTTGATTTTGGAAAACCCCGCACAGTTCGGCGTCGAGGTTGTCACGGGCCTGCCATGGGTAGAAATAGATTTTGACCATGACGTAATACGTGCTCGCGAGCAGGTACTTCCGCATCTTTAGTCGCTCTCGGTTCGTCTGCTTTACCGGTTGCGTCGTCAAGTGAATGAAACGCCGTTTTTCAAGGATTGAAGGAACTCGCAATGTTGCTTGATCAGGCAGGAATCGATCATTTTCAACGGTACGGTTGGTTGCATGTCCCGGGTTTCTTTTCTGGGGCGTCGATGGATGAACTTCGTCAATGGGTCGACCAACTGGCTTCATGGCCAGAACAACCCGGCCGACACATGGTGTATTCCGAGCCGGACCTACGTGTGCCTTCTTCGCGAATGGTGCAGCGCATCGAGTATTTTTGCGAAGAGCATTCAGGCTTCGATGCCCTGTTGAAGCGCGACAAGCTGGCAATTTCGGTGGCCCAGTTAATGGGCGAACCCGTGGCGTTGTTCAAAGAGAAGATCAATTTCAAACACCCTGGCGGCGCAGGGTTCGAGGCGCACCAGGACCAGCAGGCCGGGTGGTCGAAATACGCCCCATTATTTGTCTCTGTCATGGTCAGCATTGACCATGCGACACCTCTCAACGGGTGCCTGGAAATTGAGCAGGGCAACGAAGGGCGTTTACGCACACTTATCGGCGAAGAGTGGCAGCCGTTGGATGACACGCATCCGACCTGCCGATATGTTGCGGTGCCCACTGCGCCGGGCTGTGCAATATTTTTCGACAGCTATGTCGCCCACCGCTCTGCGGCGAACTTGAGTGCTGAAAGCCGACGCATGTTGTACGCAACGTATAACCGCAGAAGTGACGGCGATCATCGAGCGTTGTACTTCCAAGAGAAGCGCCAGAACTTTCCCCCCGATTGCGAACGTGAGCCGGGAAAGACTTATAAATTCAGGGTTTGACTGAATCTTCGTTACCTCGCAACCCCTTTGTATTTGACCTTCAGGCATTCGCTGAATAACAGCGCAGCTGTCCTGTTGTCCTGGGTTAAGCAACAGAACTGTGCGCGTCTAGCAAATGGAGATTGTGGATGAAAATATTGTCGCAAGAAGGTATCGAGAGAGCAAGCGTCGAGTTGCCACCCAGACGGGATCGCGACCGTGGCTGTCAGCTTCGCGAAGAGATCGCCACAGGCGGATTGGGATTCTTGATGGAGGCTCATAATGGGCTGTCCGCCAAGCTCGCCGAAGAAGCAGGGTTTCGCGCATTGTGGGCGTCGGGGCTGACGATCTCGGCCAGCATGGGATTGCGCGATAGCAATGAAGCTTCATGGACTCAGGTACTGGAGGTCATCGAGCACATGGCCGATGCTGTATCGGTGCCTGTCTTGGTTGATGCCGATACCTGCTACGGCAACTTCAATAACGTCCGCCGACTAGTACGCAAGCTATGTGAGCGCGGTGTTGCTGGTGCGTGTATTGAGGACAAGCTTTTTCCGAAGACCAACTCATTTATCGGCGAATACCAGCCCCTGGCGTCTATCGATGAATTCTGTGGTCGTATCATGGCGGCCAAGGACAGCCAAACCAACGATTCCTTCGTGGTGGTCGCACGTGTGGAAGCGCTCATTTCCGGGCGTTCCATGGAGGAAGCCTTTGAGCGCGCCGAGGCTTATTACAAGGCGGGCGCGGATGCGATCCTGATCCATTCCAAGAAGGCTGATGGTGCGCAAATCATCGAATTCGCCCGCCGATGGGCCTCTCGCAGTCCTCTGATTGCGGTTCCGACCACTTACTATCGAGTCCCCGTACAGTCACTCCAGGATGTTGGAGTATCAGGTGTGATATGGGCAAATCACAGCCTGCGCGCTTCCATTACGGCAATGCGCAGCACGGTCCAGAAGATCTATCAGGAACGCTCCTTGGTTGGCGTCGAAGGGGGCATCGCCACCGTCAAGGATATTTTCCGTCTGGTGGGTTGTGATGAGTTGGAGGACGCCGAGTCCCGCTATTTGCCAAAAAACGCTGCGCCGAAGGCCATCGTGCTGGCGGCCTCGCAGGGCGACTTGGGTGAGCTGACCGAGAGTCGGCCCAAGTGCATGATCAAGTTGTACGGCGTACCTTTGCTTGAGCGTCAGGTGGGTATCTTGCGGCGTGCCGGGATCGCAGCTGTCACCGTCGTCCGTGGCTATCTCAAAGAAAAAGTGACGGCCACCGGAATCCAGGTCGTGGACAATGATCGATATGCGAACACCGGCGAAGCCTACTCGCTCTATTGTGCACGTGACCGATTGGTTGCCGAGACAATTATCGCCTATGGCGACGTCCTGTTTCGCGAGTTCATCTTGGATGGGCTGCTGGATGACGACGCACAGATCCTGATTGCCGTTGATGCGTCGAAGACACGTCGCGAGGATGGGCGGATTCAGGATCTGGTCAGCGCCGATCATAGCCCGGTTGCCGACTTTCTCGACGAGACGGGGTTGTTGAAAGCGATGTCCGCTGACCTCCCGGCTGACGTGGTATCCGGTGAGTGGATTGGCCTTCTGAAGCTGGGTGTACAAGGGGCTGCCTGGGTTCGGGAGGAGCTGGAGTTGCTCGTTGCTGAAAACTTGCTGGAAACAGCTGATATGCCACTTCTCATTAGCCGGCTAGCGAAGCGGCACCCGGTCAAAATCCGTTATTTCGTTGGCCACTGGATGGACGTGGACGCCCTTGCGGATCTGGATGCAGCTCAGAGGTTCATGCGAGATGCTTGATCCTCGAGAATTCCTGAAGGTTGCGCAGCAACAGGGCTTCGACTTCATGGTCGGGGTTCCGTGTAGCTTCATGACATCACTGATCAACGCAGCGATGGCCTCCACTACGATGCCTTCAGCGCTAGTCGGCCATCAAACGAGGTAGCTGTATAGTGCTCTAGGGCGGCTGGGAGCAGCCGCGAGTGATATTTCGCGAAGGGGTGTGTTGGACCTTGAACTGGGGGCATCTGTTTCAACGTTCCTAATGCATGCCCTCAGATATGCCCCCAAGTATTTCATCCTCTGGAAGTGTGTAGACCTCCATGGCCTATGAAAAACCAGAAATGATCAAATTAACACCCTGCCTGACAACGCCTAAAGACTCTCAGGGTCGCCAAAAAACATCTGAATCCGCGACCGCAACCACCGCTCTCCCGGATCATTATCCTGCGACCCACGCCACGCCATGTGCAGTTCAAAGCTGCGCACCGGCAGCGGTGGGTCTTCCGCGCGCAAGCCACCTGCCGAGGTCAATGCCTCGGCCGCATAGTCCGGCACGGTGGCCAGAATATCTGTGCCCGCCAGCAATGTGCCGAGGCCGTTGAACTGCGGCACGGCCAGTACCACGTGGCGTTTGCGGTCGAGTTTTTCCAGTTCTTCATCGATGAAGCCGCTCAGGTCGCCTGCGAAGGACACCAGTGCGTGGGGGCGGGCGCAGAAATCGTCGAGGCTCAGGGCGCCCGGTACGCTGTCGGCGCGCAGCAGTTTCGGCAGGCTGCGGCGCAGTACCTTGCGCTTGGCGTTGGCCGGGAGGTCGGCGGTGTAGCTGACGCCGATGGAGATTTCGCCGGAGGCCAGCAGGCCGGGCATCAGGATGTAGTTGACGCGGCGCACCACCAGCACGATGCCAGGGGCCTCGGCGCGCAGGCGTTTGAGCAGTTGGGGCAGCAGGGCGAATTCGACGTCGTCGGACAGGCCGATACGGAACACTGCGGTGCTGGTGGCCGGGTCGAACTCGGCGGCGCGGCTGACGGCGGTGGAAATCGAGTCCAGGGCCGGGGAGAGCAGGGCGAAGATTTCTACCGCCCGGGCCGACGGTTCCATGCTGCGCCCGGTGCGTACGAAGAGCGGGTCGTCAAACAACCCGCGCAGGCGCGACAATGCCGCACTGATCGCTGGCTGGCCCAGGAACAGTTTCTCGGCAGCACGGGTCACGCTGCGCTCATGCATCAAGGTTTCGAATACGATCAAGAGGTTAAGGTCGACACGACGCAGGTCGTTACGGTTCATCTTGTGTCCTGGAAGAGTCAGCAAACTTGACGAGAGCGGTCATATAAGAAGAATGGCCGGCATGAATCTTACGGGCAAAGGCTGTTACTCTGCACAGGAAAATTGAGTTTTCTTACAAGCACTGAGGTCTATCCCTCAGTTGCGGAATCAATGACAGGCATGTCGACTATTAACGGCGACCGGTGGTCTTACCCGGAAAGCCCAGATAGAGTTCATGGCATTAGAGGTTACTTTGACGAGGTTTGCGATGTCCCGCACGATCCGTTTTCACAAGTTTGGTCCGGCCGAGGTGCTCAAATGCGAAGAGCATGCAGCCGCGCAGCCCGCACCGGGCGAAGTGCAGGTGCGTGTCGAAGCGATTGGCATCAGTTGGTATGACATTTTGTGGCGCCAGAACCTGGCGTCTTCCCATGCACGCTTGCCATCCGGCCTTGGCCACGAGATGGCCGGTGTCGTGGTCGCCGTAGGCGATGGCGTGGATGACTTGGCAGTGGGCGATAAAGTGGCCAGTTTTCCGGCCGAGAGCCCCAATGATTACCCGGTGTATGGCGAGCAGATCGTCCTGCCCCGTTCGGCGCTGACCCGTTATCCGGATGTCTTGAGCCCGATTGAAGCCAGCGTGCACTACACGCCGCTGTTGATTGCGTACTTTGCTTATGTGGACCTGGCACGGGTCAAGCCCGGGCAGTTTGCCCTGGTGACTGACGCCAGCCACTGCGCCGGCCCATCCTTTGTGCAACTGGGCAAAGCCCTGGGTGTGCGGGTGATTGCCGCCACCAAGGACAGCGACGAGCGCGAGTACCTGCTGTCCCTCGGTGCGGAGAAGGTCATTGTCACCGAAGAGCAGGACCTGCTGATGCAAATCAACAAGTTCACTGACAACCGCGGCGTGGACGTGGTGTTCGATGGCTTGGGTGGCCCGCAGATGTCGTTGCTCGGCGACGTGCTGGCACCGCGTGGCAGCCTGGTGCTGTATGGCTTGCAGGGCGGCAACCAGACCCCGTTCCCGGCGTGTGCGGCGTTCCAGAAGAACATCCAGTTCTTTGTGCACTGTATCGGTAACTTCACCGGCAAGCCTGAGCTGGGCATCATCCAGGACCAGGTGGCTTTGCAGCGAGCCTTGCGGGATATCAACCAACTGACCGCCGACCGCGTGCTGGTGCCGCTGAAAACCACGGTGTTTCCGTTCAATCAGTTCGTGGAAGCGCACCGCTATATGGACGAATGCCCGTGCCGCGAGCGCGTCGCGTTGCAGGTTGAAGCTGTTTAGGATGTAGGAATATTCGCAAACGAGTATTCCTGAACACTGGCGTATGGGGCAAATACGCCATTTGACAGGGCTGAACCTGTATTGCCCACCGGGTGCCTTGCTGGCACTTTACCCCCTGAAGCCTGACGTTTTCGTTGACGCCGCCCTGAATTCCAGCGCGGCGTCTTTGTGTGCGCGTGATTTACGGGCGGGTCGTTATTCATCTGCACTGCTTTTCGCTCGGGTTCTGTATCTATTAATCATTATTCCAGCACTGATAATTGTGGCTTCACTTTCATCTCAAGGACTGAGCAATGATTGAATATCTGACACGTCAGTCGCGAGCGGTTGGAACTCATGTCGTGGCGTTCGCGTGGCCACAGGGAAATAGGTGTGCCCATGAAAAGTCTCGCTGCCATAAATGGAGAAGTTGCTTGGTTTATGTGTCGGAAACTTCTTTGAATAGTTGGTTAAAGGTGTGTAAGACCTCGTCGGAAAGATCCTAGGACCGTCATCGGATTTATTTTAACCCAGTAAAGCCTCAGGTTGCTGCGCCTGCCGGGCTTGGGTTTCTCCAGAAGACGCCCCTGCCGATTTGCCACGCGATGCTAGTGTCTAGTCATAGGCGTACAAAGCCGTGCGCGAACTTCTTACATGCGCAATAGGTCGAGCAAACACTGTCAGTAGTTGCTTGAAATTAATATTTCAACTCAGGTAGTAAGCGATGAGCACTATTCACGAACAGGCTATGAATTATGTTTACCAGCAAGTTCTGCAACGGTTGATCGGATACTTTAATCGGGAAGAGCGAACAGCCCTCCAGTTGTTGGTCCAGCGAATCGTCGTGGCGGCGGGGGGTATGGAGCAGGTGGGGGACTATAAAGTGTTGGTTGCCCACGGTGGCGGCGAGGTCAGCAGTTACACCTTGGCGTTGCTGCGTGCCGCGCAACTGACCATCGCGCACAGAGCGCCGCGTACTTTTCACTTGCGGGTTGCGACATTGCGCTACGCGGGTATGACCCAGGGCCGGCTCGACAGCCTCAATCAGGGCTATGGCCGTCTGTTTCTCCACGATGACCCGCGGGTTGAACTCCTGATGGTGGAAAACCAGGAAGTGCTGCCCTTCAACGCCTTGCGACCGGCCTCGACGGTTGCCCGGGAGATCAGCCAGCGCAATATGTTGATGGTGGGGCACCTGAGTGCCGGCGATTGCCGCGCGACCCTGTGCAGCGACACGTACCTGGCCCTGGGGGACTTTTACCAGCGCGTCACCACCTGGAACGGTGGGGTGCATGCACTGGTCAGTGGAGATTCCCCGCGCAAGCAAAATCAGTTTCTGGCCTGGCTCAAGAACACTGCACAAAGCGTCGGAGGCACCGTTGCGGAGCCCTGGCCGTCGTCGCTCACGGGGTTGTTCGCACGCATGGACGCGTTGAGCACCGGTTATTACCGCGATGTATTCGGCGATCATTACGTCGCGACTGAAGCCCCCGGCAAGACTGGCCATCGTCACTTGGCCTACATTGGCGTTGCTGATCTGCTGAGCAGCGTGAACCTTCCCGCTTCGCCCATGCTCACCGACTTCATGGCCTTCGCCCCTGATCCGCTGGGGTTTCACTTCAGTCATCCAGGCTATTCCAACCCGCTGCTGATGGCTCACTTGCATGGGTTGCAGGCCCAATCCTTGCGCGACATGGACTATGAAGAGGGGGTGCAGGGTTTTCTGCGGCGGGCCGCCCACTATCTGGACCGCATGCATATGCCCAAGACGTTGCTGGCCGAGGCGGGGAGCCGCGAAGGGCGCATCCTGTCGAGCGCGTGTGCCCAGCAGTTCTTTGGCCTGGACGAGACTCAGCTGGTGTGCCTGCTGTTCTCGCCCTTTATCCATCATGGCGAGCGCCTGGAGGGCTATTTGCGCCAATGCCACCCGGGCATGCTGGTCGCGCTGCCAGAGCTGCACAAGGTCCTGCAGGGCAAGCCTTCAGCCGACATGCTGCAGCAATGGGTCACCGACACCAGCGGTTTGCCGATGCCATTGGTGCAGCACCTCTACCGTAGACGTCCGTTGGCCGGCGCGACCGGCAAGCAACCGTGCAGCACCGATGCCGTGGCCCATGACAGCGCGCCGGCCTGTCAATTGTCCGGCCGATGACACTGCGCGGCGAACGGCAGGCAGACTTCGCGTACCAGGCGGTTTACCGCTACATGATCAGCCTGATCAATGAAGTCAGTACCGATACCCGGGTCAAGTTGCCCTCCCTGAGGCAATTGGCGGGGCGCCTGAACGTGTCGATCTCGACGGTACAGTACGCGTACTCGCTGCTGGAGAAGGAGGGCAGGGTCTATTCGGTGGCCAAGTCGGGCTATTACGCCTGGCCCCGGTCAACCAGCCCGCTGGCGTGGGTCGGTGGCGATCTGCTTGATCGGCTCTACGCGGCGGCGCGCCGTCCGGGCATGGTGGTGCTCAGCGGTGATGAGCCCGCGCTGCTGGCGTCGCTGGATGGTGCGTTGTTGCGCCTGGAGCGGGAACTGGTGCGTCAATACCCAGGTCACCTGCAGCCCTGGTCCCAGCCGTGCGGTGTGTGGGAGCTGCGCGCAGCACTGGCGGCGCGCTACACCTCGTCGCCCACGCGATGCTGGCATGCCGATGACGTCTACATCGGTGCCGACCTGCGCGGTGTGCTGGACATCCTTATCGACGTATTGGGGCTGAAGGGAACGACGGTCATAGTCGAATCCCCGTGCGACTGGCTGGTCCTGCGCCTGTTGCAGGATGCCGGGGTGCGCATCATCGAGTTGCCCTGGACAGCGGAAGGCCGCCTGGACCTGGCGACCCTCGATCAATGGTTATGTCACGAGCCGGTGCAGTTGCTGTTGCTGTCTTCAAAGGTCAGCCTGCCGTCGGGCATTGCCCTGTCTACCCACGAGCGTCTGGCCGTCGCGCAGATGCTGGAGCAGCATGGTTGCTGGTTGCTGGAAAACGACACCTTTGGCGAATTGGGGTTCATGGAACCCCAGGCCGCGTTGCGGGAGCTGGTCAACCCGGAGCGATTGATGGTGTTTTCTTCCTTCGAAAAGGTACTGGGTTCGGAGGCACCTTATGGTTACCTGCTGTCGCGGCGCATGAGCAGCGAGTTGCAGCGCCAATTCCTGCTGCGCTCCTTTCGTTTGTCGTCGATCCGCCAGCGTGCCATTGCGCGGCTGTACCAAAGTGGGCGGATGGACCTGCACCTGCGCGCGCTGCGCCTGCAATTGCATGAGCAAGCGCAGCAAATGTGCCAACGCCTGGACCTGCACCTGGGGGATCAAGTGGCCTACCGAGCGCCAGTCGCCGGCGCGGCTTTCTGGCTCGGTGTCACGCGGGCCGTGGACATGCGCCAGGTGTTCCAGCGCCTGCTCAGCCAACATGTGGTGATCGCACCCGGTGAACTGTTCAGTCTCAGCGGCCTGCATCAGCAGCATTTGCGTGTGAGCCACACCTTTCATGGGCATCCCGACCTGGATATTGCCCTGGCGGCAATCAGTGATGCACTGCGTCACGCCCAGAAGGGGTGACTGCGTGAATTTTCTCTTGCTGCTGTAGGATTTATAACGTCGCGCAGCAGTCCAACACTCAGTAAACTGCCATTTTTTTCCGAATCCTTCTTTCCGAGGTTTATGCATGACAATCAGTCCTTTTGCGGGCAAGCCGGCGCCAGCCCAGTTGCTGGTGGATATCCCGCGACTGGTCACGGCCTATTACACTGGCCAGCCTGATGCAGCAATCTCCACCCAGCGCGTGGCGTTCGGTACCTCCGGGCACCGTGGCAGCTCGTTTGAATTGAGCTTCAACGAATGGCATGTGCTCGCCATCAGCCAGGCCATTTGCCTGTATCGCGAAGCCCAGGGTATCAGCGGTCCGCTGTTTGTCGGCCTGGACACCCACGCGCTGTCGACGCCTGCCGGTGCCAGCGCCCTGGAAGTGCTGGCCGCCAATGGCGTGCACGTGATGTTGGCGCAGGGCGATGAGTACACGCCGACCCCGGCGATTTCCCACGCGATCATTTGCTACAACCGTGGCCGCACCAGCGGCCTGGCTGACGGCATCGTCATTACGCCGTCGCACAACCCGCCGCAGAGTGGCGGCTACAAGTACAATCCGCCCAATGGCGGCCCGGCCGACACCCACGTCACCAAATGGATCGAAGCCAAGGCCAATGAACTGCTGGCCAACAAACTGGCCGGGGTCAAGCGCATCACTCACGCCCAGGCACTCAAGGCCGACACCACCCATCGCCATGACTACCTCAACAGCTACGTGGCCGACCTGGTCAATGTGATCGACATGGACGCCATCCGCAGCGCCGACCTGCGCCTGGGCGTGGATCCGCTGGGCGGAGCAGGGGTGCGCTACTGGTCGGCGATTGCCGAGCACTACCGCCTGAATCTGGACGTGGTGAACACCGAAGTCGACGCCACCTTCCGCTTCATGAGCGTCGACTGGGACGGCCAGATCCGCATGGACCCGTCCTCCAGCTACGCCATGCAAGGCCTGATCGGTCTCAAGGAACGCTTCGACGTGGCATTCGCCTGCGACCCGGACCACGACCGTCACGGCATCGTCACCCCGTCCGGTGGTCTGTTGGCACCGAACAACTACCTGGCCGTGTCCATCGACTACCTGTTCCAGAACCGTCCTGGCTGGCGTGCAGACGCCGCCGTGGGCAAGACCGTGGTCAGCAGCGGCTTGATCGACCGCGTGGCTGCCCGCATTGGCCGTCGTCTGTACGAAGTACCAGTCGGCTTCAAGTGGTTTGCCGATGGCCTGTTCGAAGGCTCGTTGGGCTTTGGCGGCGAAGAAAGCGCCGGCGCCTCGTTCCTGCGCAAGGACGGCACGGTCTGGAGCACTGACAAGGACGGCCTGATCCCGGCATTGCTGGCCGCGGAAATGACCTCGCGCAAAGGCCAGGACCCTAGCCAGATCTACCGTGGCCTGACCGACGCCCTGGGCGAACCGTTCGCGATTCGTGTGGACGCCAAGGCCACCCCGGCGCAGAAAGCCTTGCTGGGCAAGCTGTCGCCGGATCAGGTGACGTCCACCGAGTTGGCCGGGGAAAGCATCCAGCAGATCCTCAGCCATGCGCCGGGTAACAACCAGGCAATCGGCGGGTTGAAGGTGATGACCGAAAACGGCTGGTTTGCTGCACGCCCATCGGGTACCGAGGATATCTACAAGATCTACGCCGAGAGCTTTATTGGCGAAGATCACCTCAAGCAATTGGTGGAAGAGGCGCAGGTGCTGGTAGACGGCGCTATCAGCCAGTAACCCATTGTAGGAGCCCGGCTTGCCGGCGATGGCGTTCGTAAGACCGCTATCGCCGGCAAGCCAGCTCCTGCAGGGTCAGGCGAGGTCGACCAGGACGATTTCGCTGTCTTCAATCGCGGTTACCCGCAATACCTGTTCATCCTCCACCGCGATTCCGTCTCGAGCGTGTGCACGCAAGCCGTTGACTTCAATCACGCCCGTAGCCGGCACCAGATACGCACGGCGCCCGCTGTCCAGCCGGTATTCGGCACTTTCCCCCGCTTTCAGGTTCGCTGCCACCAGGCGCGCATCCGCACGAATGCGCAGGCTCTCGGTGTCGCCGGACTTGCCGCTGGCCAGTGTCACAAAACCTTCGCGATCACCTTTCGGAAACGGCTTGGCGCCCCAGGAAGGCGGCAACCCGGCTTCGTTCGGGATAATCCAGATCTGGAAGATTTTCGTTGGCGTGTCTTCCAGGTTGTATTCGCTGTGGGCGATCCCGGTGCCCGCACTCATCACCTGCACATCACCGGCTTCGGTGCGGCCTTTGTTGCCGAGGTTGTCGGCATGGCTGATCGCACCCTCGCGCACGTAGGTAATGATCTCCATATCGCGATGCGGGTGCTGCGGGAAGCCCGTGCCTGGGGCAATGATGTCGTCGTTCCACACCCGCAGGTTGCCCCAGTGCATGCGCTGGGGGTCGTGGTAGTCGGCGAATGAAAAGTGGTGATGAGCGTCAAGCCAGCCATGGTGGGCGCCGCCCAGGGAATTGAAAGGTCGAAGTTCAAGCATGATCGTCTCCTGTGGATGGCGCCTATGATCCTGCAGCCCATGATCGATAAAAAGCCGGAAATATGCCTGATTCCTATCAGTTTATTAGATTGGTTGGTGGCGTTTTGACTTTCAGTTCATCACCTAACTGCATGACAGCAAAGCAATTGGCTGGAACTGAGCGTCAATTCCGGCGACCATGGGGCTCTTGTAAGAACCCAGCTCATCGCAGGAGTCCGCGTGTCGCAACAACAGCCTGATCTTCCCCCCGAACTGCGCCCTCTGGCTGAAATGCCACTCTTGAAACGCCTGGCTGCGCGCCTGTTTGGCCATGGCCTGACCCGGTTGCGCGCCCAGCACCGATTTTCGTGGTTGCACGGGCAGGCCGACGGTTTTCGCAGTGGGCACGAGGCGGGCGTGGAGTACGGCTATCGCGAGGGCAAGGCCGATGGCATCGAGGAAGGTCGGCAGGTTCTGTTGATCCGTGACTTCCGCCCGGATGAGCACCGCGCACCGGGTGTGGATGACAGTCTGTTCGATGATTGGCGCCTGCCACTCACCGCCGAGTTGAAGAAGCGCATCAAGGCCGACGTTGCGCGTTTGCTGCCGCTCCACGCCCAGCCCAGCGCGGCGCAGTGGAAGATGATCTTCAGCGATACGCCCTCGACCTCAGTGATTGCCGGCGCCGGTGCGGGTAAATCCACCTCCTTGGTGCTGCGAATCTTGCTGCTCACCCATTACCTGGGCTTCGAACTCAGCTCGATGACCGTGGTGACCTTTACCCGTGAGTCGCGCAAGGACTTCATCAACAAGCTCATGGAAATTCTCAGCCTGTGGGGCCAACCCCTTGGCCTGAAAGAAGCGCAGGCCGTGGTGCGAACCTTTCACTCGCGCATTTTGCCCATGGTCCGCAGCTTGCCGGGCTTCGAGCGCCTGCAGGCGTTCGAGAACCTGAGCGCAGGGTTTGAAGACGCGGACAGCAACCCCTTCGACCTGCGTATCAATGATGCCCAGCGCCAGCAGATGAATGCCTGTTATCACCGCTTGTACGGGCAGCATGCGCGTTTTCGCGAGCTGATAGCGCCGCTGGCACGCCATGGCTTGCAGCTCAAGGAGCTGGAGCGCGATCATCCCGATGTGCAAAAACGCGTGGCCGTGACCGAACTGGCGGCCAAGCGGGACGAAGAACTCTGCGATGTGATCGAGGACTTGTGGTTCCGTGCGGGCGCCTGGCCGATCAAGGGCATCGAGCCCAATCGCCAGGCCCTGGAAATCAACGGTGCGCAGTTTCACTGCCATGGCTACATACCGGCGCTGGACGCCTGGGTGGTGCTGGGCTTCGACTCAAGGGAGAACGCCCAGATCAGCCGGCCAAACTCGAAATTGTCCGTGCGCGCAGAATGGGCGGTAAAGCGCACCTTGTTTCAAGCTTTCTGCCGTAAACCACTGATATGGCTCGATAGTTATGAAGCATCAAAGCGGCTTTTGAGCAGTTTGGCCGGCGATGCCGCTGCCGGGCCTGGCTTTGATTACAAGGTCAAAGGCGAGCTGGCCTCGGCGCCGTTGCTGGACAGCTTCGTCATGGCGGCTGGGTTTATCGAAAACCTGGGGCTCGACGTGCCCACTGCAGTTGGGCAAATGAGCTTCGCCAAGGACGACACGGACCGTTTCTTCTTCGAAGCCCTGAGTATCTTCTGGAAAGCCCTGGAAGATCACCTGCTGGACCAGTCGCCACCGATCATGACCTACAACCGCATGTTCTCGCTGTTCGGCGAAAACACCCCGGAAAACCTCAAGCTGCTCAGCGATCCGCTGTTACGGCCGCTGTCGCACTTGATGATCGACGAGTTTCAGGACGTGTCGCCACAGATCGTCTCGTGGATCCGCGCCAGCCTGCGCGAAATCCGCAGCCGTGGCCCGGCGATGCATGTCGGGCGTGGCGCCCAGCGCTCATCGCTGCTATGCGTGGGGGATGACTGGCAGTCGATCTACGGTTGGCGCGGGAGCTCGCCCAAGTACTTCATGGCGTTCAACCAGGAATTCCCGTCACCTGCCACTACCCGCGTGATGCTGGGCGAGAACTATCGCAGCCACCAGCACATCATCGACGCCGCCGAGCACATCGTGCGCGCCGCGCCGGCGATCCCTGGCAAGAAGGCCAAGGCCAGTGGGGCGCCCAAGGATTTGGTGGCGGTGAAAGTGCTGGAGCGTGACGACGCGGCATTGGGGCGGCAGTTGCTGGAGCATTACCAGCGCGGTGATTCGGTGTTGATGCTGTATCGAAAAAGTAGCGATAAGTTACTGATTCAAGAGCATATTCAGTCTGTAGTTAATGTGGATTCTAGCTTGCCGCCCCCGGCACGCAGGCTGAAGCAACTGACCTACCACAGTGCCAAGGGACTGCAGGCCGACGCGGTATTTCTGCTGGGGGATTGCCAGCACGTGACCAGTTCGCCCTACAAGAACCAGGTGTACCGCATGGCGGGCCTGGGCAAGGACGGCGACAACGAGCCCTACGACAATGCGCAAAAGGATGAGGTGTTGCGCCTGGCCTACGTGGGCATTACCCGTGCGGTGAGCCATTGCTACTGGTACGTGGAAAAGCCCGAAGGCCCGGCAGCGAATGTGCCCAGGGCGTCGGAGCGGGTCGATGGCAGGAAAGCCTTCTTCGATGACCAACGCAACTGAGGGAGCACGGGATCTTGTGGGGGAGCGGGCTTGTCGTGGTGAGGGGGGCAGCGCAGATCTGATGGGGCTGCTTCGCAGCCCAGCGCAGGGCAAGCCTGCTCACCACAGCAGACAGCGCCTGCATGAGAAATCCATTGTTTGATAGGGTGGGGTCAGGCCCGCAAGGACACCGGCGGCACGAACGACGCCAACTCATCCTCCACCGCCTCGATAATCCGCTCCACATCGGCCGCATTCATCACCGTGGCGCAGGGAATGCCGGCGATGGCAATCAGCGTCTCGCCGCTGGCGCGGTCGAACAAGCGGGCGATCATGCTGCCGGGTGCATCCATGCTGCCCTCGAAACCCATCGGATGAAAATGCCAGCGCATCAGCTGGCAGGCGTTGGGGAACGTCACTTTGTTCATGTTGCCCACCTTGTTCATTGAGCGCTTCCTTTAGCTCGTGGCAGGGGGCCATGACCGTCACTGGTCGTGGCGTCGGAGAGTTTAAAAGTAGCATTCGTTCGTAACCGCAAGGTGAATTTTTTGCCCCGTTCGGCGGTTGTGTTCAATTAGCTTGATGTGGGTCACGTCCTACTTGGGCTCGGGCAAAAGGCCAGTAGTCGGAACTGTCAATTGGCCATTGAAGGCCCCGAGAAAATTCGGCAATCTCCACCGTTTACCCGCCACAGAGCCTTCCATGCCAGACATCGCAGCCGACGATGACGCCCAGCAATCCCACGCCACACGCGAGTTGGTGCTGCGCCACCACCTGTGTTGGCGCCATCGGGACCTGGAGGGCGTGATGTCCTACTACCACCCGGACATCCAGTACCACGACTTCTTCCAGAACCGTGTGGTCGGTTTCGCCGAATTGCGCGACTACCTGCAAGC
Organism: Pseudomonas sp. CHM02; assembly: GCF_000612585.1. GTDB lineage: Bacteria > Pseudomonadota > Gammaproteobacteria > Pseudomonadales > Pseudomonadaceae > Aquipseudomonas. Next base: position 79,658 of record NZ_JFCA01000004.1, read on the forward strand.
CAGCATGCCCCGCGGGGCCGACGAGGCGATCGAGCACAGTGACCGTATCCGCGCCGATGGCGACACCGCGTTCATCCAGTACCGCATTACCTTGCGCGGTGGCCAGGGCCTGGTGTCGTTCCGCACCAGCGAAGCCATCACCGTGCGCGACGGGTTGATCTGGCGGGTCAACGAGTACGCCTCCCTGGTGCATGAACAGCCAGCCCAGGCCGCACGGCCTTCGGTCAGCCGCCTGGGCCTGTCGCCCCAGCAATTGGGGCACATGGCCAATGACCTGCAGCAATATTTCGAACGCAAACAACCTTATCTGGACCCGGAGTTGGACCTGCAGCGGGTTTCCAGGGAATGTGGCTACAGCCGCAATCAGATTTCCTACCTGCTGAACCAGGTGCTGGGGCAGAGCTTCTATCGCTATGTGAACCAGGCACGGCTCCAGCATTTGCTGGCCGCGCTGGACAAAGCCCGGCCGCCGATAAAAATCGACGACCTGGCGTTTGCCGCAGGCTTCAACTCGCTGTCGGCGTTCTACAGCGCATTTCGCCAGCACACGGGCCAGTCGCCCAAGGCTTACGTCAAACAAATTTCTCTGCGTGCACGCGCGCAAGACAGCCCATAACCGCGCGCTCTAGGATCGACCCTATCGAAACGAGGTAGGGGAACCTGGCATGCCGGCATGGCGCACTATCAGTTTATGGATGGACCAACTGGACGACCCGCTGCAAGCGCGGCCGGCGCTGGAGCATGACTTGGACGTCAACGTGGCCATCATCGGCGCCGGTTACACCGGGCTGTGGACCGCGTACTACCTGAAACGCCAGGCCCCCGAGCTGAAAATCGCCATCATCGAAGCGCAAACCGCCGGCTTTGGCGCATCGGGCCGCAACGGCGGCTGGCTGATGGGCAACCTGCTGGGTGAGGACCGCTTGCTCGCCGGCCTCAATCCCGAGCAGCGCCGCGCCTCGTTTGACCTGCTGCACGCCATCCCCGACGAAGTGGCCCAGGTCCTGCAACGTGAGGGCATCGACTGCGACTACCGCAAGGGCGGCGCCCTGTACTGCGCTGCGCGTTATCCCGAGCAGGAAGGCAGCCTGCGCCGCTACCTGGACAAACTCTACGCCCAGGGCCTGACCGAAGCCGACTACCGCTGGCTCGGCCCGCAGCAACTGGCCGAACAGATCCGCATCGCCAAGCCCTATGGCGGCATTTATGCGCCTCACGTCGCCACCATCAACCCCGCCAAGCTGGTGCGCGGCCTGGCGCGTGCGGTGGAGCGCATGGGTGTGACGATTTACGAAAACAGCCCGGTCAGCCACTGGCAATCCGGCAGCCTGCGCACCGCCAAGGCCAGCGTCCGGGCCGCCTGCGTGGTGCCGGCCGTGGAGGGCTACGCCAATACCTTGCCACTGCTGGGCCGCTACCAACTGCCGGTGCAAAGCCTGATCGTCGCCACCGAACCGTTGCCGGCCAGTACCTGGGATGAGATCGGCCTCAGCCACGGCCAGGCCTTTGGCGAAAGCAGCCGCCAGGTCACCTACGGCCAGCGTTCGGCGGATAACCGCCTGGTGTTCGGTGCGCGCGGCGGTTACCAGTTTGCCGGGAAGTTGCGCCACAACTTCGACTTGACCGACAGCGAAGTGGAACTGCGTCGCTACCTGTTCAGTGAGCTGTTCCCACAGCTCAAGAACGTGAAGATTACCCATTCCTGGGGCGGCAACCTTGGCATGTCGCGTCAGTTCCGGCCGCACATGCTCTGTGATCACAAGACCGGCATCGCGCTGTCCGGCGGTTACGGCGGGGAGGGCGTGGGGGCCACCAACCTGGGCGGGCGCACCCTGGCCGATCTGATCCTCGGCCACGACACGCCGCTGATCCACCAGCCCTGGGTGATCCGTGAACGCGGCCTGGAGGCGCTCAAGCCCTGGGAGCCAGAGCCCTGCCGCTGGTTGGGCTACAACGCGATCATTCGCAGTTTCGTCCATGAAGACCAGGTGCTAGCCAACCCCAACACCGCCCCTTGGCGCCGCAAACTGGCGACCGGCGTGGCCGGGTTCATGGAAGGCTTCATGCACTAAGTCGTTTCACTCACACGGGAAAACCCATGAGCATCACTCAATTCAAAGACACGCTGAACGCCCACCTGCCGGACTCGTCGCCCGTTGCCGTGCCGCTGGGCGAGCCCATTGCCGTCGCGTCGACCTTGAGTGTCGAGCGCCACGACGGCGTCGAGACTGGCATCTGGGAATGCACCCCGGGTCGCTGGCGTCGGCAGATCAAATCCCAGGAGTTTTGCCACTTTATCCAGGGCCGCTGCACCTTCACCCCGGACAACGGTGAAGTCGTCCACATAGAAGCCGGCGATGCACTGATGTTGCCGGCCAACAGCACCGGCATCTGGGATATCCAGGAGACCGTGCGCAAGACCTACGTATTGATTCTGTAACGCTTTGATCCTTGATCGCCTGCCATAAAAACAGCCCTAAAACCGCCAGGAAATCGAACCATGAAAGCCATTGCCCTGTTGCCCTTGATGTTGGTGGCCTCTATCAGCCAGGCCGCCGAGACGGTGAAAATTTACAACTGGTCGGACTACATTGCGCCGGACACCACCAAGAACTTCCAGAAAGAAACCGGCATCGGTTTCACCTACGACGTGTACGACAGCAATGAAACCCTCGACGGCAAGTTGATGACCGGTAAATCCGGCTACGACGTGGTGTTCCCGTCCAACCATTTCATGGCCCGGCAGATCCAGGGCGGCGCGCTGAAGAAGCTCGACAAGAGCCAGTTGCCCAACTGGAAGAACCTCAACCCGGTGCTGCTCAAGGCCCTGGAAAACAACGACCCGGGCAATGCCCATGGCTTCCCGTACCTGTGGGGCAGCACCGGCATCGGCTACAACATCGACAAGGTCAAGGCGGTGCTGGGCGACAACGCGCCGGTCGATTCCTGGGACCTGATCTTCAAGCCGGAGAACATGGCCAAGCTGCAGAAATGTGGGGTGGCGATTCTGGATAACGGCCCGGAGCTGTTGCCGGCCGCGCTCAACTACCTGGGCTTGCCGCACCACAGCAAGAAGCCCGAGGACTACAAAAAGGCTGAAGACCTGCTGATGAAAGTGCGACCGTATGTGGCGTACTTCCACTCCTCGAAATACACCGCAGACCTGGCCAACGGCGACATCTGCGTGGCGGTCGGTTTCTCTGGCGACATCCTGCAGGCTGAAAGCCGCGCCAAGGAAGCCAAGAACGGCGTGAACATCGGCTACAACATTCCCAAGGAAGGCGCCGCGATCTGGTTCGACATGGTCGCCATGCCCGCCGATGCGCCCAACGAGAAAGCCGGCTACGCGTTCATGAACTACCTGTTGCGCCCGGAAGTGATGGCCAGCATCACCAACTACGTGCATTACGCCAACGGCAACCAAGCTGCCGACAGCCTGGTGGACCCGGCGATCAAGGTCGACACCAAGGTCTACCCGAGCCCCGAGATGATGGGCAAGCTGTTCGCGCTGGAAGCGATGCCGCTGAACATCGACCGGGTGCGTACCCGTGTGTGGAACACCATTCGTACGGGGCGTTGAAGGCCAGATGTAAATGGCGCCCGCTGTTGTGGTGAGCGGGCTTGCCCCGCGCTGGGCTGCGCAGCAGCCCCAATCAGACCACCGCGGTTATCCAGATAAACCGCGGAGTTGGGTTTTAGGGCCGCTTCGCGCCCCAACGCGGGCAAGCCCGCTCACCACAACAAGCCCGTTTCCCACAACAAGCCCGCTCGCCACAGCAAGCCCGTTTTCCACAACTAGCCCGCTCGCCACAACAGCCCACACACGGCTCAGGGATTTTCCAGGTCATGCCCCAGCGACTGGATAAACAACGAAAACAGCTCCGGCTGTGACGAGATATCCAGCTTGGCGTACAAGTGCCGACGGTGCACCTTCACGGTGTCCGGCGAGATGTTCAGGCGTTCGGCCATGGCCTTGGACGAAAACCCGCGCAGCACCAGGCGGGCAATTTCCAGTTCGCGGTCCGACAGCACGCCACAGCCGAACTGGCTCAACGCATCCCTGATCTGGCTGTCCATCGCTGGCGCACGTTGGGTGCTTTGCTGCCAGTGTTGCTGCATCAGCGGCAATACCCAGGCGGCCACGGTGGTCATCAGCCCGGTCTCTTCAAAGTTGAAACGCCGCTGCATGCCCAATGACAACGACAAAGTCCCCGCGCCAGGCAATTGCAGAATGAATTGCACTTCGTCTTCCAGCACGTTGTCGTGGAAGTAATTGAGGAAGTACTCGCTCTGGCGAAAATGATCCGGGGCCACTTCCTCCAGGCGGTACACACCGCTGGCATACCCCTCGCGGCACGCCTGGAAAAACGGGTCGAGCAAATACAAGCCATTGAGGTAAACCAGCATCGACGCCGGTTTGCTGCTGGGCTGGGCGTCGTACTCCTCCAGCGCCTGGGGCGGGCCGTCCAGGGGGTAGAAGATCGCCAGGGCGTTATCGAAGGGCAGGCACTGGTGCAACAACAGCACCAGCTGTTTCCAGAAGCGTTCGGTACCGATTTGCGCGACGGTGCGGCCCAGGCCGGCGTGCATCCCGACCTCTCGAAACAGGCTCATGTGACAGGCTCCCGCCAGCAAAAGATCGACCAAGGGTTCGGCTTTTGCCGGATGGCGTCAAGGGGAGTACGCCAATAGGGGAATTGGCTGACATAAACCCAATGTTTATCTTCGCCATCATTCAGCGGGAAACATATCCCGTGCCTCTCAGACTTTTCGTTTCTGCCTCACACCAAGAACAACGACAGAGGATAACGATATGAGCACTTCCCCCACGCCCGACGGCGTGCTGAAACCCACCTTGAGTGTCTTCGATGTGGTGGCCATCACCGTGTCGGCGGTGACGCCGGCCAGTTCCGTGTTTGTGATCGCGCCCTTTGCCATCCAGCAGGCCGGCAGCGGCGTGTTCCTGGCGTTTGTGATGGCCGGCCTGCTCGCGCTGATGTTTGCCTTTTGCTACGCCGAACTCGGCCGTGCCCACAACAGCGCAGGCGGTGAGTACGTGTACGCCAAGCGCGTGTTCGGTGGCATGGCCGGCTATGCGACGTTCCTGACGGTGCTGGTGATGTTGCTGTTTATTCCACCGGTACTGGCTACCGGCGCGGCGACCTACCTGAACAATGCCCTCGGCACGAAGTTCGACTCCCAGACCGTCGCCCTGGTGATCGTGGTGTGCAGTTACGCCCTGGGCATCCTCAATATCAAACTCAATGCCTGGATCACCGGCACTTGTCTGCTGCTGGAAATCGCCGCGTTGCTGGTGATCGTGGTGATCGGCTTCGGCAACCCGGTGCAGCCGGCCAGCGTGCTGTTCCAGCCGCAGATCGTCGAAAACGGCGTGCTGCACCTGGCGCCGTGGGCCCTGGTGATCGGCGCGGTAGGCATCGGCCTGTTTTCCTATAACGGCTATGGCCCGGCGGTGTTGCTGGCCGAAGACATGAAGTGCGGCGGCAAAGGCGTGCACAAGGCGGTGCTGTGGTCCCTGGGCCTGGTGGTGATCATCGAACTGGTGCCGATCACCGCACTGTTGATCGGCGCGCCCTCCCTGAGCGCGATGATCAGCAGCCCGGACCCCATCGGCTACCTGTTGAGCAGCCATGGCAATGAAACCTTGTCGCGGCTGGTCAGCGCCGGGATCTTCCTGTCGGTGTTCAACGCGATTGTGGCGATTGTGATCCAGATCGGCCGCGTCGTGTTCAGCAGTGGGCGTGATGCGCTGTGGACGCCGAGCATCAACAAACTCTTCACCCGCATTCACCCACGCTGGGAGTCGCCCTGGTTGGCTACGCTGTTCCTGGCGGTGCCTTCGGCGCTGCTGAGTTTCAGTTCCAACCTGGCCGACCTGACGTCGTTCAGCGTGCTGCTGATCATACTGGTGTACCTGGTGGTGGCGTTGAGCGCATTGATGAGCCGGGTGCTGCTGCGCGACCGCGAGCATCCCTATCGCATGCCGTTGTGGCCGCTGCCGGCGCTGCTCGCGGTACTCGGCGCCGGTTACCTGTTGGTCACCCTGGTGGCGGCCGCCTCGGTGCGGGACATCATGATCATCATCGGCCTGCTGGCCCTGTCGGTAATCCTGTATTGCATCAGTGGCCGGTCGAGTCCGGTCTTTCAGAAATTGTAAGGAGTGGTTATGCGCGCACGTCAATTGGGCATCACGTTGGGGCTGGGCACGCCCGGAGAATGGAACGCCATCACCGACGTGCCCGGCGTTCGGGTCGGTCACAGCACGCTCAAGACGTGTATCGATGGCAAGCAGGTGCGTACCGGTGTCAGTGTGATCCAGCCGCGTGCGGGGGCGGCGCGGCTGCAACCGTGCTTCGCCGGTTACCACGTGCTCAATGGCAACGGTGACGCCACCGGCCTTGAGTGGATCAGCGAGGCGGGGTTGCTGACCACGCCGCTGGCCATCACCAACACCCACAGCATCGGCATTGTGCGCGACAGCCTGATTGCCCTGGAGCGCGAGCGCCTGGCGGATCCGGCGGTGTACTGGTGCATGCCGGTGGTGATGGAAACCTACGACGGCCTGCTTAACGATATCTGGGGCCAGCACGTCGGCCCGGCGCAGGTGCGCGAAGCCGTGGACAACGCCGAGGCCGGCCCGGTGCAGGAAGGTGCGGTAGGCGGCGGCACTGGCATGATCTGCCATGAGTTCAAGGGTGGCATTGGCAGCGCATCGCGGCGCTTGCCGGCGGAGCAGGGCGGCTGGACCGTCGGCGTGCTGGTGCAGGCCAACCACGGCAAGCGCCAGGAACTGCGGGTGGATGGCTACCCGGTGGGGCGCCACTTGCTGGAGATCCCGTCGCCCTTTGCCGAGCACGGCACACCGGGCATGGGCTCGATCGTGGTGATCCTGGCCACCGACGCGCCGCTGTTGCCGCACCAGTGCCAGCGCCTGGCGCAACGCGCATCGATCGGTATCGCCCGTACCGGCGGCGGAACCGAGGACTCCAGCGGCGATCTGTTCCTGGCCTTCGCCACCGGCAACCAGGATTTGCCACCGGCAGATTACGGGCGCAAGGGCCTGCCGTTCAGCAGCGCGTTGCAGATGGTCAACAACGACCATATCTCGCCGCTGTTCAGCGCCGCGGCGGAGGCGGTCGAAGAAGCAATCATCAACGCGATCCTGGCGGGGGAAGACATGCTCACTGACCGGGGCGTGCTCGTGCCAGGGCTGGACGCCGACACGCTGTTGTCGGCGCTGCGCAAGACCGGCTGGAGTGTCTCACGGTCATAAAAAGTGGCCGAAGTTATTGATACAAGTAATGGCTGTTTAATGTTGCCAATGACACCCTGCCAATATATTGGATCCATTAATTGCCCGCGTCAGGCAACTTGGAAAACGTTAGCGCTATTTAATATTTAAATAAGTGAGGGTTGTTTTTTGTCGGACAACAGCAACCCTGCCCAATGAACACGGACTTGCACTTACTCAAGTTGTTGGGTGGGCGTTTTTAGTGCTGGAAAAGATGTAGACGAAAGATTTCAAGTTGTGTCAGTTTTCTTACGCCTTCAAAAGAGGCGAGTGATAGGACGATCTCGCCCGCGGGGTTCCTATCGACCAAAGACTGATGCACTTGCAAACAAGGAAGTACGTTTATGTCAAAAGTAAAAGACAAGGCTATCGTGTCGGCGGCGCAAGCCAGCACCGCTTACGCGCAAATCGATAGCTTCAGCCATCTGTATGACCGTGGCGGCAACCTCACGGTCAACGGTAAACCCTCGTTTTCCGTGGACCAGGCGGCTGACCACCTGTTGCGTGAAAATGCGGCCTATCGCGACGTGGATGGCAACGGCAAGATCGATCTGACTTACACCTTTCTCACCTCGGCGTCCTCGGCAACCATGAACAAACATGGCATCACCGGGTTCAGCCAGTTCAACACCCAGCAGAAAGCACAGGCCGTATTGGCCATGCAATCCTGGGCGGATGTGGCCAATGTGACCTTCACCGAGAAAGCCTCGGGCGGTGACTTCCACATGACCTTCGGCAACTACAGCGGGGGCCAGGACGGCGCGGCCGCGTTTGCCTACCTGCCGGGCACCAACGACAAGTATCACCAAAGTGGCCTGGACGGCACCTCATGGTACTTGACCAACAGCAGCTACACGCCAAACAAGACGCCGGACCTCAACAACTACGGCCGGCAGACGCTGACCCACGAAATCGGGCATACCCTGGGCCTGGACCACCCTGGCGACTACAACGCCGGGACCGGCAACCCTTCCTACAACGACGCGGACTATGGACAGGACACGCGCGGCTACAGCGTCATGAGCTACTGGAGCGAGAGCAACACCAACCAGAACTTCAGCAAAGGCGGGGTCGAGGCCTATGCTTCTGGTCCGCTGATCGACGACATCGCGGCGATCCAGAAGCTCTACGGCGCCAACTACAACACCCGCGCCGGTGACACCACCTACGGGTTCAACTCCAACACCGGGCGTGATTTCCTCAGCGCCACCTCCAATGCCGACAAGCTGGTGTTTTCGGTGTGGGACGGCGGTGGCAACGACACCCTGGACTTCTCCGGCTTCACCCAGAACCAGAAGATCAACCTCAATGAAGCGTCGTTCTCCGACGTTGGCGGCCTGGTGGGCAACGTGTCCATCGCCAAGGGCGTGACCATCGAGAACGCCTTTGGCGGCGCGGGCAATGATCTGATCATTGGCAATAACGCAGCCAACGTCATCAAGGGCGGGGCCGGCAACGACCTGATCTACGGCGGCGGCGGGGCGGATCAACTGTGGGGCGGCGCGGGCAACGACACCTTTGTGTTCGGTGCCAGTTCCGACTCCAAGCCTGGGGCGGCGGACAAGATCTTTGACTTTGCCTCCGGTTCGGACAAGATCGACCTCAGCGGCATCACCAAGGGGGCTGGCCTGACTTTCGTCAATGCCTTCACCGGGCATGCCGGCGATGCTGTACTGACCTATGCCGCAGGTACCAACCTGGGCACTCTGGCAGTGGACTTCTCCGGTCACGGCGTGGCGGATTTCCTCGTCACCACCGTCGGCCAGGCAGCGGTCAGCGACATCGTGGCGTGATGCACGGGCGCGGCGCTTCGGCGCCGCGCTTCAGGGATGGAGCATGAAGATGCAGCGTTTTTTCAATGTAATCGCCTGCGTGTTGCAGGTGATGTTCGTGTCGGCAGGAGCCCACGCAATGGCGAGCAGTCTTGTATTACCCACCACCGCCCAGTTGGCCGGTCACTGGCAACTGCACCAGCAGGATCAGGTGTGCGCGCTGGACCTGTTGGAGCAGGCCAATGCCTTGGGTGGCGACGTGGCGTGTGTGGCGCACTGGTTGGGCGCCAAGCCCCTGAGTTGGACGCCGACGCCGGACGGTATCTGGCTGATGAATGCCGAAGGCAGCGGGATTACCCACCTCAATCGGCAGAAAGAAGGTGAATATAAAGGCCGTACCCCCACAGGCCTTGAAGTTGTATTGCAACGCATACCTTAGTTGTCGTTATAAGTTTATAACTTGATTTTATTAGTTGGCCGCTCCGTGGTTCGGGGTTGGGGCAACTCTTGCGCGCAATTTGGTTCATGGAAGATCAGACACTATGGCAAAGTCCCCGGTCGTTGCGCCGTTATTCAAGGCGCTGGGCGAATACAAGCGTATTTTGATCAGCATTGGCTGTTTCACCGCGTTGATTAATGTGTTGATGCTGGTGCCATCGATTTACATGCTGCAAGTGTATGACCGCGTGCTGTCCTCCCAGAATGAAACCACCCTGGTGATGTTGACGCTGATGGTCGTCGGCTTCTTTGCCTTTATCGGCCTGCTGGAGGTGATCCGCAGCTTTATCGTGATCCGCATCGGCAGCCAACTGGAGCGACGCTTCAACTTGCGCGTGTACAAGGCCGCGTTCGAGCGCAACCTGCAACGCGGACAGGGGCATGCCGGGCAGTCCCTGGGTGATTTGACCCATATTCGCCAGTTCATCACCGGGCCTGCGCTGTTCGCGTTTTTCGATGCGCCGTGGTTTCCCATCTATCTGTTGGTGATTTTTCTGTTCAACGTGTGGCTGGGCGTGTTGGCCACGGCCGGCGCGGTGCTGCTGATCGGCCTGGCCTGCCTGAATGAATACCTGACCAAAAAGCCGTTGGGCGAAGCCAGTGGGTACGCCCAGCAATCCACGCAACTGGCCACCAGCCACTTGCACAATGCCGAGACCATTCAGGCCATGGGCATGCTTGGCGCGCTGCGTGAGCGTTGGTTCGCGCTGCATTCGCAGTTTCTCGGCCTGCAGAACAAGGCCAGCGACACCGGCTCGGTGATTACCTCCCTGAGCAAATCCCTGCGCCTGTGCCTGCAATCGCTGGTGCTGGGCCTGGGCGCCTTGCTGGTGATCAAGGGCGATATGACCGCCGGGATGATGATCGCCGGTTCCATCCTGATGGGCCGGGTGCTCAGCCCTATCGACCAGTTGATCGCGGTGTGGAAGCAATGGAGTTCGGCCAAGCTGGCCTACCAGCGCCTGGACGACTTGCTGCGCGAGTTCCCCCCGGAGGTCGAGCGGATGAAACTGCCGGCGCCCAAGGGCCAGGTCAGTTTCGAACAGGTCAGTGCCGGCCCGCCCGGGCGGCGTGTGGCGACCCTGCAGCAGGTCAGTTTCAACCTGGGCGCCGGTGAAGTGCTTGGCGTTCTGGGGGCGTCGGGTTCGGGCAAATCGACTCTCGCCCGCGTGCTGGTGGGGGTGTGGCCGACGCTGGCCGGCACCGTACGCCTGGATGGCGCGGACATTCACCGCTGGGACCGCAACGACCTGGGCCCGCACATCGGTTACTTGCCCCAGGACATCGAACTGTTCAGCGGCAGCATCGCCGACAACATCGCACGCTTTCGCGAGGCCGACCCCGAGCAGGTGGTGCGTGCCGCGCAGCAGGCTGGCGTGCATGAACTGATCCTGCGCTTGCCCCAGGGCTACGACACGGTGCTGGGTGACAACGGTGGCGGCCTGTCTGGTGGCCAGAAACAACGGGTGGCGTTGGCGCGTGCCCTGTACGGCGGGCCGCGCCTGATCGTGCTGGATGAACCCAACTCCAACCTCGACACCGTTGGCGAAGCTGCGCTGGCCAGCGCCATCGTGCAGATGAAAGCCCAGGGCAGCAGCGTGGTGCTGGTGACCCATCGTTCTGCGGCGTTGGCCCAGGCCGACAAGTTGATGGTGCTCAACGAAGGGCGCCTGCAGGCGTTCGGGCCGAGCCAGGAGGTGCTGCGGGCGTTGTCCGGTCAGCGCGAGCAACCGTCGCAGGGTCGGAGCGAGCTTGCTCGCGAAGGTCGTTAACGATGACGCGCTCTGAATGTGTTTACGCGGTGTCTGGGCGTTTTTCGCGAGCACGCTCGCTCCTTGGTTTTGCGTCACGTAGTAAGGACTTCGGCATGATTGTTGAGCGACATGACGCACGGTTTTTCGCGCGTATGGGTTGGTTGCTGACCGTGGTCGGCGCCGGTGGGTTTTTCCTGTGGGCCAGCCTGGCGCCGCTGGACCAGGGTATTCCGGTACAGGGCACGGTGGTGGTGTCGGGCAAGCGCAAGGCGGTGCAGACCCTCAGTCCTGGCGTGGTCAGTCGGATCCTGGTGAAGGAGGGTGAGCTGGTGAAGCAAGGCCAGCCGCTGTTTCGTCTCGACCAGACCCAGCACCAGGCCGACGTGCAGTCCCTGCAAGCCCAGTACCGCATGGCCTGGGCCAGCGTGGCGCGCTGGCAGAGCGAGCGCGACAACCATGCCAGCGTGAGCTTTCCCGCTGAGCTGAGCGCCAATCCCGACCCGGCCCTGGCCTTGGTGCTGGAAGGCCAGCGCCAGTTGTTCAGCAGCCGTCGCGAAGCGTTTGCCCGCGAGCAGGCCGGTATCCGCGCCAACATCGACGGCGCCACCGCGCAGTTGGGGGGCATGCGCCGTGCCCGCAGCGACCTGACCGCCCAGGCCCAGTCCCTGCGCGACCAACTGAGCAACCTGCAGCCCTTGGCCGACAACGGCTACATCCCGCGCAACCGCCTGATGGAGTATCAGCGACAGTTGTCCCAGGTGCAGCAAGACCTGGCGCAGAACACCGGTGAAAGTGGCCGCGTGGAGCAGGGCATCCTCGAATCGCGCCTGAAACTGCAGCAGCACAGCGAGGAATACCAGAAGGAAGTGCGCAGTCAACTGGCCGACGCGCAACTGCGCAGCCTGACCCTGGAACAGCAGCTCACCTCGGCCGGGTTCGACCTGCAACACAGCGAAATCAACGCGCCAGCGGACGGCATCGCGGTCAATCTCAGCGTGCACACCGAGGGCGCCGTGGTGCGCGCCGGTGAGACCCTGCTGGAAATCGTGCCCCAGGGCACGCGCCTGGAAGTGGAAGGGCACTTGCCGGTGCACCTGGTGGACAAGGTCGGCACGCACCTGCCGGTCGATATCCTGTTCACCGCCTTCAACCAGAGCCGCACCCCGCGTGTGCCGGGGGAGGTCAGCCTGATTTCCGCCGACCAGATGCTCGATGAAAAAACCGGTGCACCGTATTACGTGCTGCGCACCACCGTCAGTGACGCGGCACTGGAAAAACTCCACGGCCTGGTGATCAAACCGGGCATGCCCGCCGAGATGTTCGTGCGCACCGGGGAGCGCTCGTTGCTCAACTATCTGTTCAAGCCGCTGCTCGACCGCGCCGGCTCCGCGTTGACCGAGGAATAGACATGAAGTACGTGTTTATCGCCTTGCTGTTGACCAGCACCACGGCCCAGGCCGCCATGGGCCCGTTCGATGTATACGAGCAGGCCTTGCGCAACGACCCGGTATTCCTCGGCGCCATCAAGGAGCGCGACGCCGGCCTGGAAAACCGCGCCATCGGCCGCGCCGGCCTGCTCCCCAAGCTGTCCTACAACTACAACAAGGGCCGCAACAACTCCCAGGCCACCTTGCCGGACGGGCGCGGTGGCAACTACCACGACGACCGCAACTACAACAGCTATGGCTCCACCTTCAGCCTGCAACAGCCACTGTTCGACTACGAGGCCTACGCCAACTACCGTAAAGGCGTGGCCCAGGCGCTGTTTGCCGATGAAAGCTTTCGCGACAAAAGCCAGGCGCTGCTGGTGCGGGTGTTGAGCTATTACACCCAGGCGTTGTTTGCCCAGGACCAGATCGACATCGCCCGCGCCAAGAAGAAGGCGTTCGAGCAGCAGTTCCAGCAAAACCGCCACCTGTTCCTGCAGGGCGAGGGCACTCGCACCGACATCCTGGAAGCCGAATCGCGCTACGAGCTGGCCACCGCCGAAGAAATCCAGGCCCTGGATGAGCAGGACGCGTCCTTGCGCGAACTCGGCGCATTGATTGGCGTGCAGAGCGTCAACATCGATGACCTGGCGCCGCTGAACCAGGGCTTTGCCGCGTTCACCCTGACCCCGGCCAACTACGACACCTGGCATGAACTGGCGATCAGCAACAACCCCACGCTGGCCTCCCAGCGCCAGGCCCTGGAAGTGGCGCGTTACGAAGTGGAGCGCAACCGTGCAGGACATTTGCCCAAGGTCACGGCGTACGCCAGCTCGCGCCAGCAGGAGTCCGACAGCGGCAACACCTACAACCAGCGCTATGACACCAACACCATCGGCGTCGAAGTCAGCCTGCCGCTGTATGCCGGTGGCGGTATCTCGGCGTCGACCCGCCAGGCCAGCCGCGCCATGGAGCAGGCCGAGTACGAACTTGAGGGCAAGACCCGCGAAACCCTGATCGAACTGCGTCGACAGTTCAGCGCCTGCCTGTCGGGGGTGAGCAAGTTGCGGGCGTATCAGAAGGCCCTGGTGTCGGCGGAGGCGCTGGTGGTGTCGACCAGGCAAAGCATACTGGGCGGGGAGCGGGTCAACCTCGATGCGTTGAACGCCGAGCAGCAGCTGTACAGCACCCGCCGTGATCTGGCGCAGGCGCGGTATGACTACCTGATGGCGTGGACCAAGTTGCATTACTACGCGGGCAACCTGCGGGATACGGACTTGGCCAAGGTGGATGAGGCTTTTGGGCGTTGATTTTGGGTTTTGACAACAATAAGAGAGGGATCGAGATGGGCGTGTTTGACTATAAAAACCTGGGCACCGAGGGTTCCAAGGCGCTGTTTGCGGATGCGATGGCGATTACGTTGTATTCCTATCACAACCTGGATAACGGCTTTGCCGTGGGGTATCAGCACAATGGCTTGGGGCTGGGCTTGCCGGCCACGTTGGTCGGGGCGCTGCTGGGGGGGACGGATTCCCAGGGCGTGATCCCCGGAATTCCCTGGAACCCGGATTCGGAAAAAGCCGCCTTGGCGGCGGTGCAAAAGGCCGGTTGGACGCCGATCAGTGCCACCACACTGGGCTACGGCGGCAAAGTCGACGCACGGGGTACGTTCTTCGGCGAGAAGGCCGGCTACACCACGGCCCAGGTCGAGGTGCTGGGCAAGTACGATGACGCCGGCAAGCTGCTGGAAATCGGCATCGGTTTTCGCGGCACCTCCGGGCCTCGCGAAACCCTGATCAGCGACTCCATCGGCGACCTGGTCAGCGACCTGCTTGCGGCGCTGGGCCCCAAGGACTATGCAAAAAATTACGTCGGCGAAGCCTTTGGCGGTTTGCTCAAGAACGTCGCTGACTACGCCAGCGCCCATGGCCTGAGCGGCAAGGATGTGGTGGTCAGCGGCCATAGCCTGGGCGGCCTGGCGGTCAACAGCATGGCCGACCTGAGCGGCAACACGTGGAGCGGCTTCTACAAGGACGCCAACTACGTGGCCTACGCATCGCCCACCCAGAGCGCCGGCGACAAGGTGCTGAATATCGGCTACGAGAACGACCCGGTGTTCCGGGCGCTGGATGGCTCATCGTTCAACCTGTCGTCCCTGGGTGTGCACGACAAGCCCCATGAGTCGACCACCGACAACATCGTCAGCTTCAACGACCACTACGCCTCGACGCTGTGGAATGTACTGCCGTTTTCCATCGCCAACCTGCCGACGTGGATCTCGCACCTGCCCACCGGCTATGGCGATGGCATGACGCGCATTCTCGAGTCAGGGTTCTACGAGCAGATGACCCGCGACTCGACGATCATCGTCGCCAACCTGTCCGACCCGGCGCGTGCCAACACCTGGGTGCAGGACCTCAACCGCAATGCCGAGCCGCATAAAGGCAATACCTTCATCATTGGCAGTGACGGCAACGACCTGATCCAGGGCGGCAAGGGCGCGGACTTTATCGAGGGCGGCAAGGGCAACGACACGATCCGGGACAACAGCGGGCATAACACCTTTTTGTTCAGCGGGCATTTTGGCCAGGACCGGGTGATCGGCTATCAGCCGACCGACAAGCTGGTGTTCAAGGATGTACAGGGGAGTGTGGATTACCGTGAACACGGCGGGGATACGGTGATCAGCGTTGGTGGGGATACGGTGACGCTGGTGGGGGTGAGCGGGGTGTCGGGCGAGGTAATGATCGGCTAGGACTGAAATGTGCGGGCTTGCTGTGGTGGGGGATTTGTTGTGGTGAGCGGGCTTGCAGTGGTGAGCGGGCTTGCCCCGCGCTGGGCCTGCGAAGCAGCCCCATTGGACTTGCGTCGGTACAAGTCTCCTCACCACAGCAAGCCCGCTCCGGGAGTATCAGTCTTCCTTGCGCACGGTGGCGACGTCGTCGGCCTTGACGCGTACACGCTTGCCAGCGATATCGGTGAACTCGTAGAAACCGTCGGCGGTCTTGGTGTTTGGGGTGTCCTTGGTCAAATACTGTGTGCCATTTTGCAGCGTTACCACGGTTTGCGTCGCGCAACCGGCCACTACCAGAAAAGTGAGTGCAACCAGTGGCAGACCCAAATTCTTCATGTTCATAACCCTTACCTTAACCTTGAAAAGTCCCACGCCAGACGCCGTGGGCGACAAATGTTACGCCATCGACTTCCCCATCTGATCACTTTTATGCAAAAAGTTGCAGGCGCCATTTATCTATTACCGATTGCAACCAGGCATTTGCGACGGCACTCTGTATGCATAACCAGTATCTGATCGCTGCACGCCATGGCCAATCCCCTCGAAGAACCGCTCTATTACCTGCATAACTTCCGCCAGGTCCTGCATTGGCTGGGGCAACGCTATGCGGATCTGCTCGACCCGGACGAACAGCATTTCATTCAGCATTTCGACAGGTTGCCGCAGGCGTCCCAGGCGTTATTGGTGCGCATGGTGATGCGCAAGGGCGTGCATTTTCGTGCGGGCAAGCTCAATTATGGCGAGATCGGTTGCACCCAGGCAGCGGTCGGGCCACTGCTTACACTGGGTTGGGTTGACGACGAATGCGTGCTGGCTTTTGAAGAACTGTTCCCCTTGCTGCAGAAAGGCGAGATCCTCGCTGCGTTCAAACCCTGGATCGACCAGCCCAAAGGCAAGAAAACCGATTGGCTGGAAGGGTTGTCGGCGCAGTTCACTGAGCGCCGCTGCTTTGCCCACTGGTGCCCCGACCTTACCGACACGCTGTACAGCCTTACCGTGATGGAGCTGTGCGATCGCCTGCGGCTGATGTTCTTTGGCAACTTGCATCAGGACTGGTCCGAGTTCGTGCTGGCGGACCTGGGCATCTACACCTATGAAAAAGTCGAGTTCTGCGCCGAATCCCGTGGCCTGCGCAGCCGTGACGACGTGCATGGGTTTCTGTTCCTGCACCAATGCCAGCAGGCCTTTGAAGCTGGTGAAGCACTGGAGGATGTACTGGCTGCGATTGCCACGCTGAACACCGACAACCCCTGGTTGGAAAAGCGCCGGGCCAAGCTGTTGTTCCAAGTGGGGCAGTATTGCGAGCGCACTGCCGAATTGGCGTTGGCGGAACGGATTTATCGCGCCTGCGCCTATCCCGGCGCACGTTCACGGTTGATCCGTGTGCTGGAGCGCCAGGAGGACTACGTGCAAGCCATGGCCCTGGCGAGCGCTGCCCAACAGGCCCCGGAAAGCGCCGCCGAGCAGCAACACCTGTTGCGTGTCATGCCACGCCTGCGGCGCAAGCTCGGTGAGCCGGCCTTGCCCAAGGTCAAGCCACGGCCCGTGACGCGCCTGGACCTGGCGCTCGCGCTACCTGACCCGTTGATGTCGGTGGAGTACTGCGTGCAGGCGCACCTCAGCGAACCCGACGGGCCCGTGCACTACGTGGAAAACGGCCTGATCAATTCGCTGTTCGGCCTGTTGTGCTGGGAGGTGATCTTCGCACCGCTGCCGGGTTCGTTTTTCCACCCGTTCCAACGCGGGCCGGCGGACCTGCACAGCGAAGACTTCCACCAACGCCGCGCACCGCTGTTCGCCGCGTGTTTCGAGCAATTGCAGGACGAGCGCTACAAAACCACCATCCGCCAACGCTATGCCGAAAAGTGGGGCATCCAGTCGCCTTTCGTGTTCTGGAACCTACTCAGCGAAGAACTGCTGGAACAGGCTTTGGCTTGCCTGCCCGCCGAACACCTGCGCTATTGGTTTGAACGGTTGCTGCTGGATATCCGCGCCAACCGCGCCGGCATGCCGGACCTGATCCAGTTCTGGCCCGCGCAAAAGACCTACCGCATGATCGAGGTGAAGGGCCCCGGCGATCGTCTGCAAGACAACCAACTGCGCTGGCTGGAGTTCTGCGGCGAATACCAGATGCCGGTGACGGTCTGCTATGTGCGCTGGGCAGCGTCCGCGTGAGCTACAGCGTTGCCGTGCGCGCACTGTGTGAGTTCACGGCCAAGGTCGGTGACCTGGACCTGCGCTTCACGCCGTCGCCCAGTGCCCAGGAAGGCATTGTCGGCCACCGCACCGTCGCCTCGCGGCGCAGCCAGCACTACCAGAATGAGGTGGCGCTCGAGGGTGTGTATCAGCAGTTGACGGTGCGGGGCAGGGCAGACGGCTACGACCCAGACGCCAACCGTCTGGAAGAAGTGAAGACCTATCGCGGCGACCTCGACGCCCAGCCCGCCAACCACCGGCAACTGCATTGGGCCCAGGTCAAAGTGTATGGCTGGTTGATGTGCCAGAAACTCGGTCTTTCCGAGATCGACCTGGCGCTGGTGTACTTCGATATCGTCGGCGAAGGCGAGACGCTGCTCACCCAGCGTTTTCAAGCCAGCGAACTGGAACCGTTCTTCAACCAGCAATGCGCGCTGTTCCTCGGTTGGGCCCAGCAGGAAATGGCACACCGCGACGCGCGCAACAGCGCAGCGCAGAGCCTGGCGTTCCCCCATGCAGGCTTCCGTCCCGGCCAGCGCGCGCTTGCCGAAACGGTGTACAAGGCCGTCAGCACCGGCCGCTGCCTGATGGCCCAGGCGCCGACCGGCATCGGCAAGACCATCGGCACGATTTTCCCGTTGCTCAAGGCCCTGGCGCCCCAGCAACTGGACAAGCTGTTCTTCCTGACCGCCAAGACCCCCGGCCGCAAACTCGCCCTGGATGCCGCCCAAGTGCTGCAAGCCAGCAGCCCCGGCTTGCCAGTGCGCGTATTGGAACTGGTGGCGCGGGACAAGGCCTGCGAGCACCTGGACAAAGCCTGTCACGGCGATTCCTGCCCCTTGGCCAAGGGCTTTTACGACCGCTTGCCCGCCGCACGCAGCGCCGCGTCAACGCTGCGCCTGCTGGACCAGCGCAACCTGCGCGAGGTAGCGCTGGCCCATGGCGTCTGCCCTTACTACCTGAGCCAGGAAATGGCGCGCTGGGCCGACCTGGTGGTCGCCGATTACAACTATTATTTCGACTTTGGCGCCATGCTGTTCGGCCTGGCCCAGCTCAATCAATGGCGGGCGGCGGTGCTGGTGGACGAAGCGCACAACCTGGTCGAACGGGCCCGCTCGATGTACAGCGCCAGCCTCGACCAGTACCACCTCAAGACCCTGCGCGACACCGCTCCAGAGCCGTTGAAAAAACCCTTGCAGCGCCTCAACCGTGAGTGGAACGCGCTGCACAAGGACCAGCTCGCGCCCTACCAGGCCTATGCCGCACGCCCGGAAAAACTGCTGCAGGCCCTGAGCCTGTGCGCCAGCCGCATGGGCGAGTATTTCAACGACCATCCCGAATCGCTGAGTGGCGACCTGCAAGTCTTCTATTTCGACGTGCTGCAATTTGCCAAGGTCGCCGAGCTGTTCAACGAACACTTCATTTTCGACATCAGCAAGCGCCAGCTCAGCGGCAAGCGCAGCAGCTCGACCCTGTGCCTGCGCAACGTGGTGCCCGCCGAGTTCATCCGCCCACGGTTGACCGCGGCCCGCAGCAGTGTGCTGTTTTCCGCGACGCTGAGCCCTCGTCATTACTACGCCGACTTGCTGGGCCTGCCGGCGGACACGGCGTGGGTCGATGTGGAATCACCGTTCAAGGCCGAGCAGTTGCAGGTGCGCATCGTCGACGCAATCTCCACGCGTTTCGTCCATCGCCACGCCTCGCTGGAACCTATCGTTGAGCTGATCGCCCGCCAGTACACGCAGCAACCTGGCAACTACCTGGCGTTTTTTTCAAGCTTCGATTACCTGCAGCAGGTGGCACAGCTGCTGGCCGAGCGACATCCGCAGATTGCGCTGTGGCAACAGTCACGCGGCATGGCCGAGGCTGAGCGCCAGGCCTTCCTCGACCAATTCACCGATCACAGCCAGGGCATCGGTTTTGCCGTGCTTGGCGGCGCCTTCGGCGAAGGCATCGACCTGCCCGGCGCCCGCTTGATCGGCGCCTTCATTGCCACCCTGGGGTTGCCCCAACTCAACCCGGTGAATGAACAGATGAAACTGCGCATGGGCGCGATCTTCGGCGCGGGCTACGACTACACCTACCTGTACCCCGGCATTCAGAAAGTGGTGCAGGCCGCGGGCAGGGTGATCCGCAGTCAGCAGGACCGTGGCGTGGTGATGTTGATCGATGACCGCTTCGACGAAGCGCGGGTACGTCAATTGTTGCCACGCTGGTGGGCGGTTGCATGAGTTATTCCCGCCATCAATGATGCTGGTGGCTGTGTAAGCCATGCTGCACGCTGGGCAACACCTTCGAAAAGGTTATGCCCATGAGCCAGCAACTAATCCACGTCAACGGTATTGAGTTAAGCGTTCACATAGCCGGCCCCGAGCACGGCTCGCCGATCTGGCTGCTGCACGGTTTTCCGGAGTGCTGGCATTCCTGGCGCGAGCAGATTCCTGCCCTGGCGGCGGCGGGCTATCGGGTGTTTGCCCCGCAAATGCGCGGCTACGGCCAGTCAAGTTCGCCGGCCGAGGTCGCCGATTATGATCTGCTGACGTTGTGTGGCGATATCCAGCAGGCCATGGATTACTTTGGCCATGGGCAGGTGGTGATGGTCGGCCACGACTGGGGCGCGGTCGTGGCCTGGCACCTGGCATTGCTCGAACCTGAGCGGGTTGCGCGCTTGATCACGATGTCAGTGCCTTTCGCCGGGCGTGCACGGCGGCCGGTGATTGAAATCATGCGCGAGCTGTACGCCGACCGCTTCAACTACATCCTGTATTTCCAGGAACCTGGAGTGGCCGAGCAGGAATTGAACGCCGATATCGAGCGTACCCTGCGCCTGTTCATGCAGGATCAGGACATGTTCCTGCAGAGGAAACCGGCGAATGCCCGGTTGCTTGAAGGCGTTGCGGCTCCAGTCGCCTTGCCGCAATGGTGTTCCCAGACGGATCTGGATATCTACGTGCAAACCTTCGCCGAGCATGGGTTTCGCGGGCCGTTGAACTGGTACCGCAACTTCGAGCGCAACTGGCAACGCACCGAAAACCTGGCCGGCAAGCCGGTGGTGCAACCCACGCTCTTCCTGATCGGCGACCGCGACCCGGTCGGGGTCTTCGAGGCTCATACGCTCAAGCGCATGCCGGACTCAGTGCCTCACCTGGAGCAGCATGTGCTGCCCAACTGTGGCCACTGGATCCAGAACGAGCAGGGGCAACGGGTCAACGCGCTGATGCTCGGGTTTCTAGGGAAAACATGAAAGTCGCCCCACGGCCGGGGCGATCCACCAGGCGAATGCTGCGCCCGTGCAGTTGCAAAATGCGGTGCACGATACGCAAACCCAGGCCGCCGTCGCGACGGGCGCCGCCGATGGTGAACGCCCGCAGGAACAGGCCTTCGCGCAGTTCGGCGTCGATGCCCGGGCCGCTGTCGCTGACGGTGACGGCAACGGCGTGGGTTTCGGGTGACAGGATCACCTCGATTTCGCCGTTCTCCGGTGTATGCCGCAAGGCGTTATCCAGCAGGTTGGTCAGCACCCGTTCGATCAGGCCCAGGTCAGCGAACACCGTAGGCACCTGCGGTGGCAGGGTCGCGGTAAGCGTGATGGCGCGGGCTTCGGCGGTCAGTTCGAATTTCTGGAAGATGTCCTGCACCAGGTCAGGCAATGAAAAACCTTCGATCACCGGCTGTACAAAGCCGTGCTCCAGGCGCACCAGCTCCAGCAGCGACTGGGCCAGGCCGCCGACTTTGCGGCTCTGGTCCAGGGCAATGCCCAGGTAGCGGCGACGTTCTTCGGGGCTCAGGCTCGCATCCTTGAGTGACAGGGTTTCCAGGTAGCCGTGGAGCGAGGCCAACGGCGTGCGCAGGTCATGGGAGATATTGGCGACCATTTCCCGGCGCTCCTGGTCCTGGTGGGTGATGGCCCGCCATTGTTCGCCGAGGCGGTTTTCCATCTGCACGAAGGCGTGGTCGAGCACGGCGATTTCATCGCCGCTGTTGAACTCGGGTGCAGTCGGTCCGGCAGGTTTGGGTGCGCCGTTGATATCGAACTGGCCGACTTTGTCGGTGAGCTGGCGCAGTGGCCGGGTGATCCAGGCAAAGGCAATCAGGCCGGCCATCAGGCAGAGCAGGGCGACCAGGCCGATGGACCACAATGCGATCTTCAACGCCATGCCGGTAGCATCCTTGGCGTCGTACACATCGTGGGCTTCACCGAGCAACACCACATACAGGAAGCCCGCCTGCTGGCCGCCCGCCTTGAGCGGCGCCGCGCTGAACACCTTGCGCCCATCGACGCTGCGCGGGTCGTCGCCGAGGATCGGCAGCATGGCACCGCTGAGGAAGCGCCGGATCGGCGCCAGGTCCACCTGTTCACGCAGCATGTGCCCGCTGGGTGCAGCGTTGCCGACCACGCGACCGTCGATATCGAGCAGGTACACCTCGACGCTGGGGTTGACCAGCATCAGTTGGCTGAACAGGTTGCGCACGGCGTCGGGCTTGAGGCCGTCGGCGTCCATCAGTTGGGTGTCGCGGGCAATGTGGGCCGCCAGGTCGCGGGACAGGCCTTGCACCACTTCCAGTTCGTGCATGTGGTTGGAGCGCACTTGCAGCCACGCCGAGGTGCCGCTGCAGATCAGCAGCAACACGGCGAACACCACCGACAAGCGCTGGGTCAGGCTGAGTTTCATGGCGGGCTCTCGGCAAACTTGTAGCCACGGCCCCACACCGTGAGGATGCGCGTCGGGTTGGCCGGGTCGGTTTCGACTTTGGCGCGCAGGCGGTTGATGTGGGTGTTGACCGTGTGTTCATAGCCTTCGTGGCTGTAGCCCCACACCGCGTTGAGCAGGTCCATGCGCGAAAACACCTTGCCCGGCTGGCGAGCGAAGAAGTACAGCAGGTCGAATTCCCGTGGGGTGAGGTCCAGGCGCTGGCCTTGCAGGGTGGCGTCGCGGGTCAGCGGGTTGATGAACAACTGGCCGAGGTCGAGGCTGCCGGCGTCCATCTTCAGGTTGCGCGCCATGGCGTCTACGCGGCGCAACAGCGCCTTTACGCGGGCCACCAGTTCCGGCATGGAAAACGGCTTGGCGAGGTAGTCATCCGCGCCCAGCTCCAGCCCGAGGATGCGGTGCAATTCGCTGGAGCGTGCGCTGGTGATGATGATCGGCGTGTAGCGCGTCATGGCGCGGGCGCGCCGGCAGATCTCCAGGCCGTCGACGCCGGGCAGCATCAGGTCGAGGATCAGCGCATCCCAGCCACCTTGTTCCAGCAGGCGCAGGCCTTCGTTGCCGTCGGCACTGTGCACCACCTCGAACTGTTCATCACGCAGGTGCAGACAGATGAGGTCGGCGATATGGGCATCGTCCTCGACCACCAGGACACGTTTGGGCTGATCCATGTAGAGAAACCTTCACTTGTAGTTCGCGCATTGTGCGGGTTTTGCCACCGTGTAGTTATCACGAATTGTTTAACTCTGCGTGAGGATTCCGCGACCGTCCTACGAGCATGATCGCCTCATTGGTAACGGTAAGCACCTCTCATGTGGTGAGCGAGCTTGCTCGCTCACCACAGGTGCTGCGCCAGTCATAAATTGGAGAACATCATGTACTCACGCCGACAACTATTACTGGCCAGTGGCGGCCTGGGTGTCGCTTTCCTGGCCGGCGGGCTGCTCAAACAGCTCAACATGGTCACCGAAGCGGAAGCCGCCGAGACCTTCGAAGTCACCCATACCGACGCCGAATGGCGCAGCCTGCTCACCGCCGAGCAATACGCCGTCCTGCGCGAGGAGGGCACCGAGCGCCCTTATACCAGTGCCCTCAACGACGAACACCGCGCCGGCACCTTCGCCTGCGCCGGCTGCGCCTTGCCCCTGTTCTCTTCAACCACCAAATTCGACAGCCACACCGGCTGGCCCAGCTTCTGGCAGCCACTGGACAACGCCGTGGCCAGCCGTACCGACACCTCCTATGGCGTGGTGCGCAAGGAAGTCCACTGCCGTCGCTGCGGCGGTCACCAGGGGCACGTGTTCGATGACGGCCCGGCGCCTACCGGCCTGCGCTATTGCATGAATGGCGCCGCCATGACATTCACGGCGGCTTGAGCCGATGTTTTTTCATTCGTATAAGGGAAGATCCCATGTGGCTTCTGGTTCTCGCGTACCTGGGCGGTGTGCTGACAATCGTCAGCCCGTGCATCCTGCCTGTTCTGCCTTTTGTCTTCGCTCGCACCGGGCAGCCGTTTTTGCGCAGTGGCTTGCCGCTGTTAGCGGGGATGGCGGTGACATTCGCCCTGGTGGCCTCGCTGGCGGCGGTGGGCGGCGGTTGGGTGGTGCAAGTCAATCAATACGGGCGCTGGCTCGCGTTGCTGTGCGTTGCCCTGTTCGGACTCACGCTATTGCTGCCGCAACTGTCGGAGCGTCTGACGCGCCCACTGGTCGCCGCCGGCAGTCGCTTGTCGGAAGCCGCCGGGGCCGATGCCAGGCCGCGTCCGGGCGCATCGTTCCTGATCGGCGTGGCCACCGGGCTGCTGTGGGCACCCTGCGCCGGACCGATCCTGGGGCTGGTGCTCACCGGCGCCGCGCTGCAGGGCGCCAGCATCGGCACTACCTTGCTGTTGCTGGCCTACGCCGCCGGTGCTGCCACCTCCCTCGCGCTGGCATTGCTGGTCGGCGGTAAAGTCTTTGGCTTCATGAAGAAATCCCTCGGCGCCGGTGAATGGCTGCGCCGTGGCCTGGGTGCGCTGATGCTGGCCGGTGTGGCCGCGATTGCGCTGGGCCTGGATACCGGCGTGCTGGCGCGGTTGTCGACGGCATCGACCGGTGGCCTGGAACAAAGCCTGGTGAATAAGCTCAACGCCAAGCCGGAACCAAAAGGCGGGGCGATGATGGCGGGGGGCGCAATGATGGCCGCCGCCAACCACAGCGACACACTGCCGATCGAAGGTGCGCTGCCACCGCTGGATGGCGCTGTGCAGTGGCTCAACAGCCCGCCACTCACTGCCGAAGCACTCAAGGGCAAGGTGGTGCTGGTGGATTTCTGGACCTATTCCTGCATCAACTGCCTGCGCAGCTTGCCGTACGTGAAAGCCTGGGCCGATAAATACCGCGACGAGGGCCTGGTGGTGATCGGTGTGCATGCGCCGGAATTCGCCTTTGAGCGTGACGTCAGCAACGTCACCAAGGCCATGAAAGACCTGGGTATCACTTACCCGGTGGCGATCGACAACAACTACAAGATCTGGCGCGCATTCAACAACCAGTACTGGCCGGCCCATTACTTTGCCGATGCCAAGGGCCAGATCCGCTACCACCACTTTGGTGAAGGCGAGTACGCCGAGTCGGAACGGGTGATCCAGCAACTGCTGCGCGAAGCCGGCGCCAGGAACGTCGCGGGTGGCTTGATCGAAGCCGATGCCCAGGGCGTGCAGCAAGCGCCGGACACGAACGAAGTGCAGTCGCCGGAAACCTACCTGGGCTTCCAGCGTGCCGAAAATTTCGTCAGCACCGGCACCCTGGCGACCAACCAAGTGGCGAACTACCCGGTCGCCGGCCACCTGGCCCTGAACAACTGGACCCTGGAAGGCCAATGGAACGTCGGCGGCCAGCAAGCCACCCTCGACCAGGCCGGTGGGCGCATCGTCTACCGTTTCCACGCCCGTGACCTGCACCTGGTGCTTGGCCCTGGCGCCGATGGCAAGCCGGTGCGTTTCAAGGTCACCATCGACGGCCAGGCCCCGGGCGACGCCCACGGCACCGACGTTGCACCGGATGGCAGCGGCAGTGTCACCGAGCAACGTTTGTACCAGCTGGTGCGTCAGCCGGGTGCCGTGCAGGACCGCACCTTCACCATTGAATTCCTTGACCCCAATGTGTCGGCGTATGCCTTCACCTTTGGTTAACCCGGAGTGCCTGCCATGAATGTATTCAAATACCTGCCCGTGTTGGCCTTCGCCGCGTTCGTCGGCCAAAGCCAGGCCTTTTCCTTCGGCGCCGCCGACGACGCCGTGGTGATCGCGCCACCCGCCCTGGACCTGCCCGCCGAAGCCGGCAACCTGCAAACCGCCGTCTTCGCCGGCGGCTGTTTCTGGGGCGTACAAGGGGTGTTCCAACATGTGCAAGGCGTGAAAAACGCCGTGTCCGGCTATGATGGCGGCGCTGCGAGCACGGCGCAGTATGAGTCCGTCAGCGACGGCAACACCGGCCACGCCGAGTCGGTGTCGGTCACCTACGACCCGAGTAAAATCAGCTACGGCAAATTGCTGCAAATCTACTTCTCGGTGGCCCACAATCCCACCGAACTCAATCGCCAAGGCCCTGACACCGGCACCCAGTACCGTTCGGCGATCTTTGCGCAGAATGCCGACCAGCAAAAAGTCGCCCAGGCCTACATCGCCCAGCTGGATGCGGCCAAGTCCTTCGACAAACCCATCGTCACTAAAATCGAGATGGGCAAGGCGTTCTACCCGGCGGAGTCCTACCATCAGGATTTCCTCACCGAGAACCCGTCCTACCCTTACATCGTGATCAATGATCTGCCGAAGGTGGCGCAGCTCAAGAAACTCTTCCCCGACCAATACCGCGCCGAGCCGGTGCTGGTAAAACACCAGTAACCCCGGTTGTGGATTACACAACCTCCAGGTACGAGCTGTGAATCGCCCGCGCCAGCTCGCGCACGGTGTCGATAAACTCGGTGAGACGGCTGTGCAGGCCGTCTTCAAGGATCTCATCGATGCCGGTGTACCTCAGTCGCGCCTCGAACTCCGCTGCCAGGCGCTGCGCCGTGCGCCCATAACTGCCGGGCAGATCCGCGAGGATATGGCTCAATTCCTCGATACACGCATGCAACGAACGCGGCACATCACTGCGCAGCAACAACAGCTCCGACACCGACCGCGCATTCAATGCATTCGGGTACAACTCGGTGTACGCCTCGAACGACGACAGCGCGCGGAGCAGGGCGCTCCACTGGTAATAACCGCGTGCCGACAAATCGCTGACTTCTTCCGACTCTTCGCCAAACATCTCGTAACGCGCATCCAGCAAACGCAGGGTGTTGTCCGCACGCTCGACAAAGGTGCCCAGGCGGATAAACCGATAGGCGTCATTGCGCATGATTGTCCCGGAGGTCGCCCCGCGGAACAGGTGGGAACGCTGCTTGACCCAGTCACAGAAGTGGCTGATGCCGTGTCGCGCCAGGCCGCCGGCGGCGATGCTGCGCATTTCCAGCCAGGTGGCGTTGAGGTTTTCCCACATGTCGGCGGTGATGCGCCCGCGTACGGCGTGGGCATTGCCGCGTGCGGCGCGCAAGCAGTTGTAGATGCTGGCGGGGTTTTCTTCGTCGAGGGCGAAGAAGTGCAGCATGCGTTCGGCGTCCAGCTGTTTATGACGCTCCAGGTAGCTGTCCAGGGTGCCGCTGCTGAGCAACGACATGGCCAGTTCGTCCAGGCCGTCACTGCGCCCGGCCTGGGGCATCAACGACAACGAGTAACTGACTTCCAGCATGCGCGCCAGGTTCTCGGCGCGCTCCAGGTAACGGGACATCCAGTACAGATCTGCGGCGGTTCTACTCAACATGCTCAGCCCTCCACCACCCAGGTGTCCTTGGTTCCGCCGCCCTGCGACGAGTTGACGATCAACGAGCCCTCCTTGAGCGCTACGCGGGTGAGGCCGCCGGGCACCAGGCGAGTTTCCTTGCCCGACAGTACAAACGGCCGCAGGTCGATATGCCGTGGGGCGATGCCGTTTTCGACAAAGGTGGGGCAGGTGGACAGGCTCAAGGTCGGTTGGGCGATGTAAGCATGGGGACGCGCCTTGATGCGCTGGCGGAAGTCCTCGATCTCGGCGGCGGTGGAAGCCGGGCCGACCAGCATGCCGTAGCCGCCGGAGCCCTGGGTTTCCTTGACCACCAGTTCCGGCAGGTTGGCCAGTACGTGGGACAGTTCATCGGGTTTGCGGCACTGGAAGGTCGGTACGTTTTGTAGCACCGGCTCCTCATCCAGGTAGAAACGGATCATTTCCGGCACATAGGGGTAGATCGACTTGTCGTCGGCCACGCCGGTGCCGATGGCATTGGCCAGCACCACATTGCCGGCGCAATAGGCAGCGACCAGGCCGGGCACGCCGAGCATCGATTCGGGGTTGAAGGCGTTGGGGTCGAGGAAGGCGTCGTCGATACGCCGGTAGATCACGTCCACCGGCTTGGGGCCATCGGTGGTGCGCATGAATACCTTGAGGTCGTGCACGAACAGGTCGGCGCCTTCCACCAGTTCCACGCCCATTTCCCGGGCCAGGAACGCATGTTCGAAGAAGGCGCTGTTGAAGCGGCCCGGCGTCAGGACCACCACATTGGGGTTGTCCAGGCGGCTGGAGCTCTTGAGGGTCTTGAGCAGCAGGTTGGGGTAGTGGTCCACCGGCGCGATGCGCTGCTTGGCGAACACCTCGGGGAACAGGCGCATCATCATTTTGCGGTCTTCGAGCATGTAGCTCACGCCGCTGGGCGTACGCAGGTTGTCTTCGAGCACGTAGTAGGTGCCGTCGCCGTCGCGCACCAGGTCCACACCCGAGATATGCGAATAGATGTCGCGGTGCAGGTCCAGGCCGACCATGGCCTTCTGGTAACCCTCGTTGCCCAGCACCTGGTCCGCGGGAATGATCCCGGCCTTGATGATGCGCTGGTCGTGGTAGATGTCGGCAAGGAACATGTTCAGCGCGTTGACGCGCTGGATACAGCCGCGTTCGATCACGCTCCATTCATTGGCGGGGATGCTGCGCGGGATGATGTCGAAGGGGATCAGGCGCTCGGTGTCTTGCTCGTCGCCATACAGGGTGAAGGTGATGCCAGCACGGTGGAACAGCAAATCGGCTTCACGGCGACGCTGGGCCAGCAGTTCCGGCGGCGTATTCGCCAGCCAGCGGGAGAAATCCTGATAATGCGCACGGCACTCGCCATTTGCGTCATTCATTTCATCGAAGAAAGTTCGAGCCATTCCAGTACCTTGTCAGTGCCGAGGGACGCTTGGGTGGCACTGCCGTTTCAAAAAACGCATTTTTATAAGGGCCGTGGCTAAGGGTGCCAACGGGCCTGGTCCTTACTTTCTTATGGGGTCGGCTCTGGGTCGGGGGGTAACGAATGCTCCTGTATCCGGGCAGATGAATGGATAAAGCAATGCTTGTGCCGGAACCGAAAATTACTTGTAGTGAGCGGGCTTGCCCCGCGCTGGGCTGGGCAGCGGCCCCAGAAAGAGCGGGAGCGCTGCGCACTCCAACGCGGGGCAAGCCCGCTCACCACAGAGACCCACTCACTACAGCAAGCCTGCTCACCATAAGGGGGCAGCGCCTGGCGGGTGCCCCGACTTGGTGCGCGAACAAACTTGAACTTCACCCGGCCCCGATTCTTCTAACGGGACTCGAACCTGCGTGGAGCACTGTCGTGCCCAGAATCATCTCTCCCAATACGCCGGAAGCGGCGCTGGCCGACCACAGCGAGCACAACGCCAAGATCTTCGGCTCACCCAAGGACCGCCTGGACTTCTACCGGCGCGAAATCCAGTACGAAACCACCATCCTGGCCAACCGCACCGATGCTTACCTCACGGCGCAATCGTTCCTGGTCATCGCCTTTGTTTCCGGCATGGGCAACCTCAACCCGGAGTGGGGCAAGCTGTTCACTCTGGTAGTGCCGGTGTTCCTGGTCTCGCTGGGCATTCTCAGCTCCCTGAATGCCTGGCCGGGCATTCGGGCGGCGTACGAAATCATCGATCACTGGCACTACAAGCAGAGCGAACTGCTGCGCAGCGAGCCGGTGATGGGCATGGCCTACGATGAATCGCCGCTGTTTTCCGAAATGGAGTCGTCCCACAAGGGCTACCGCAAGTCGCTGCTGTTCTCCATGCGGGCACCGTGGCTGTTCATGGTGTTCTGGCTGGTGCTGGGGATGTACGCGTTCTATATCCAGGTCGACAACCCGATCCGGTGAGCAATCGGACGGAACTTCGCCGGTTGGCGCGGCGCCTTACTTGTAGGCCCTGCTGATTTCCCACCGGCCTGTAACGAGGTGACCCATGAGCACAAGCAAAGACCCGCAACTCGATAACCGCAACGACCCGGCCATCGACGGCGGCGAACCGGCTCCCGGTACCGCTGCCGACGCGCCGAAGGACCCGGTCCCGGCCAAAGACCCCAAGGCCAAGGAAAACGACTACAGTCCAGACTTCAAGCCCGAGCGCGAGCCCAAGCCTGAAACCGATGCTGATATCGACACCCAAGGCGGTTAGAGGAGACGGTCATGTCCAAAGAACTCGACGACGAACTCAACGACCCGGGCAATGAAGACCCCGGCTCCCTGATGGATGATGCAGAAGTGCCGCTCAACGATCTGGATGAAGCGGCGGATGTGGGCAATACCGAGAATCAGGACTGAGTCTTTACCGGTTGCGCTTTTACCCTGGCACGTCGTTCATACCACGCCAGCATCGGCTGGGTACTCAGGCCATGAACGACGATGCTCAGGGCAATCACTGACAGGGTCAGGTTCACTGCTACCGCGCTGCTGGTGCCGATCAACCCGTGATTGAGCGCATAGAACAGGTAGTAAATGCTGCCGATCCCACGAATACCGAACCAGCCCATCAACCCGCGCTGCTGACGATCGATCAGGCTGCCCCAGGGCATCGCCAGTACGCCAATCGGGCGGATCACACAGAACAGCAACGCCGCCACCGGCAGTGCGCGCCAATCCCAATGGCTGACCAGCACGATGCCCAGCACCGTCACCAGGAACACCTCCATCGAACGCTCCACCAGGCTGCCGAACGAGAGCATGTCGCCCATCATCACGCCGGCGGCGATCTGGGTGTCCTCCAACTCGCTGACATCGCCTTGCAGCGCCTGTTCCGGCTCCACCTCCAGGTGGCCCACCACCGGCAACGCCAGGTGCTCCGACGGGGTTTGCGAATGGCCCGTGGAGCGGAACTCCGCCTGGCGTAACCCGAGCCCCGCCGCGAACACCGACAGGAAGCCATAGCCGCCCACCGCCTCGGCGACCACATAGGCCAATGCGATCAGTGCGAGCGTCAGGTAGTCATTTGGCGAGAGCGTGCTGTCACTGTTGGTGATGCGCAACCACAGGGTCACGCGGCCAATGCCGCGGCCCATCCAGTAGCCGATCAACAACCCGGCCGGCACCGCCCAGAGCAGGTTCTTCAGCACCCAACCGCCCAGCCAGTCGCCGTCGAACCCGCCGTGCTGCATGAACAGCAGGGCGAAGATCACAAACGGGAAGGCCGTGCCGTCGTTCAAGCCCGCTTCGCCGGACAGCCCGAAGCGCAGCGCGTCATCGTCCTGGGCATTGTTGACCTGCACCAGGCCCGCCAGCACCGGGTCAGTCGGGGCCAGAATCGCGCCCACCAGCAGTGACACGCCCCACGACAACGCAAACAGGTAATGCAGCGCCAGGCAGATGCCAAGGATGGTCAGCAGCATCACCGGCCCGGCCATGCCGAACGCGATGCGCCAGGTCCGGTGCTTGAGTGGCAGGCGCAGCTTCAAGCCGCTGACGAACAGCGAAAACAGCACCGCGACTTCAGTCAGGTGCTCCATCCAGCGCGCGGAGTTTTTGATGTCCAGGTGCAACAGGTCGACGCCCAGCGGGCCGATCCCTACGCCCAGCAGCAGGCACACCGCCGAGGTGGTGACCGGCATCCAGCGCAGGTAGGAAGAGGTGAGGGCAAGGGTGAGCAAGACGGCGCCCAGTACGGCCATCCATAGAATAAAAGTCATCGAGCGTGCACCGAGGCCGTGGTCTGTTCAGGTTGGAGGACCGCGGCCGGTGACGGGTTCAATGTGATTGGATCAACTGTGAGCCGATGGTTTTCACGCGGATCATGTCCATCAACTGGCGCAACCCCGGCTGCGACTGACGGCGGCTCGGGTAGTACATGCACAGCGGTTCCCCCAGGCAGCTCCAGTCGGGCATGACCTCCACCAGGTGACCGGCCTTGAGTTCCTGTTCCACGCGGTTGGACAGGCAATAGGCAATGCCCACCCCCTGCCGCGCGGCATTGACAATGGTCTCGGTGTCGGCCGCGCTGAAGTGGCCGGGCACATCGATACGCTGCTGACGCGCACCGTTGCCCAATTCCCATTTGTAGGTGGTCTTGTCGCCCAGGTACATGCGAATGCATGAATGCTGCAGCAGATCCCTGGGTTCACGCGGTGTGCCTCGGCGCGCGAGGTAGTCGGGGGCGGCGACCATGATCCAGCGCAACTCGCCGGTCAGCGGCACGGCGACCATGTCCTGGGGCACGGTGGCGCCGTAGCGGATACCCGCGTCGTAGCCCTCGGCGATGATGTCGATCATCTGGTCCTGCACGATCATGTCCAGGCGCAGTTGCGGGTAGGCGGCGCAGAAGTCCCCGAGAATCGGCGTCAGCAGCAATACCGCCGCATCCCGCGGCACGTTCAGGCGCAGCCGGCCGATGGGGGCTTCGCGGTACAGCTCCAGGGTGTCGAGGCCATCCTTGATGGTGGCAAAGCCCTGGCTGAGTTTTTCTGCCAGCAGGGTGCCGGCGTCGGTGGGTTCCACGGCGCGGCTGGTGCGATACAGCAGCTTGACGCCCAGGCGGGTTTCCAGGTTGCGCATGGTGTGGCTCAACGCCGAGGTGGTCACGCCCAGCTCGTGGGCGGCGTGGCGAAAGCTGCGACGCCGGATGATGGCCATGAACACGTTGAGATCAGCCAGTTCGGAACGGTTGAAAGCCGCCATTTCAAGTCTCTTTTGTTGGAGTTCGGTTGCATGCGGCGTTGAGCCCGATTCAACCCAGGATGACTTAGAGTAATTGCTTTTCTAAGCATTATTGCGGCCCGCAGGGATTTTTTTATGCACGTTGAGACCATCAGAATTGCCGGCATCGACCAAGCGGTCTCACGGGTTGCCCTCGGCACCTGGTCCATGGGCGGGCACCTGTGGGGCGGGGCGGACAACGATCAAGCCATCCGCACCCTGCGGCATGCCTTGGCGATCGGCATCAACCTGATCGACACCGCACCGATCTACGGCTTTGGGCTCTCCGAAGAGCTGATCGGCAAGGCCTTGCGTGGCGTGCGCCACAGCGCCGTGATCGCCACCAAGGCCGGGCTGCAATGGGACACCGGCAGCACCCGGCGCAACGCCACGGCCCAACGCATCCGCAAAGAAGTCGAAGACTCATTGAGGCGCCTGGAAACCGACTACATCGACTTGTACCAGATCCACTGGCCCGACCCCTTGGTGGCCCAGGAAGAAACCGCCGATGAGTTGGAGCGCCTGCGCCGCGAGGGCAAGATCCGCGCCGTCGGCGTGAGCAATTACTCCTCCGCGCAAATGGATGACTTCAGCCAATACACCGCGCTTGCCACGGTGCAGCCGCCCTACAACCTGTTCGAGCGCGCCATCGACAGCGACATCCTGCCGTACGCCAAGCAGCATTCCCTGGTGGTGCTGGCCTACGGTCCGCTGTGTCGGGGCCTGCTCAGTGGCAGCATGCACTCGGCCACGCGCTTTGCCGGCGACGACGTGCGCAAGCTCGACCCCAAGTTCAAAGGGCCACGTTTCGACCAATACCTGGCGGCCGTGGCCGCGCTGGACATGTACGCCCGTGAGTGCCACGGCAAATCGGTACTCGCCCTGGCCCTGCGCTGGGTGCTGGACCAGGGCCCGACCATCGCACTGTGGGGCGCGCGGCGGCCGGAGCAGTTGAAAGGCTATGAAGAAGCCTTCGGCTGGCACCTGACGCCCGAAGACCTGATGCACATCGACCGGATTCTGGCCAGCACGATAAAAGATCCGATCGGCCCGGAATTTATGGCCCCACCCAAGCGTTAACCCTTCGACAGGGATGTCGGCAGCCAAAAAACAACATCCCTGTACGTCGAGGTTTTTGCATGAAGCGCGGTACCGTATTCACGATCGCTGGTGGTTTGCTCTGTGGGCTGGTGCTGGTGGGCGCCTGGAAATGGCGGGGCAACCCGGACGCCTTGTGGCAGATCGTCAGCCAGCAATGCGTGCCGAGCCAGCAACAGCATCACACCCCCAACCCGTGCCTGGCGGTGGACCTGGACCGTGGCTACGCGTTGTTCAAGGACCGCAACGGCCCGTTGCATGACCTGCTGATTCCAGTGGACAAGGTCACCGGTATCGAGGACGTCGCCCTTGGCCGCCACCTGCTGCCGCATTACTTCGCCCAGGCCTGGCAGCATCGTCGCGTGTTGTCCGAGGGGCTGAAAAAGCCGATTGCCGATCAATTTCTCGCGGTGGCGATCAACTCCCGTTACGGGCGCTCGCAAAACCAGTTGCACGTGCATATCGCCTGCTTGCGCCCGGACGTCTATATCGCGCTCAATCAGCAGGCCAAGGGGTTGGGCGAGCAATGGCAGGTGCTGCCGACGCAATTGATGGGCCATACCTACCGTGCGCGGGTCATGTCTGCCGCCGATGTCGAATTGCTCGACCCGTTGGCATTGCTGCGCGACTACGTCGATGCCCAGGACGGATCCATCAGTCACTACGGCCTGCTGATGACGCCGCGCGCCGATGGCAGCTTCGTGCTGCTCACCACGCACGTAGCGCTTACCGAACTGAACCTCGGCTCGGCCGGCGAGTTGCAGGATTATCGCTGTGACCTGATGAGCCAACTGTAAATTCGCCAAAATCACCACAACGACCTCTTTGGACGATAAACGACACCGGGCCGAACATACCCATTGAACGACTGTTCAGTTTGAACTATGTTGACCGCATCCACCCGTTGCACAGCAACCGGGTTCGCGCTTTTTCTTCTTGAACGAGAGGCTCTGGCATGCGGTTTTCCCCCTTCGTCGATCGAATTGCAGGGCAGGGCGTAGCCGCCTGGGACATCCACCACGCCGCGTTCCAGGCGGCCAGCCAGGGCGAAGACATCATCATCCTCAGCGTCGGCGACCCTGATTTCGCCACGCCATCCTTCATTACCGATGCCGCCGTCACTGCCTTGCGCGAGGGTGACACCCACTACACCGAAATCCCCGGCCGCCCGGCACTGCGCGAGGCCATTGCCGCGCGCTATAGCAAGACCCTGCAACGCCCACTCGATGCCACCAACGTCATCACCGTCGCCGGTGCGCAGAACGCGTTGTTCGTGACATCGCTGTGCCTGTTGCAGGCCGGTGACGAGGTGCTGGTGCTGGATCCGATGTACGTCACCTACGAGGCCACGCTCAAGGCCAGCGGCGCGACGCTGGTACGTGTGCCGTGTTCGCCGGAATCGGGCTTTCGCCTCGATGCGCAGTTGCTCGCCGCCGCAATCACGCCGCGTACCCGCGCCATTTTCTTCTCCAACCCGAACAACCCGACCGGCGTGGTGCTCGACGCGCAGGAGTTGCAAGCCATCGCCGACCTGGCCATCGCCCACGACTTGTGGGTGGTGGTGGATGAGGTCTACGAAAGCCTGGTGTTCGACGGCGAATACCACAGCCTCGCCGCGCTACCGGGCATGGCGGAGCGCTGTGTGGTGATTGGCAGCTTGTCCAAGTCCCACGCCATGACCGGTTGGCGCATCGGCTGGATCATCGCGACGCCGCAGATGGTCGCCCATGCCGAAACCCTGGTGCTGAGCATGCTCTACGGCCTGCCGGGCTTCGTGATGGAGGCCGCCACTGCCGCAGTGTTGGCCCATGACGACGTGACCCAGGGCATGCGCGAGATTTACCGGCGCAGGCGCGACCTGGTGGTGGCGGGGCTGAGTGCGTGCCCAAGGATCAAGGTGCAGGCGCCGCAAGCAGGCATGTTTGTGCTGGTGGATGTGCGCGATACCGGCCTTGGCTCGCTGGATTTCGCCTGGCGCTTGTTTCGCGAAGCCGGGGTGTCGGTATTGGATGCCGCCGCGTTCGGTGAGCCCGCCCAAGGGTTCGTGCGGTTGTCGTTCACCCTCGGCGAAGAGCGTCTGGCCGAGGCCTGCCAGCGCATCGCGCAGTTTGTCGCCAAGCTGACCGGTGAACCGCGTGTCGCGGTGGCGCCCAGGCTTGAAGTTGCTCCCCCTGAGCACGCCAGGGCGATGATCGAAGTTGTCGACCTGCACAAGCGCTTCGGCAATATCGAGGTGCTCAAGGGTATTTCCCTCACGGCCCACGAAGGCGATGTGATCTCGCTGATCGGCGCCAGCGGCTCGGGCAAAAGTACCTTGCTGCGCTGTATCAACATGCTCGAAGTGCCGGACCAGGGCAGCATCCAGGTGGACGGCGAACGCATCAAGCTCAATTACGGCTGCCCCGGTGCGCCCTTG
The DNA here is from genome assembly GCF_000612585.1 of Pseudomonas sp. CHM02. Classification (GTDB taxonomy): domain Bacteria; phylum Pseudomonadota; class Gammaproteobacteria; order Pseudomonadales; family Pseudomonadaceae; genus Aquipseudomonas. The sequence goes on from NZ_JFCA01000004.1 coordinate 115,687, forward strand.
GTGGCGGACGCCAAGCAACTGGTACGCATCCGCTCGACCCTGGGCATGGTGTTCCAGAACTTCAACCTGTGGCCGCACCGTACGGTGCTGGAAAACCTGATCGAAGCCCCCACCCAGGTGCTGCGCGAGAGCCGCGCCGAGGCCATCGAACGCGCCGAAGCCTTGCTCGACCGTGTCGGCCTGGCCGCCAAGCGCAATGAGTACCCGGCGTTCCTTTCCGGTGGCCAGCAACAGCGCGTGGCGATTGCGCGTGCGCTGGCCATGCGGCCCAAAGTCATGCTGTTCGACGAGCCCACCTCGGCCCTCGACCCGGAGCTGGTGGGCGAAGTGCTGCGGGTGATCCGCTCCCTGGCCGAGGAAGGCCGCACCATGATCCTGGTCACCCATGAAATGGCCTTCGCCCGGGATGTGTCGTCGAAAGTAGCGTTTCTGCACCAAGGCCTGATCGAAGAAGCCGGCTCGCCGGATGCGGTGTTTATCGACCCACGCAGTGAACGTTGCCGACAGTTCGTCAACGCGCATCAAACTCGCTAACTCCAGAAAAAGACGGGGCAAAATCATGAAATCCAAACGTATGGCAACGTGGTTGAGCAGTGCAGTGTTGATGGTGGCCGCAAGTTTCACCTGGGCGGCAGATAAACCCATCGTGTTTGCGGTGGCGGCCGAACCCTATCCGCCGTTTACCGTGAAGGGCGGTAACGGCCAGTGGTCGGGGTTTGAAGTGGACCTGATCCACAAGCTCTGCGAAGGCATGAAAGCCGAGTGCCAGATCAAGGAAGTGGCGTGGGACGGCATCATTCCATCGCTGCTGGCGAAGAAGATCGACGTGATTTTCTCGTCGATGTCGGTGACCGATGAGCGCGAAAAACAGATTGCCTTCAGCCGCGCCTATTACGACTCCCTGCTGGGTGTCGCCGGGCCCAAGGGCAGCGAAGTCGAGATCTCCCCGGCGGGCCTGAAGGGCAAGTTGATCGGCGTGCAGATCTCCACCGTCAGTGCCAACTACCTGAAGAAGTATTACGAAAACATCGCTGACCTCAAGTACTACGACACCCAGGAATCGGCCAACGCCGACCTGATCGCCGGGCGTATCGACTACATGATGGCCGACGACACCGCCATCGCCATGATGGTCAAGACTCCCGAAGCCAGCGGCCTGGCGCACATTGCCAGCGTGCCCTACGACCCGATCATCGGCCGTGGCGTCGGTGCCGGCTTGCGCAAGGAAGACACCGTGCTCAAGGCCCGGCTGGACAAGGCCATCGGCGAGTTGCTGGTGAGCAAGGACTATGACGACCTGTCGCAGCACTACTTCGGGCTGTCGGTGAGCCCATGCAAACGCAGCGATACCCCGGCGTTCGTGAGCAAGACCTGTGACAGCCCGTACCAACAAGTCGCCCAGAAGACCGAATGATGTTCGACCTTCTCAGCTTCGGCGAACAGGGGTGGGGTAATGCGCTGCTCAAGGGGTTATGGATGACCCTGCAGATCTCCGCCGGCTCCTTCGCGGTGGGCTTGCTGATCGGCCTGGTGGTGGCCTGCGCCAAGCTCAGTGCGCCGCGCCCCATCGCGATGCTGATGCGCGGCTACACCACGGTGTTTCGTGCGGTGCCGGAGCTGTTGCTGATCCTGCTGCTGTATTACGCAGGCTCCATGGGCCTCAACGCGCTGATGCTGTGGATGGGCTTCGAACAGGTGAACATCAGCGGCCCGTTGGTGGCGATCCTGGTGTTGGGCCTGGTGCAGGGCGCCTACGCCTCGGAGATCTTTCGCGGGGCGATCCTGGCGATCCCCCACGGGCAGATCGAAGCGGCGCGGGCGTTTGGCCTGAGCGGGTTCGGCCTGTTCCGGCGCGTGACCCTGCCGATCATGGCGCCCTTTGCCCTGGCCGGCATGTCCAACCTGTGGATCAACCTGATCAAGGACAGCGCCTTGATCAGCGTGGTCGGCACCAACGAATTGCTCTACACCGCCAAGCAGGCGGCGGGCTCGACACGCCAGTACCTGCTGTTCTACCTCACGGCCGCCGCCTTGTATTACCTGGTGACGCTGGCTTCCAACTACCTGTCCGGGCGCCTGGAGCGACGTATCCGTCGCTGGCTGCCGGCTGTCGAGTGAGCGGTTCATGCCTGATTGGATAAGCTATTACGCCGGCCTGATCGCCAAGGGGTTGCAGACCACCTTGTCGCTGCTGGTGATTTCGGCGGTATTCGGGTTTGCCCTGGCGGTGCTGGTGGCGCTGGCGCGGCTGTCGCGGCGCAAATGGCTGGCGCGCAGTGCGCTGGCGTACACCAGCGTGCTGCGCGGTACGCCGCTGCTGATCCAGATCTACATTTTCTACTATGGCCTGGGCAGCCTGTTCGCGCAGTTCCCGATGATCCGCAGCAGCTTCCTGTGGCCGTACCTGCGCGATGGCTACTGGTACATCGTGTTTGCCCTGGTGCTGTCGGTCGGCGCCTACGTGGGCGAGGTGATTCGCGGTGGCCTGCTGGCCGTGCCCAAGGGTGAAATGGAAGCCGCCTCGGCTTTCGGCATGACCCCACGCCAGTCGCTGCTGCGGGTCCGCTTGCCACGGGCGATGCGCTTGTTGCTGCCGACCCTGGCCGGGGAGACGGTGATGCTGCTCAAGTCCACCGCTCTGGCCTCGACCATTGCCGTGGTCGACCTGCTGGGCGCGGCCAACGTGGTGCGCGCGCAGACCCTGCAGATCTACCAGCCACTGCTGCTGGTGGCGGGTGTCTACCTGTGCCTGACCTTCCTGATCGAAGCCATCTACGCGATTGCCGAGTGGCGCGGCACGCCCCTGCGCAGGTCGGCCGGATGAAACAGGACCGCTCGCTGCAAGGGATTGCCTTGTGCGCCCTGGCCTACGCATTCCTGGCGTTGCAGGACGCGGTGATCAAATGGCTGGTGGCCGATTATTCGGTGTTCACCATTCTGTTCTGGCGCAGCCTGGTGGTGGTTGGCGCCTGCGTGATTGCCGGGCGCCTGGGGTTGTTGCGCCGTGCATGGACCTCGGCCAGCCGGCGCTTGCTGATCATTCGCGGGCTGTTGTCGTTGCTGGCCTGGTTGCTGTACTACACCGCTGCCAAGGACCTGAGCCTGGCGGAAATGACCACGCTGTATTTCTCCGCGCCGATCATGGTCACGCTGCTGGCGGCGCTGATCCTCAAGGAACGCGCCAGTCGCGGCCAGTGGATCGCGCTGATCATCGGCTTTGTCGGCGTGGTGATCGCCTGTCGCCCCAGTCATATGGTGGACCCGCTGCCCATCGCGCTGACGCTGGCTGCCGCCTTGTGCTGGGCGTTTACCTACATCCAGTTGCGCCAGGTCGACCCGACCACATCGGTGCTGGAGCAGATGCTGATCACCAACGTGGTGTTTGTGCTGTGCATGGCGGTGACCTTGCCCTGGACCCATACGCCATCGCCCACCCCGGCGTGGCTGGGCATGCTGGCAGCGGGCCTGGTGGGCGGTATCGGCCAGTTCCTGCTGTTTGCCAGTTTCCGCCGCGCCACGGCGACGTTGCTGGCGCCGTTCGAATACACCGGGCTGATCTGGGCGTTCCTCTTGTCGAGCCTGGTGTGGGGCACGCTGATGGATGGCTCGCTGATTGTCGGCGCGGTGTTGATCGCCATCAGCGGCACCCTGGCCATGCTCAGTGCGCGGCACCCGGTGTCACAGGATGTGGTCGGCGCCGAATGCTCCGTGACGCAACCCCTGTACCCAGCAGCGGCAGATGTGCAGCCCGTTGGCGGGGCTGAAGGTACCGGGGTTGAGGCAGCCCTCGAGCCAGAGTCCGTCGAGCATCGCCGATAGGCCAATGGCGGCCAGGTGGCTGTCGTGGATCACCAGGTGTTCGCTGCGGGCCAGGTCGTCCAGCAATTGCTGGATCAACGCCAGGTAGGCGTGGTAGCTGTTTTCGTGGGACTGGTTCACGTGGGGCGAGTGGCGGATCAGGCTCCAGAACACCACCCACACGCCGAGCAGGTCGGGGTCCATGACCCTGGGCGAGAACGAGGCAGTGAGGAACGCGTCCAGGCGCGCGGCAGCGCCGTCTGCCAACTCGACCTGCTCCCACAGGGCAGTGGTCAGCTCGTTGGCCAGCTTGTGGTAGGTCTCGGCGATCAGTGCGTCGATGGTGCCGAAATGGTGGTTGAGCAACCCCACCGACACCCCGGCCTCGGAGGCGATGCGCCGCACGGAAATCCCGGCGTGCCCATCGCGGGCCAGGCAGGTGAGGGTGGCGGCAATCAGCAGGTCCCGGCGTTCGTCGGGGTCGGCACGGCGCAGTTTGGGAGGGTCGATGGTCATGGGCAGGCCTTTGATGAAACACCACAGCGTTCAGGTTAGTTGAACATGTGTTCAATCTCTACCGATTAATTGATCAGAGGAGGGCAAGGCATGGCAAAAGACCTTTCGTGGCAGGAAACCGGCGACGCCGGTAACGCGCTGAACATCGGCGCCTGGCGTTTCGACGGCGACGGCAGCGGGCCCAGGGTGCACCTGCAAGCGGGTGTGCATGCGGATGAAATCGCCGGCATGCTGGTGCTGCATCAGTTATTGCCGCGCTTGCAAGCGTGTCAGGACCAGGGCCGCCTGAAGGGCAGCGTCACCGTGGTGCCCCAGGCCAACCCGTTCGGCATCGGCCAGTTCCGCCAGGGCCGTTTGCTCGGGCGTTTCCATGAAGCCACCGGGCAGAATTTCAACCGTGCCTTCGACCATTCCCTGGCCATGGAGCGTCCTGCAAGCAACCTGGCGCACTGGCAGAAACGCCTGGTGCAACTGGCTGCCGAGGCCGACCTGGTGCTGGACCTGCACACCGATGACGAGGCGTTGCCGTACCTCTACATTCACCGCAGCTTCTGGCCTGACCGAGGGCTGGCGCTGGCCGCGGCGTTGCAGGTGGACCTGGTGATTGTCTGGGATGAGGGCGGCGATGGCTCCTTTGAAGAAACCATCATCAACCACGCATCGCCGCAATTGGCCGCCACCGTTGAGCTGCGCGGGCAGGCAGATGTCAGCGACGCCTTGGCGCAGCAGGACGCCGATGGCTTGTGGGCCTGGTTGTGCGTCAACGGTGTGATCGACGAGGTGGCGAGCATCGCCGAGTGGCCAGGCGACGTGGTCGACATGGGCTGCATGGAAACCCTCCTTGCGCCCTGCGCCGGGGTGCTGGTGTTCGAGAAAGGCTTGGGTGATTACGTCGAAGAAGGCCAGCGTTTCGCACGCATCATCGGCCGGCCCGGCGACCCCACCTCGGAAGTGCCACTCCATGCCGCTCAGACCGGGCGCATGGTCACCGGCCACCGCGAACGCCTGGTGGCCCAGGGCTCGGTGGTCGCCAAGTTCACCGGCACGCGCTTATCCGACAGCTACAGCGGCGGCGTGCTCGACCCGTAGCGGCGCCTGCAGTTGCAGCCATTCACGCGGGCTGGTGCCGATCTTGCGCCGAAAGGCGCGGGCCAGCGCCGAAGGGCTTTCGTAGCCCACTTCATCGGCAATCAGGGCGATGGGCCGGCCTTCACGCAGGCGCTTCTGCGCCAGGCTCACGCGCCAACTCAGCACATAGTCGGCCGGTGTCTGGCCGACCACTTTATGGAAGTGCGCGGCAAAACTGGCACGGGACATGTTCGACTCCACCGCCATTTCCTGCACGGTCCACGGGCGTTCGGGGTGGTTGTGCAGCAGGGTCATGGCCCGCGCCAGGCGCAGGTCGGCGAGCCCTGACATCATGCCGGTGGTCATGCTGTGGTAGGCCATCATGTGGCGCAGGAACTGGATCACCATCAGCTCGAACAAACGGTTCATCACCGCCTCGCGGCCACAGTGTTCGGCAAAGGCTTCGCTGAACAGCCAGTCGAGCGTGCCGGCGATCATCGGGATCTGCTCGAGTGGCATCACTATGGTGTCGGTCAGCGCCACCGACAGCGGGTTATCCAGGCCCCCATCAAACCGCAGGGATGCCGCCACCACTTGCGCCCGGTCGGCCTTTGACGCCAACAGCCGATGGGGCAGGGGGCGCGGCACCAGCACCAGGCTGGGCTCGGGAATGCGCAGGATCCCGCCGGGCATTTCCAGGCTCGCCTGGCCCTCTTTGATCAGGTACACGCGGCCGCGCTGCTGCAAGTCGCGGGTGTCGAGCGCACCGTGCAGCAGCCCGCTGTGAAAGGTTTCGGCACCGATGCCGAAGTGCACCAGCAGTGTGGACAAACGATCCATGAATCACCTGAGATTGAATAAGCGATCTGTTTAGACGATCTGCGCCATATCGTCGACTATTAGCCTCCATTTGTAAAACACGCTTCGGCATCATGGCCTCACGTTCAACGCCTTGAGCGCCAACCCTAACGGAGCAAACGTCCATGAAAACCTTCAAGTTCTCCCGCGTCGCCGCCGCCCTGATCACCGGCGCACTCGCCCTCGGTGCCGCCACCGCCAGCTTCGCCGCCCCGCAGAAAGCCACGGTAGTGCTGGTGCACGGCGCCTTCGCCGACGCCTCCAGCTGGAACGGCGTGATCGCCGGACTCAAGGCCGAAGGCTACCCAGTGGTCGCCGTCGCCAACCCGCTGCGCAGCGTCAAGACCGACTCGGACTACGTGGCCGACATCGTCGAACACACCCCGGGCCCGGTGATCCTGGTCGGTCACTCCTACGGTGGCTCTGTGATCTCCAACGCCGTGCATGGCAGCAACAAGGTCAAGGCGCTGGTCTACGTGGCCGCCTTCGCCCCGGAAAAAGGCGAGACTGCGTTTGAACTGTCCGGCCGCTACCCAGGCGGCACCCTGGGCCCGACCCTGGACAAACCCGTGGTGTCCAAGGACGGCGTGACCGACCTGTATATCCAGCAAGACAAATTCGGCGCCCAGTTCGCCGCCGACGTCGCACCCAAGGACGCCCAGTTGATGGCGGCCGGCCAACGCCCGATCACCGAAGCTGCGCTGAAGGAACCGTCGGGCGACCCCGCCTGGAAAAGCGTGCCGTCCTACTTCATATACGGTTCAGCGGACAAAAATATTCCCGAGGCCGCGCTTAAATTCATGGCCGACCGCGCAGGCTCGAAGGAAACCGTGGACGTGAAAGGTGCGTCGCACGTGGTGATGGTGTCGAACCCGGCGCGGGTGGTGGCGATCATCAACGATGCGGCCAAGGCCAACGCGCAATAACCAATCGCTGTAGGCGCAGGCTTGCCAGCGATGCAGACACCTCGGTACATCAGGCAGACCGAGTCGATGCCATCGCCGGCAAGCCAGCGCCTGCAGATATCTGCGCTTGATCTTAGGCGCCCCGTCAAACACGCTGGCCGGCATTCGGCAGGGATATGGATAGGTGCTCAGGTCACCAGGTCACTGATCAAAGCGCGATCCCGACCCTCTCAGCCGCCGCATCGCGCTATCCAAATGCGCCCGCGCACTCGCCGGGTCACCCTCACGCATCTGCTCATACGCCAACTGCGCCACCGCCGGCTCGATCGGCTTGAGCGGCTGCCCACTGGCCATGGCCTTCAACTGCACCTCGGCCGCGCGTTCCAGGTAGTACAAATCGTCCCAGGCCTCGGCAATGTTCGGCGCAGCCACCATCACCCCATGGTTCTTCAAGAACAGAATATCGGCATCACCCAACGCCGCCGCAATACGCTGGCCTTCGCGGTTATCCAGGGCCAGGCCGTTGTACGCGTCATCCACCGCCGTGCGCCCATAGAACTTCAACGCCGTCTGCCCCAGCCACAGCAAGGGCGGGCCTTGCAGCAGGCACAGCGCGGTGGCGTTGGGCATATGGGTATGGAAGGCGGCCTTGATGCGGGGCTGGCACTGATGCAACTGGGCATGGATATAAAACGCGGTGGCTTCTGGCGTGCCATCGCCGTCGATCACATTGCCGGCGAAGTCGCACACCAACAGATGGGAGGCGGTGATCTCCTCGAAGGCGTAGCCGAACGGGTTGACGAAAAACAAGTCGTCATGCCCCGGCACCGTCGCCGAAAAGTGATTGCAGATGCCTTCTTCCATGCCATGCAGCGCCGCCAGTTGCAGGCACGCGGCGAGTTCCATCCGCGCCTCGATGGCCGCGAGGCTGTCGAGGTTCAAGCGCCCGGCGCGCGGGCCCAGGGAAGAGGGCGTAAAGGTATGGGCCATGGTTCACCACCCCAGGGATTTGAACAGTTCGGGCACGCCGTCGAGGGTTCGCAGGATGGCGTCCGGGGTGTAATCGGCCAGCAACTGACGGCCGGTGCCACGGTCGATCCACACACAACGGAAACCGATATCCCGTGCCGCGGCATGGTCCAGATGCGGGCTGGCACAGATATGCACCACCTGGTCGAGGCTCACGCCGAGTTGCTCGTGAGCATAGTCGAACAGGCGACGATTGGGCTTGTAGGCTCCCGCCTGCTGGGCGGTAATGACCCGGTCGATATGACCACCCAATTGCGCCACGTTGCCGGCGATCACGTCATCGTCGGTGTTGGAGACGATGCACAGTTTGTAACCCTGATCCTTGAGCTGCTTGAGGGTCGCTACCACTTCCGGAAACGGTGGCATGGCACTGATGCTGTCGGTCAGGATCGCGCCGTCGTGCTCATTGGTCGGCAGACCCAGCTCTTTCAGGGCGAGCTGCAAGCCCAGGCCCGCGAGGGTGCGAAAGCTGCGGTGCGGTGGGGTTTGCTCCAGGGCGTGTTCGTGGTGGTCGTAGACGCTGATCAGGGTTTCGCCGTCGACCTGATGCTCGCCTTTTTCGTCGAGGATCCGGTCAACGGCGGCACGCAGGCCCTCATCCCATTGGATCAGGGTGCCGTAGCAATCAAAGGTCAGCCACAGGGGGCGAGGGGAGTGGTCGAGCGACATGGGGCACCTTTAGCGAAGAATGGGCGACCGCTGCAGCATAGGAAACCTGGCAGTCAGTTGGAAATTAAATTAACCTCTGCATAACAGTTGAATTATCGATAAGCGGGTGGCCACCATGTTTGATCTCGAACTCCTGCACACCCTGGTCTGCGTGGTGGATGAAGGCAGCTTCACCCGCGCCGCCGAGCGCGTACACCGCACCCAATCCACGGTGAGCCAACAGATTCGCAAGCTTGAAGAAAGCGTGGGGCAGGTGCTGTTGGTACGCGACCGCTCAGGCCAGCAAGTCAGCGCCACCGAACACGGCGAGGTGCTGACCCAATACGCCCGGCGCTTGTTGAGCTTGTCGCGGGAGGCCCGCGATGCCTTGAACACCGAGGCCAGTGTGGTGCCGGTGCGCCTGGGCGTGCCCGAAGATTTTGACGCAACGCGCATGGCCTCGATGCTTTCCGGCTTTGTCCGTGCCCGCCCCGAAGCGCGCCTGGAGACAGTCAGCGGCATGAGCACCGACCTGCGCCGGCAACTGGAAAGTGGTGAAATCGATATTGCCCTGGTCAAGCGTGAGGCCGGCAGCGGCGAATGCCATGCCAGTTGGCCGGAGCCGTTGGTGTGGGTGTGCGGCCAGGGCCAGGACCTGCAGGCCGAGACCTTGCCCCTGGCGCTGTTTCCCCAAGGCTGCATCTACCGCCAGCGCGCCATCCGCACCCTGGACAAGGCCCGGCGCAGTTGGCGCGTGGCGTTCGGCAGCCACAGCCTGACCGGCATCCAGGCGGCGGTGACGTCGGGCCTGGGCATCAGCATCTTGCCGAAAAGCGCCGTACTGCCAAGCCATCGGATCTGCACGGAGCTGCCGCCGGTACCGCCCTCGGAACTGGCGCTGGTCAGCGGTGCAGAGCGGCTGAGTGCGACCCACCGAGGGTTGATCGAATGCTTGAGCGTGGAGATTTCACGCACGCTCTAGACGCTCCAGCAACAAGCGCTCCAAGGTTTCCACCGGCAGCGGTCGGCTGAACAGATAGCCCTGGATCTGGTCACAGCCGGCTTCTTTGAGAAACGCCAGTTGCGCCTGGGTTTCCACGCCTTCGGCCACCACCCGCAGGTTGAGGCTGTGGGCCAGTTCAATGATGGTGCGGGTGATCGCCGCATCCTGTGGGTTGCTGGTCACTTCGCGGATAAACGCGATGTCGATCTTCAACGTATCAATGGGAAAGCGCCGCAGGTACGCCAGGCTCGAATAGCCGGTGCCGAAGTCATCGATGGAGATTTTCACGCCCATGGCGTGCAGGCGCTGCAGGCTGGCGATGGTGTGCTGGGTGTTTTCCATCAGCGAGCCTTCGGTCAGTTCCACTTCCAGCCAATAGGGCTCGACCCCGGTCTGTGCAAGGATGCGTGCGATGTCGGCAATCAGGTCGCCCTCGATCAGTTGATGGCCGGAGACGTTCACCGATACCTCCACCGAGCCAATGGCACCGCGTTGCCACTCGGCAATCTGTTGGCAAACCTGTTCGATCACCCAGCGCCCCACGGGCACGATCAACCCCAGGCTTTCCAGTATCGGCACAAACACGGCTGGGGATACCGCGCCGTAGTCCGGACGTTCCCAGCGCAGCAACGCTTCGAGGGCGCACAGGCGGCCGCTGGCAACCTCGACCTTGGGCTGGTAATGCACCATGAATTCGTGGCGCTCAACCGCCAGTCGCAAGGCATGCTCCAGGTCCTGGCGGGCCAGGTCATGCACGTTCATGCCGGTTTGCCGTAGCGACAGTTCACGCGACTTGTTCACCAGGTCACCGCGCACCTTGAGCCGCAACAGGTTGCGCACCCGCAGCCACAGTTCGACACGCTCTATCGGCTTGCTGATGAACTCCTCGGCACCCGACTCCAGCCCACTGACCCTGGCGCTCGGCTCACTGAGGGCCGAGAGCATGATGATCGGAATGCCCGCGGTGGTTTCATCACCCTTCAACTGGGTGGCGACCTCGTAGCCGTCCATGCCCGGCATCATGATATCCAGCAGGATCAGGTCGGGTGGCTGACGCGCCACCAACTGCAAGGCTTCTTCGCCGCTGCCCGCACTCAGGGTCTGGTAGCCCTCGTGCTGCAACAGGGTTTCCAGGAGCTTTCGCACCTGGGGTTCATCATCAACGATCAACAGCGTTGCGGGTTGGCTGGCCATGGAGAGGACTCATATAAGAGGGCTGATGTGCTGTTGCAGCAAGGTGTCGATCACCTGGTACAGCTCTTTGTAGCGCAGCGGCTTGATGATGTAGGCATCGCAGCCGGCCAGCCGGGTCTTTTCGCGGTCTTCCTTCATCGCCATGGCCGTCAGGGCGATCACCGGGATGTGTGCGGTGAGCGGGTCACGCTTGAGCAGCGCGGTGGCGGCGAGGCCGTCCATGCCCGGCAACTGGATGTCCATCAGGATCAGCGCCGGTTGCTGCTCGCGAGCCAGGGTCAGGCCGGTTTCGGCGTCGGGCGCCCACAGTACGCTGTGGCCGGCATTCACCAGCAGCAAGCGCGCCAGGCGCATGTTGGCTTCATTGTCTTCAACGATCAGGATGGCGGCCATGCGGCCTCCGGGGCACGGTGCAATGGCAGCCAGGCGACAAACCGTGCGCCGCAACCTTCGCGGCTGGCCACGGCGACGCTGCCGCCATGCAGGTCGGTCAGGCGCTTGACCATCGCCAGCCCCAGGCCGGTGCCTTCGAATTTGCGCGCCAGGCTGCTGTCGATCTGGCTGAACGCCTTGAACAGCTTGCCCATGTCGTCCTCGGCGATGCCGATACCGGTGTCGCTGACACTCAATTCGAGGAACTGTTGATGGGGGCTGGCGGGCAAGGCGAAGCGGTACACCGGCCAGTCGCCTGGAATCTGCCCGACCTGCTTGCGAGCGACCTGGCGCACGGTCAGTGTCACTGAGCCTGCGTGTTCGCTGAACTTTACGGCATTGGCCAGCAGGTTGTAGACGATCTGTTTGGTCTTGCGCAGGTCCAGCGCCAGGCAGCCGAGGTCCTCGGGGCTTTCCAGCTTCAACTGGATGCGTTGCAGCGCGGCCTTTTCGCGCACGATCAGCAGGCTGTTGGCCAATAACCCCGCCAGTTCAACCGCTTCCAGCTCCAGCTCCATCATCCCGGCCTCCACCTTGGACAGGTCGAGGATGTCGTTGATCAGCGACAGCAAGTGCTGGCCGCTGGTGAAAATGTCGCCGATGTATTCACGCTGGGTGTCACTCATGTCGCCGACCAGCCCATCCTTGAGCGCCTCGGAAAAACCGATCACCGCATTCAACGGTGTGCGCAGTTCATGGGACATGGTCGCGAGGAATTCGGACTTCATGTGGCTGGCGTGTTCCAGCTCCAGGTTCTTTTCTTCCAACGCCCGCTCGAAGCCTTTGCGCTCGGCTTCCTCCTGCTTGCGCGCGGTGTTGTCGGTGCCGATCAGCAGGTAGCCGATGATGGTGTCATGCCGGTTGCGCAGGGCGGTTACCGAGACCATGGCCGACAGGCGACTGCCATCCTTGCGGATATAGGTCAGCTCGTAGATGTCTTCGATGCCGCGGGAGGCCTTGAACACCAGCGCTTCGAAGCCCGGCGTGATCGGCGTGTCCAGTTCCAGGCTGAGGGCGGCGGCACGGGTGATCAGCTCGACCGGGTCGGAGATATCGGCGGGGGTGATGCGGTTGACCACGTCGGCGGCGGCATAGCCGAGCATGCGCTCGGCGCCGACGTTGAAGATCTGGATCACGCCTTTCTCGTCGGTGGCGATGCTGGAGAAGTAAGCGCTGTTGAAGATCGCATCTTGCAAGGCGCCGGTCTTGAGCAGGGTTTTCTGCCGTTTGAACTCGACGATCTTTTCGGCACGCGATTGCAGTTCGGGTAACGGTGTGTCCATCGCTTGGGCGTTCCGTGAGATTCAGGCCCGCCACCGTCAAAAAACGATGGCGCAGAGCATGCTCACAGAAGATCGCTGGGCAGCGACGAGGAGGAGATGATGTCCTTGGACGATAGCAGAGATTGTGGCGTTTTGATGGCGGGGCAGGGGTTATTTCCCTCCGAATGGATATCTTCGGGCGCAAACCAGCGTTTTTCGGATTTACGCTGGATGAAACGTTTCATCTATCGATAAAGGGTCAACGCAAGCGCTTGCGTAAGGAAATGTAACTGCATTAGAGTCGGGCCACTCGACGACAAAAATAATAATTCCAGGAGCTCATTCATGAGCCTTGAACCCTTGCTTGAGATGCAGGGCATCAGCAAAACCTTCAACGGTTTGCGCGTGCTCAAGACTGTCGGCCTGAAGGTCTACCCCGGCGAAATCCACGCCTTGATGGGCGAGAACGGCGCCGGCAAATCGACGCTGATGAAGATCCTCTCCGGCGCCTATCAAGCCGACCCCGGCGGTGAAATCCGTATCGGCGGCCAGCTTATCCCCACGTTCGATCCCGCCACCGCCAAAGCCCTCGGCATCGCCGTGATCTACCAAGAGTTGAGCCTGTGCCCCAACCTGAGCGTGGCCGAGAACATTTACCTGGGCCGCGAACTGCGGCGCGGCTGGACCATCGACCGCAAGGGCATGGAGGCCGGTTGCATCGCAGTGCTGCAACGCCTCGGCGCCGAGTTCACCCCGGCAACGCGGGTCAACAGCCTGTCGATTGCCGAACGCCAACTGGTGGAAATCGCCCGCGCCCTGCATGCCCACGCCAAGATCCTGGTGATGGACGAACCCACCACGCCCTTGTCATCCCGCGAGACCGACCGCCTGTTCGCGCTGATCAAACAGCTGCGCAGCCAAGGCTTGGCGATCATCTATATCAGCCATCGCATGGCCGAGATCTATGAACTGTCGGACCGCGTTTCGGTGCTGCGCGACGGCCAGTACATTGGCGAACTGACCCGCGAGGCGCTGTCGGCCGACGTGCTGGTGAAAATGATGGTGGGCCGCGACCTGTCGGGTTTCTATAAGAAGGAACACGCCGCGTATAACCCCGGCAACGTGGTGATGCGGGTGCGCGACATGGCCGACGGCAAGCGCGTGCGTCATTGCAGTTTCGACCTGCATGCCGGTGAAGTGCTGGGCATTGCCGGCCTGGTCGGGGCAGGGCGCACCGAGCTGGCACGCCTGATCTTTGCCGCCGACCCACGCACCTCGGGCACCCTGGAGGTGGTCGGCAAGCACGTCACCCAACTGCGCACCCCGGCGGATGCGATTCGCGCCGGCGTCGTTTACCTCACCGAGGACCGCAAGGCCCAGGGCCTGTTCCTGGACATGAGCGTGGCGGACAACATCAATGTTTGCGCCTGCGTGCCGGATGCCCATGCCGGCGGGGTGCTCGATCGCGCCCATGCCGCGCAGCGCGCCACCGATGCGATCAAGTCGCTGTCGATTCGCGTGGCCTCGGGCAAGGTCAATGTCGGCGCCTTGTCCGGTGGCAACCAGCAGAAGGTGCTGCTGGCGCGCCTGCTGGAGGTCAAGCCACATGTGCTTATCCTCGACGAGCCCACACGTGGCGTGGACATCGGCTCCAAGTCCGAGATCTACCGCATCATCAATCAACTGGCCCAGGCCGGCGTCGGCATCGTGGTGATCTCCAGCGAACTGCCGGAAATCATCGGCACCTGCGACCGCGTGCTGATCATGCGCGAAGGCCAGTTGGTGGCGGAAGTCGGCGGTGCATCGGGCCAGGTTATTTCCCAGGAACGCATTATTGACCTCGCCACCGGTGGCGATCAGGTGGTTGCCCATGGCTGAGTTGAATATCGCAACGACAGGTAAGGCTGAACGCGCACGCGAGTTGATGCGCACGGTGGGCATGTTGCCGGTGCTGATCCTGCTGCTGGTGGGCTTTGCCCTGGCCAGCGAGAACTTCCTGACGGTGCAGAACCTGTCGATCATCACCCAGCAGGCCTCGGTGAACGTGGTGCTGGCGGCGGGCATGACCTTTGTGATCCTCACGGCGGGGATCGACCTGTCGGTGGGCGCGATCCTGGCGGCCTCGGCGGTGGTGGCGCTGCAGGCCTCGATGTCGCCGCAATTCGGCATGTTCGGGATTGCCGCCGGTATCGGCTTTGGCTTGTTGCTGGGGTTGGTCAATGGCGGGTTGATCGCCTTTATGCGCCTGCCGCCGTTTATTGTCACCCTCGGTGCGCTGACAGCCATGCGCGGCCTGGCGCGGTTGCTGGCGGACGACAAGACGGTGTTCAACCCGGACCTGCCGTTTGCGTTTATCGGCAATGACTCGATCCTTGGCGTGCCCTGGCTGGTGGTGATCGCCGTGGCGGTGGTGGCGCTGTCGTGGTTCATCCTGCGCCGCACGGTGATGGGCGTGCAGATCTATTCGGTGGGTGGCAACCCGGAAGCGGCGCGGCTGTCGGGGATCAAGGTGTGGAAGGTGCTGCTGTTTGTCTACGCCATGTCCGGTGCGCTGGCCGGGTTGGGCGCCGTGATGAGCGCGTCGCGCCTGTTTGCTGCGAATGGCCTGCAACTGGGGCAGTCCTATGAACTGGATGCAATTGCCGCCGTGATCCTCGGCGGCACCAGCTTTACCGGTGGTGTCGGCACCATCGGCGGCACGCTGATCGGTGCACTGATCATCGCGGTGCTCACCAACGGCCTGGTGCTGTTGGGCGTCTCGGATATCTGGCAGTACATCATCAAGGGCATCGTGATCATTGGCGCGGTGGCGCTGGATCGTTATCGCCAGTCCGGCGCGCGGACCTGATTTCACTCCTACAACAATCACAAGAGAGACCCGCATGAACCTAAAACGCATGTTTCCCGTCATTGCCTTGGCTGCGCTGATGTCCCACGTCGTCGAAGCCCGCGAGTTGAAGGCGCTCGGCATCAGCATGGGCTCGCTGGGCAACCCGTATTTCGTGACGCTGGCCGATGGCGCGAGCGCCCGCGCCAAGGAGTTGAATCCCAGCATCAAGGTCACGTCGGTGTCGGCCGACTATGACCTGAGCAAGCAGTTCTCGCAGATCGATAACTTCATCTCGTCCAAGGTCGACCTGATCCTGATCAACGCCGTCGACCCGTCTGCAATGGCCTCGGCGATCAAGAAAGCGCGTGACGCCGGCATCGTCGTGGTGGCCGTCGACGTGGACGCCAAGGGTGTCAACGCCACGGTGCAGACCGACAACGTCGAAGCCGGCAAGCTGGCGTGCCAGTACCTGGTGGACAAGCTCTCCGGCAAGGGCAATGTGATCATCCAGAACGGCCCGCAAGTCACCGCCGTGACCGACCGCGTCAAAGGCTGCAAGACGGCGCTGGCCGCCGCGCCGGATATCAAGGTGCTGTCCGATGACCAGGACGGCAAAGGCTCCCGCGAAGGCGGCCTGAACGTGATGCAGGGTTACCTGACGCGCTTCCCGAAAATCGACGGCCTGTTCGCGATCAACGACCCGCAAGCCATCGGCAGCGACCTGGCGGCCAAGCAGCTCAAGCGCAGCGGCATCATCATCACTTCGGTGGACGGTGCGCCGGATATCGAGAATGCGCTGAAGAGCGAATCGCAGATCCAGGCATCGTCCAGCCAGGACCCGTGGGCCATGGCGCAGACTGCGGTGAATGTCGGCAATGACATTCTCAACGACAAAGCCCCGGCCGAAGCGGTTACCCTGCTCACGCCAAAACTGATCACCCGTGACAACGTCGCTACGTACAGCGGTTGGTCGAGTCAACATTGATTCACTGAAGGGGAAAGCGTCGTGGTCACCATGGATGACGTGGCAAGCCGGGCGGGGGTGTCGACGTCGACGGTGTCCCACGTGTTGAACGGCACCCGCAAGGTCAGCCCGGCGACGGTGCTGGCGGTACAGCAGGCGATCCAGGCGTTGGGCTACATCCCCAACACCCTGGCGCGCTCGCTGGCCCGCTCGAGCACCAGCACGATTGGCGTGGCGATTTCGGCGCTGTCCAACCATTACTTCAGCGAAACCGTGCACGCGATAGAGACCGAGTGCGCCAAGCACGGCTACATGATGCTGTTTGTCGACACCCACGACGACCCGGAGCAGGAGCTGCGGGTGGTGACCGCGTTGCATCATCGGCGGGTGGACGGGATATTGCTGGCGCCGTCCACTGGCTCCAGGGCGCTGGAGTATCTACAGGCCAACGAGATGCCCACGGTGCTGGTGGACCGCATGGTGAGCGAGCAATTCGATCAGGTCGGGGTGGAAAACATCCAGTCCACCCAGGCCCTGGTCACGCACCTGATTGAACATGGGCACCGGCGCATCGGCTTTATCGCCGGGCGCGCAGGGCTGGGGACTACCGATGAGCGTGTCGCCGGTTACCGTGCGGCGCTAGAGGCGGCGGGCCTGGTGTTTGACCCGCAGTTGCTGGTCAATGGCGGCTCCAGCAGCGAGCCGGCGCACGTTGCTACGCGGCAGTTGCTGGCGTTGGCGGCGCGGCCCACGGCGATCATGGCGGGCAATAACCTGATGACGCTCGGCGCCATGCATGCACTGCGCGACGCGCAGGTCGAGGTGCCGGCGCAGATGGCGCTGGTGGGGTTTGATGATTTCGACTGGGCGGATTTTTTCGTGCCGCGCCTGACCCTGATCGCGCAGCCGGTCCAGGCACTCGGCGCCCAGGCTGTGAACCTGTTGTTGCAACGCATGGCTTCGCCCGGTGCGCCGCCCCAGAGCGTGCGCCTGACGCCGACCCTGCAAGTGCGTAATTCATGTGGCTGTATTGGATTGGAATGACCCGCGTATGAGCAGTCCTGTTTCCCTCGGCATCGACCTCGGCACCTCGGAACTCAAGGCCATCCTCATGGACCTCGACGGCACAGTGCTGGCCCATGCGGGCGTGCGCCTGAGCGTGTCGCGGCGTCACAGCGGCTGGTCCGAACAGGCACCGCAAGACTGGTGGCAGGCGTGCTTGCAGGCGCTTGCTGAGTTGCGCCGGCATGAGGCGTTTGCCCGTGTGGCCTGTATCGGCCTGTCCGGGCAGATGCACGGTGCGGTGTTGCTGGGTGCGGACAATCGCGTGTTGTACCCGGCGATCCTGTGGGACGACTCCCGCGCCATCGCCGAGGCTGAGCAGTTGGGTTCCGGGTTTGCCGACATCACCGGCAGCCTGCCCATGGCCGGGTTGACCGCGCCGAAGTTGCTGTGGCTGCAACGGCATGAGCCGCAGGTGTTCAAGGCCATCGACTGCGTGCTGTCACCCAAGGATTACCTGCGCTTGCGCCTGAGTGGCGAGCGCATCAGCGAGATGTCCGATGCGGCCGGTACGTTGTGGCTGGATGTGGCGCAGCGTGAATGGTTCGCGCCGATGCTGCAGGCGACGGGCCTGACGCCGGAGCAGATGCCCCGGCTGGTCGAAGGCGGCTCCGCGAGTGCAGTGTTGACGGTGGACGGGCTGGGCTTGTCGTCTTCGGTCGTGATTGCCGGTGGCGGTGGCGACAACCCGGTGGCGGCTGTCGGTATCGGTGCAATCAATGCAGGGGACGGGTTTATTACCCTGGGCACCAGCGCGGCCATTGTCGCCATCACCGACCATGCCGCCGGCAACCCGGCGAGTGCGGTGCACAGCTTCTGCCATGCATTGCCCGATCGTTGGTACACCATGGGCGCCATGCTGGCCGGCGCCAGTTGCCTGCGCTGGGTCACGCGGCTGACGGGCAGCGTGGACGAGCAGACATTGCTGGACCAGGTCCAGGCGCAATGGCCGATCGGGCAGGCTGTGCCGCTGAGCGCGCCCTTGTTCCTGCCGTACCTGGCCGGCGAACGCACACCGCATAACGATCCGCTGCTGCGCGGTGGCTTCATGGGCTTGGGCCATGACTGCACACCGGCGATGTTGGGTTATGCCGTGATGGAAGGCGTGGGGTTCGGCCTGCTGGACGCGCTGCACGCCGTGCAATCAGCCGGTGCCGACGTGGGCGCGTGCGCGTTGGTGGGCGGTGGCGCGCGCAGTGCCTACTGGGCGCAGTTGCTGGCGAATATCCTGCAGCGGCAAATCTTCACCCTGCACGGCAGTGAGTTGAGCGCGTGTATTGGCGCGGCGAAGCTGGGTTTTTTGGCGATTGGCCAAGGGGATGCGCTGGTGCAGGCGGGAATGCCGGTGAAGGCACGGTACGTGCCGGATACCACGCAACAAGGCGTGCTGGCGGCGCGTTATCGCAAGTTCCAGGGTTTATTGGCGGCGGCCAAGGCGCTAATGTAGAGAGCGCGCTTCCTGTAGTGAGCGGGCTTGCCCCGCGCTGGGCTGCGGAGCAGCCCCAAAATCCGGCACCACGATTTATCTGGATGACCGCGCTGATCTTGCTGGGGCCACTTCGCGCCCCAGCGCGGGACAAGCCCGCTCACCACAACAAGCCCGCTCACCACAGGATTGCGCTGATGGCTCGAAATCACTGATCCCCCAAGGGCGGCAAACGGCGTTTGACCGGGGTTTTCTTGACGATGGCCGTGTTGGTTTCGGCGTAGGCGTTGAGCCGGTCGAGCAAGCTGTCCAGATGGTCCATGGTGCGCACATGCAGGCGCGCAATGAAGCAATCCTCTCCGGTCACCTTGTCGCATTCGGTGAACTCGGGGATCGCCTGTATCTGCCGCTCCACCTCGTGCAATTTGCCGGGCAGCGGGCGGATGCGCACGATGGCTTGCAGCAGGTAGCCGAAATGCCTGGGGTCGATGTCGACGGTGTAGTGCGTCAGCACGCCACGCTCTTCGAGACGGCGCAGGCGTTCGCCGACACTGGGCGAGGACAGTCCGGTAATGCCGGCCAGTGCCTTGAGGGACAGGCGCGAGTCGTCCATCAAAGCGGCGATCAGTTGCTGGTCGATGGTGTCAATCATGGTGTTCGCCTAATAAGTAAAGGTAATCCAGGCGTCCAGCCTTTTTTAGTCGCTGGAGACGGTCTCAAGCAGATTGCCATAATTGAGCCTCACTTGAGGAGCTTCAATCATGGACACATCCATCCGTCGCGGGTCGTGGGAAATGGTCGCCGCCATGTTGATCTCGGGCACCATTGGCTGGTTTGTACTGGTCTCTGGCGTGTCGGTGATCGAAGTGGTGTTCTGGCGCTGCGCCATTGGCGGCCTGGCACTGTTGCTGGTCTGCGCGTTGCTCGGTTACCTGCGCCTGGACTTGCTCAGTTGGGCCAGGCTCGGCCTGGCGATGCTCAGCGGCGTAGCGATTGTCGGCAACTGGTTGCTACTGTTCGAGTCTTATTCCCGCGCGTCGATCGCTATCAGCACGGCGGTGTACAACGTGCAGCCGTTCATGCTGGTGATGCTCGCGGCGGTGTTCCTGGGAGAAAAGATCACCGTGCAGAAACTGGCATGGTTGAGCGTGGCGTTCCTGGGGATGCTGGCGATTGTCACCGCCCACGGCGATCAACAAACCGGCGACGATTACCTGGCCGGCATCGCCTTGGCGTTGGGCGCGGCCTTGCTCTACGCCATCGCGGCGCTGATCATCAAGCGCTTGAAAGAGGTGCCACCGCATTTGATGGCGTTGATCCAGGTGACCACCGGCGCGCTGTTGCTCGCACCGATGGTGCCTTGGAATAGTTTGCCAGCCACCCCCAACGCCTGGACGGCGTTGGTGACCCTTGGCGTGGTGCACACCGGTTTGATGTACGTGCTGCTGTACGGCGCAATCCAGAAACTGCCCACGGCGATTACCGGTGCACTGTCGTTCATCTACCCGATTGCGGCGATCTTCGTCGATTGGATCGCCTTCGGGCATCGCCTGGGCTGGCTGCAATGGCTGGGTGTGGCGGCGATTCTGTTGGCGGCTGCGGGGTTGCAGCGGGGCTGGTGGTGGCCCCGCTCCCAGCGTGTCAGTGCGTACCCTGGAAAATGATGTTTTCCGGGTTGAAATGCTCCACCACGCTGCCTGGCTGCGGCAGGCCGAGGATATGCCCCTTGATCTTGCCCACCACGTGCATTTCGCAGGGTTTGCAGTCGAACTTCAGGGTCAGCACTTCATCGCCGTGGATCAATTGCATCGGCGCGACCTTGGTCTTCACGCCCGTGACACCCTTGGCCTGTTTAGGGCACAGGTTGAACGAGAAGCGCAGGCAGTGCTTGGTGATCATCACCGGCACTTCGCCGGTTTCTTCATGGGCTTCGAAGGCCGCGTCGATCAGCTTCACGCCGTGGCGGTGGTAGAAGTCGCGGGCTTTCTGGTTGTAGACGTTGGCCAGGAACGACAGGTGCGCGTCCGGGTACACCGGTGGCGGCGAGGTCTCGGCTTTGCGGCCACCCCGGGGATGAGCCGCTACGCGGGCGGCGGTCAGCGCCTCGATCACTTCGCGGCGCAGGGCCTTGAGCTGTGAGTTGGGGATGAAGAATGCCTGCGGTGCATCCAGCTTGACCTGGGTGGCGTGGTACTCGGTGGTGCCCAATTGGCCGAGCAGGTCGCGCAGGGTGTCCAGCGCCTGTTCCGGCTTGTTGGCCACGCCGAACGGGCCGGGCAGGGTGGCGCTGGCGCTGAGCCCTTCTTCGCTGGTGGCGATGACTTCCAATTGCTCTTCACGCAAGCGAGCGACCCAGGACAGGCCGATACGGCGCTCGGCCGAGGTCTTCAGCAGCGCTTGTTGCCAGTTGTGGTCCAGGTTGCGGTTCAGCGGGTGGTTCGGGCGCAGTTGATGCAGGCCGGCCGGCATCTCATTTGGCTCGACGCGGTAGCGGTAGCGCTTCTCGCCGTCTTCCTTGAACTCGCCTTTAGGCTCGGCGATATTGGCGCGAAAACCCACCACTTCGCGCTTGACCAGCACATTGAGGCCATCGCCGTTGGACAGCGGCTCGTGGGTGACCACTTGCAGGTCGCGCTTGCCGGCTTTTTCCACCACACCCACCGGCAGGCCGGTAAAGGTCGGGGTGTCGAAGGCGCCGATGTCGACCTTGCGGTCAGTGACGAAATAGTCGGTGCTGCCACGGTGGAAGGTTTTTTCCGGGTCGGGCAGGAAAAAGTGCGCGGTGCGGCCGCTGGAAGCGCGGGCCAGGTCCGGGCGGTCTTCGAGGATCTCGTCGAGGCGCTGGCGGTAATAGGCGGTGATGTTCTTCACATAGCCCATGTCCTTGTAGCGGCCTTCGATCTTGAACGAGCGCACGCCGGCTTCGACCAGGGCGCGCAGGTTGGCGCTCTGGTTGTTGTCTTTCATCGACAGCAGGTGCTTTTCAAACGCCACGACGCGGCCTTGATCGTCCTTCAGCGTATACGGCAGGCGGCACGCTTGGGAGCAGTCGCCACGGTTGGCGCTGCGGCCGTTCTGCGCGTGGGAGATGTTGCACTGCCCGGAGAACGCCACGCACAGGGCGCCGTGGATGAAGAATTCGATGGCGGCATCGGTTTCGTCGGCGATGGCGCGGATTTCCTGCAGGTTCAGCTCACGGGCCAATACCAACTGCGAGAAACCGGCCTGGTCGAGAAACTTGGCGCGGCCCAGGGTACGAATGTCGGTCTGGGTGCTGGCGTGCAGCTCGATGGGCGGGATATCCAGTTCCATCACGCCCAGGTCTTGCACGATCAACGCATCGACGCCGGCGTCGTAGAGCTGATGGATCAGCTTGCGCGCGGGTTCCAGCTCGTTGTCGTGCAGGATGGTGTTGAGGGTGGTGAACACGCGGGCGTGGTAACGGCGGGCGAACTCCACCAGTTGAGCGATATCGCTCACCTCGTTGCAGGCGTTATGGCGCGCGCCGAAGCTCGGGCCGCCAATGTACACGGCGTCGGCGCCGTGCAGGATCGCCTCGCGCGCGATGGCGACATCGCGGGCAGGGCTGAGCAATTCCAGGTGATGCTTGGGCAAGGACATAGTTTTTTTAGTCAGGCTTGTCACGGTCGAGGCGCGCATTGTAGCTGTGAAATGCCTGACCGGCACCCACTCAGGCCTGAGCGGCCATCGCCGTGACTTCCACGCGCATGCCTTCGACCGCCAATGCCGCCACGCCAACCGCCGCACGCACGGGCCAGGGCTTGGCGAAGAAGCGTTTGTAGACCTCGTTGAAGGCGGCGCGGTCGGCCATGTCGGTCAGATAAATGGTCAGGTGCATCACCCGGTCCATGGAGCTGCCGGCCTTTTCCAGGGCGACTTTCAGGGCTTGCAGGGTGCATTCGCTTTGCAGGGTGATATCGCCCAGTTCCAGGCTGCCATCGGCGCGGGTCGGGATCTGGGTGGACACCAGGATGCCGTTGAAGCCGATGACGTCCGAAGAGATCGAGTCGGCATCGGGATCCGGGGTGTAGTGCAGGTCGTGGTTGGCCATGGGCGCCTCTCGTTGGCAGGTTCAGAAAGGCGCCATGGTCCCCGAAAATCACGACAGGGGCAAACTACGCCCAGCGTCGGAACAGCACGCTGGCATTCACGCCGCCAAAACCGAAGCCGTTGGACAGGGCGTATTCAATCGGCATCGAACGGGCCTGGCCGCGCAGCATGTCCAGACCGTCGGCAAGGGCGTCGGGGTTATCCAGGTTGAGCGTGACCGGGGCCACCTGGTCGCGCAGGGCAAGTACGGTGAAGATCGCTTCGATCCCGCCGGCTGCCCCGAGCAAATGGCCGGTGGCGGATTTGGTCGAGCTGATCGCCGGGCTGCCGCTGGCACCAAAGACCGTCTTGATGGCGGCCAGTTCACCCTTGTCACCCACCGGTGTCGAGGTGGCGTGGGCGTTCAGGTACTGTACTTCAGCGGCCTGGATACCGGCCTGGCGCAATGCCTGTGTCATCGCCCGGCGTGCGCCGTCACCGTCTTCCGGGCCGGCCGTCATGTGATAGGCATCGGCACTGGTGCCGTAGCCGACCAGCTCGGCGATCGGCTGTGCGCCGCGAGCCAGGGCGTGTTCCAGTTCCTCGATCACCAGGATGCCCGCGCCTTCGCCCATGACAAAGCCATCGCGCGCCTGATCGAAAGGGCGGGAGGCCAGTTCGGGCGTGTCATTGAAGTCACTGGACAACGCCCGCGCCGCCGCAAAGCCCGCCAGGCTGACCCGATGGATCGCCGCTTCGGCGCCACCACACACCGCCACATCGACCTCGCCGGCACGAATCATCCGTGCCGCATCGCCAATCGCCTGCACGCCGGCCGCACACGCGGTCACCGGTGCACCCAACGGGCCTTTCAACCCGTAGTTGATCGACACATGCCCGGCGGCCATATTGCTTAGAAAGGACGGAATGGTGAACGGCGACAAACGCCGTGGCCCCTTACTATCGGTGGTGCGTACCGCGTCGGCAATCGCCGGAAAACCACCCACGCCCGAGGCGATGATGGTTGCGGTGCGTTCCTGCTCGTGCGCGGTCTTCGGTGCCCAGCCGGCCTGTTTCAAGGCTTCATCCGCTGCCGCCAGGGCGAACAGGATAAAGCGGTCCATTTTGCGCTGTTCCTTGGCCGCCAGCAGCCGATCGGGATCAAACCCCGCCTCGGGGTCCTGCAGCGTGCTCTGCACCTGGCCGCCGATGCTCACGGCCAGGTCGCCGATCAAGTCTTCCGGCAGGCGACGAATGCCCGACTGCCCGGCCAACAGCCGTCGCCAGGTTGTCTCCACGTCAGCGCCCAGCGGCGTCAGCGCGCCCATGCCTGTTACAACGATGCGTTTACTCATGATCAATCGACTCCGGTTGCGTTGAGGGAACAGACCCTGTGGACGTCACTATCATCATGAAAGTAACATGGCGACACGCAAATATGCACCGTTCAAAGGAAGCCACCCATGCAACGCAAGTCCCTCACCAGCGACGAATGCCCCATCGCCCGCAGTCTCGACCGAGTAGGGGAGTGGTGGAGCATCCTGATCATGCGCGATGCGCTGCAGGGCCTGCGCCGGTTCGATGAGTTTTCGCGCAGCCTGGGCATCGCGCCGAATATGCTGACCCGTCGCCTCACCGCGTTGGTGGAAGCGGGCATGCTGGAGCGCAGGGTCTACAGCGAGCGGCCGCCGCGCTACGAATACGTGCCGACAGCCAGGGGCGAGGATTTCCGCATGGTGCTGATGTCGCTGGTGGCATTCGGCAATCGGCATTACGCCGAGGAGGGCGCCAGTGTGCAGGTGGTGGAGCGCGAGACAGGTCAACCGCTGCAGCCGATGTTGGTGAGCGGTGAAGGGCGCGTGGTGCCGTTGGAGCACTGCATGTTGCAGGCCGGCCCGGCCGCCAGCGCAGGGATGCGGCAACGGCTGGGCTCGATCCCGCAGTGATTACAGCAGGGTGAATGGGTAGTCGACGATCAGTCGCAGTTCGTTCAGGTCCCCGTCGCGCTGGTCGGCGTTCGACGCCACGATCGCATCGCGCACGCGCAACGACAGGTTTTTCGCCGGGCCGCTCTGGATCACGTATTTGGCCTCCAGGTCGGTCTCGTGGTGCGCGCCATCGGCACCGTAGTCGCCTACGTAGGCGCTGTGGTCCGGTGTATGGGTGCCATTGATGTCCGAGCCGTTGATGTAGCGCGCCATGAAACTCAGCCCCGGCACGCCATAACTGGCCACGTTGAGGTCATAGCGGATGCCCCAGGACTGTTCACCCGGGCCGTTGAAGTCGCCCCATTGCACCGAGTTGGCCAGGTACACCGAATCACCGCCTTCGCCCGCGCCGTTGTTGCCGGTGCCGATGTAGTCAAACGGCGTGTCGCCATGCACTTTCTGGAACGACAGCGTCAGCGTGTGCGCCTGCAGGAACGAGTAGGCGGCTGCCAGCGAGTAGGTGGTGTTGTTGATCGCCCCGGCCTTGGCGCTGCCGGTGTCGAAGGTGCGGTACAGGTTGCCGTCCAGCGCCAGGGACTGGTCATTGCCCAACGGGATCACGTAGTTGAGGTTGGTGTAGTACTGGCGCCAGATATCTTCCAACTCACCGGCATACAGCGTTGCGCTCAAGGATGGGGTGAAGGTGTATTTGCCACCGACGAAACTCGCACTGTTGGCGGCGACGTTGGCGTAAGTCGCGTAGATATCGTGGTCGTGGTTGCTGGTCATGCCGCTGTTGGTGCTGGTGAAATGCCCGGCTTCCAGGTCCAGGCCGGCGATTTCGCTGCTGGTCAGGTCGAAACCGGTGGCGGTCTGCGGTAACAGGCGCGTGCCGCCAGTGGCAAACACCGGCGCGGTGGGCTGCATGTCACCGAATTTCAGTTGGGTCTTGGAGACCTTTATCTTCACCGCCGCACCGACGGAGCCGTAGGCATCTTCGGGGTCGCCATGCCGGTCGGTCGGCAGGTTGCCGGTGCCGGCGTCCGCGTGGGTAGCGTCGAGTTTCAGCCCGCCGTAGGCGTAGGCGTCGACGCCGAAACCGATGGTGCCCTGGGTGAAGCCCGAGGCGTAGTTGAGCATCGCTCCCTGGGTCCAGTCGATGTTATCGGCCCGACCGCCTTCGCGATTGCGGTTCATGTAGTAGTTGCGCAACAACCCGGTGACGCTGCTGCCTTCGATAAAACCCTTGGAATCCGCCTGGTCGCTGACGGACTCGGCAAACGCCATCTGGCTGAGACCGGCACACACCGCCAGTGCTAACAGGCTCGACTGTTTAATCATGTTGTTACTTCCCCGGAATGATGAACGCGCGCACAGAAACATCGCACTTATTGGATGGCGCATAACGTTGTATGGGCAGATGTTTGCAGGTGAGCTGTTACGGTTTTTATTGTGTTCGGCGTGGATGCCGAAGTTGATTCTAAGCACAGTCGGCGTGGCCTGCAGCCCGCCACCGGATGAAACTCGATTAATTAAACTTCACTATGTTTAATCGACTGCGGGTGTAGCGTTGGAGCTGTCTTAGCCGCTCTGCTTCGACAAAATCCTTTGGTTGCCGCCGCAGATTCTGCGGCGGATTTTTTTTGCGTGGGCGGTATTTTCAGTGTGCGACTTAGTTGAACTCACTTATGCTGCGCAACACCGTTTGCATCCACCCTTCGAGACGCTGCATGAGCCTGAAATCCACCCATCTGCCTGCATTGATCGCGTTCGAGTGTGTGGCCCGCCATATGAGTTTCGCGCGGGCGGCAGCCGAGATGGAGGTCACGCCGACAGCCATGTCCAAGACCATCAAGCAGCTCGAAGCGCAGTTGGGTGTGCGTCTGTTCAACCGCACCACGCGCAGCGTCGCGTTGACCGAATGCGGCAGCCAATTGCTCGACACCCTGGCGCCGGCGCTGGAGCAGATCCGCTTGTCGGTGCAGCAAGTGCATGACACCGCCAGCCAACCCTCCGGCGCGTTGAAGATCAACAGCTCCCACGTGGCCTTTGCCTCGCTGATCGAACCCAATGTGGCGGCGTTCCTTGCGCAGTACCCGCAGACCAGTCTGGATATTGCGCTCGACAACGGCTTGAACGACATCATCGGCGAGGGTTTCGATGCCGGCATCCGTCTGGGCCAGGCGTTGCAGCGCGACATGATCGCCGTGCCGCTGGGCGCGTCGCAGCCGATGGTGGTGGTGGCCGCGCCCGCTTACCTGGCGCAGCTGAACACGCCCGAGGACCTGCTGGCCCACGAGTGCATTCACCAGCGCCTGAGCAGCCGCGGGCCATACATGGATTGGACGTTTCGCATTGGCAAGGCCAATGTCGAGATCGACGTGAAGGGCCGCCTGGTCCTGGACGAGATGCGCACCACCTTGTCGGCGGCGCGCCTGGGCTGCGGCCTGGCGCTGGTGTTCCGCCCGTTTGCCCAGGCGGATATCGACAGCGGGGCATTGCTGCCACTGCTGGAAAAGTACGCGGCACCGGCCGAGACCTTCCACCTGTATTACGCCAACCGAGCGCAAATGCCCGGAAAGCTCCGGGCATTTATCGACTTCTTCCAGGCGCGTAACCGTCAGGCCACCGAGTAGCCGCCATCTGCCAGCAAGGCATGGCCGGACACGTAGCTGGCATCTTCAGAACCCAGGAACGCCACGACTGTCGCCATTTCTTCGGCCGTGCCGAAACGGCTGGCCGGGGTGCTGGCGGCAAAGGCGTGCTGGGCTTCCACCGATGGCCAGATTCCACGATGGTGGAATGGCGTTTCGATCAGGCCCGGGCACAGCGCATTGACCCTGACACCTTGCTTGAACCACTCGATGGAGGCGGTCTTGGTCATGCCGACGACGGCGTGTTTGGTGCCGATATACAGCGCCGCATTCTCGAAACCGATCACGCCGCCCATGGACGCGTTATTGATGATGCTGCCAAAGCCCTGTTCCAGCATGACCTTGGCTTCGTATTTCATGCAGTTGAAGACGCCGCGCACGTTGGGTTCGAACACCAGGTCGAAGCGCGCATTGTCCTGCTCGAGCAGCGGCGCGAACACGCCTTCGGTGCCAGCATTGTTGAAGGCAATGTCGAGTTTGCCGTAGGTGTCCACTGCAAATTGCACCATGGCAATGATGTCGGCTTCGCGGGTCACGTCAACCAAGATGGCGGCGGCGATCCCTCCCTGGGCGGTGATCTCGGCGACCACCTCGTCAAGTTCGCTCTGACGGCGGGCAGCCGCGACGATCTTCGCCCCGCGTTGCGCCAGGACAATGGCGGCCGCGCGGCCGATACCTGAACTGGCGCCGGTGATCAGCGCGACTTTGCCTTCGAGTTGGCGGGCTGTGGATAGGGTCATGGGACGCTCCGTTTGTGTGCTGCGCAAGGCGGTGTGCTTGCGCCATGGAGCACAGGTTACGGCGAGTGATTGGCTTCGATAATCTGCATAACGCTCACTGAGTCATGCACTTGTGGTTCGTAATCGCGTCCGTCAGGTTTATCCCGTATTCACTGGTTGGTGTATGTTGAGCGCCTGACGCCCAGAGACACAGTCCCATGAACGAAACCCTGCTTGACGCCGTTCGCCGCTACGTCGAGGCGAACGCCAACCCTGCGGGCGTGGCCCAGACGCCGATTCCGGGGTTGACGACCATCCGCTCGACCCGCCCGAGCGGGCTGATGCATGCGATGCCCAATCCGCTGGTTTGCCTGATCCTGCAAGGCACCAAGGACGTCACCCTCGGTACCGAGACCTTTACCTTTGAGGCAGGCGATTCGCTGTTGATCACGGCGGATGTGCCTACCGTGAGCCAGATCACCCGGGCCAGTGCCGAAGAACCCTATCTGTCGATCGTGCTGGACCTCGACGCTGCTGTTATCGCCGAGCTGTCGTTGCAGATGAAACCGCAGCCGCAAGCCACCGGCGCGGCAGTGAAGGCGGCCGAGCGGATTGATCAGCAGGTGGCCGACTCCGCGTTGCGACTGATGCGCCTGCTGGACTTCCCGGCCTCCGCCCCGGTACTGCATGGGCAGTTGGTGCGTGAGCTGCACTATTGGTTGCTGGAGGGACGGCACGGCGCAGCCATTCGCAGACTCGGCTGGGCCGAAGGCCAGGCCCATCGGGTGGCGCGGGCAGTGGCGGTGTTGCGGGCCGATTATAAAAAGCCGCTGCCGGTCGATGAGCTGGCGGCGACGGCGGGTATGAGCCTGTCGTCGTTCCACCGGCATTTCCGTGCGTTCACGTCGTTGTCGCCTTTGCAGTTCCAGAAGAACCTGCGCCTGATCGAGGCGCGCCGGCTGATGATGTCGGAAGGCACTTCGGCCAGCAGCGCAGCGTTCAACGTGGGGTATGAAAGCGTGTCGCAGTTCAACCGCGAGTACGCGCGCATGTTCGGGCTGCCGCCGATCAAGGACGTCGACGCGGTCAAAGGCCGGGCCCTGGACTCGGCATGACGTTGGGATAATTAGGCAAACAACCCGCAGGTTTCGGTAACGCCGCACGATCGCAGGCTTCCTATCATGGCGCCACACCTCACCTGGAGCAGCACCATGACCAAGCTTGCTATCGTCACCGGCGCCAGCCGTGGCCTCGGCCGAAACACCGCCCTGAGCATCGCCCGCAAGGGCAGTGATGTGATCATCACCTACCAACGCCGTGCCGAAGATGCCCTGGCGGTCGTGGCCGACATCCAGGCCCTGGGACGCAAAGCCGTGGCCCTGCCACTGGACACCGGCAACATCGCCAGCTTCGCCGGGTTTGCCGAGCAACTGCGTGGCGTATTGCGTGATACCTGGCAGCGCGACAGCGTTGACCACCTGGTGAACAACGCCGGCCACGGCGACTATGCACTGATCGAACAGACCACCGAGGCGCAGTTCGACGGGCTGGTGAATGTGCATTTCAAGGGCGTCCTGTTCCTCACCCAAGCCCTGCTGCCGCTGATTGCCGACGGTGGACGCATCGTCAATCTGTCTTCGGGGCTGACCCGTGTGTCGTTCCCTGGTTATGGGGCGTACGCCGCTGTGAAGGCCGCGGTCGAAGTGCTGTCTGTCTATATGGCCAAGGAATTCGGCAGCCGTGGCATCGCGGTCAACACCGTGGCGCCCGGTGCCATCGAGACTGACTTTGGCGGCGGCGCCGTGCGCGACAACCCCGAGGTGAACAAACTCTTCGCCGACATGACCGCCCTGGGCCGCGCAGGTGTGCCGGACGATATCGGCCCGATGATTGCGGGTTTGCTGTCCGAGGACAATCGCTGGGTGAATGCGCAGCGCATCGAAGTGTCGGGCGGCCAAGGCATTTGAACGCATAAGCCCGCACGTTTGATTATTGGACAGGGAACGTCCACGACTTCGTGGGCAAGAGGGTGCCGACGTTGCAGGCACGGGGGATTTTCCGCCGCGAGTATGAAGGGCTGACCTTGCGCGAGAACTTGGGGTTGCCGCGGCCGGCGAATCGTTTTTTCACCTGAGCGGAAAAGGAGGGGTGTTGCACCCCTCGTTCCGGGTCGAACGTTACTCTTTGACGTTCATGAACTTTTCAGCCCACGCCACATAGTTTTCCGGCAAGGTGTACGTGTGCGTCAGCTCGGTGGCACTGAGGTTGTCCGTGCTGTGGGTCAACTGCCGCTGGGCGCGCAGGCTGTCGTAGGTCGCCTTGATCGCGGCGAAGTAAGCGCCGTGACCGGCAACCACCACGCGTACACCGAGGCTGGCCAGACGCTTGGCGTCATTCAGCTTAGGGTTGCCATACGTCACCAGCATCAGCGGCACTGTCAGGTTCTCTGCGATCTGTTCCAGATGCTCGAAGTCAGCCACACCCACCATGCAAATCCCGTCGGCACCGGCTTTCTGATAAGCCTGGGTGCGTTCGATCACCGCTTCGGTCGGCAGTACGCCGGCATTGGTGCGGGCAATGATCGACAGCTCCGGATCAACACGCGCCTCCAGCGCAGCGCGGACTTTGCCGATGCCTTCGTCGATGGAAATCAGGTCAGTGGACTTGCGCCCGAATTGCGCGGGCAGCAACGTGTCTTCAATGGTCAACGCGGCCACACCGGCACGCTCCAGCTCTTCGACAGTGCGCATCACGTTCAGGGCGTTACCGTAGCCGTGATCGGCGTCGGCAATGAACGGCAACTGGGCCACACGGCCAATACGGGTCGCTTGCTCAACGAACTCACTCAGCGTGATCAACGCGAAATCGGGTGCCGCCAGTACCTGCAACGAGGCAACGGAGCCACCGAGGATGCCGACTTCAAAACCCAGGTCAGCAGCGATACGCGCCGACATCGGGTCAAAGACGGATGCGGTTTCAACGCAGGTTGGGGTGGCAAGCAATTCACGGAATTTGCGGCGCAGGGCTGAGTGAGAAATCTTTGGCATGGGCTTTCCTGGTTCTGGTCATCGTCTTGTGACGATCAATGTCTATTCGTGGTGATGCGAGATTAACATGCAGGAGAAGGGGAGATGATGACGTTTCAGCATTAGACGGTGCTGGGGTATGGAGTGTGGGTTTACGGTTTGGGGATGGACAGGGTTGATCTGGTTACTGAGCCATATGCTTGATTTTACAAGTAGGTGATGTCATCTGTTCATAAGCGGTCAAGCATCATGCTATGCGGTGTGTTCAGGCACCAATGCTGTGGGGATGTTTATTGACTAATGTTCATGGGAGCAGGCTAACCAAGAGACTGATATCAACGTGGAATTTGGTGGTTATAGCCATTTTTAGGGGGAGTAGTTTAAAAAAACCGAGATTCAAAAAAATCAGATCTCTAACTGTGAGATGAATTACTGTCTGTTTTGATTCTGGACTGGCAGTCAGCACTGGTCTTGGCTTGCCAGTCATCCGCATTCGCTCTTCTGATTTTTTTCAACATCCGTAGAGTCCTTCAATGTCTCGGCCCAGCTCCATCTCGACAGGCGAGCAAAGCTGTGGCGCAGAAAACCGATAGGCTATTTGGTTTTCTGCAGCAGCGACATTAGCCTGTTGACTTGGGCAGTAACCGGCAGTTAGCGCGCATTCAGTTATCATGGGCATGGGAGTGAATCGTCAGCGCTCCCGGTACTTTCGTGCGCTCAAGCCCTCCACCGTCTAGCCACCATAGCGTCTGTTTATAAGCGCGCTGCAGCAAATCTTCTGTCTGGGCAAAATTGAATACAGAGACATCCACGGGGCACAAAGGTGGGACGATATGCAGGCTGGTGAGGGTACGGAAGTGTTCGATGTCGCTCACCAATTGGCGCATGCTCATCAGGTTGACGGTATGCAGTGCTAAAGCGACCAGGCCTCGCGGAGGTTGTGTCAGGGCGCAACTCACCCCGGTGGGGACTACCACGACATTAGTGGCCCCCAGGGCCACGGCAGTTGAAATGGGTGTATTGCTTGCCACACCGCCATCGACCAGAAATCGATCGGCAATTTGTACACACGGGAACACGAGCGGGATGGCCGCGCTTGCTAATAACGCCTGCTTAAGTTCCCCACTGGACAGCACTGTTTCGGCACCGCTGAGCAGATCAGTGGTGACGATGTGCAGGGGAAGTGCAGCCTCTTCAATGCGGTGAATGGGTAACGCTTGACCCAGTAGTCGATGCAAAGCCGCTGGTTGCAACAGGAAACCACGCCGCTTGATCAAGCCTCTACAGGTATCGAGCCAGGATAAAGGAAAGATGTCCTTTTTATTCAGACCACGCCAGAAACCGGCGAGTGCTTCGACTCCTTCTGCATTGGGTCTTGCGGCAAAGTAGGCGCCATTGATTGCCCCTACCGAGGCTCCGACCACTATGTCAAAGCTTACATTGGCCTCCATCAAGGCCCGCAGCATCCCTACCTGAACAGCTCCCAAGCTGCCACCGCCAGCAAATACGATTGCAGTTTTGGTAACCATGCTCGACGTCCCTCTGCAGTCTTGCGTCGATTGAGTGTAGCTGACGAGACACGCGTTACTGACCGGCCTTTGTATCCTCTCTTGCGACAGAGCGTTGCTTTTCGACGGGCTTATTCTTTCCTTTGCTACGGGCATAGTGATCTCGACTGAATCGACACCCAAACGGTTGTCGACAATCCGATGACACAGAGGAACTCATGATGTCCAACAGCACTCAACTGACGCCTTTTCGCATTGAGATCCCTCAGGCCGAACTGGATGATTTGCAGCGTCGTCTGAATAGCACCCGCTGGCCGGATCGTGAAACCGTTGGCGATCATTCCCAAGGCGCACAATTGGCCAAGGTGCAAGATCTGGTTGAGTACTGGCGTACCCAGTATGACTGGCGTCGATTCGAGGCACGCTTGAACAGCTATCCGCAGTTCAAAACCGAAATTGATGGCCTGGGCATTCACTTCCTTCACATCGAATCGCCTCACGAAAACGCTTTACCGTTGATCATGACCCACGGTTGGCCGGGTTCGATTGTCGAGTTCCTCGACAGCATCGATCCGTTGGTAAATCCAACTGCTCATGGTGGCGAAGCGAAAGACGCTTTCCACGTGGTTCTGCCTTCTATTCCTGGCTATGGCTTCAGCGACAAACCGACCACTAAAGGTTGGAACCGCACCCGTATCGGTAATGCCTGGCACGAATTGATGCAGCGCCTTGGCTACACCCGTTATGTTGCGCAGGGTGGTGACTGGGGGAGTGTGGTGACCACTGAGATGGGGCGCTTGAAACTGGACGGCTTGGCGGCGATTCACGTGAACCTGCCTTTTGTTGTTCCGGCCGATCTGCCTGCAGAGCTGAGCGCAGAAGAGCAAGCAGCACTCGATCAGTGCGTGCTGTTTGCTTCTGACGGCATCGCCTATCACGACCTGCAAACCACTCGCCCAGAGACCATCGGCTTCTCGCTGGCGGACTCTCCTGTGGGTCAGGCTTCGTGGATCTACGAGAAGCTTGCGTCCTGGAGCGACAGTGGTGGCACTGCCGAGAGCGTGTTCTCTTACGACCAGATTCTCGACAACATCATGCTGTACTGGGTGACAAACAGCGGTGCATCGTCGGCACGTATGTATGCCGAGCATCCAGGTCTTAACTTCGGTGCCATTCACCTTGATCTGCCAGTGGCTGTCTCGGTGTTCCCAGGAGAGATCTACACGCCGCCGAAGGCATGGGCCGAGCAGGCGTACAGCGATTTGATCTACTGGAATAAAGCGGAAAAAGGCGGCCATTTTGCGGCCTTTGAACAGCCTAAGATTTTCGTCAATGAAGTGCGAGCGGCGTTCTCTACTGTTCGTTGATGGCGGCTGGAGCGTTCGCGAAGTGATCGCGCATCTCTAGGTCCGCGTTTAACTGGGCTCGGCAGTATCCTACTGGCCTAATGTGTGCGCGGACTCTTCCCGTTCAGTTCTGCGGCCAACGCTGCCTGAGCGCTAGGGCGAGCACCGATACGTTCTTGGTAAGCGGCTAAAGCTGGCCACCGTCCCAGGTCAATCGAGAACCAGTCGAGCCATCTGAGTAACGTATAGAGGTAGGCATCTGCCACGGAAAATGCTTCGCCCAATAAATAGGGTTGCTGTGAAAGCGTTTGGTTGAGTGAGTCCACACGACGGAAGAGGCGGGTGTAGATTTGGTCGCGCACCTGCTGAGGGATATCTCGAAATAAGGGGCTCATTGCACAATTGAGCTCGCACGACAGAAAACTCAGGCACTCACGCAGGCGTACTCGCTGCCAGCTATCTGACGGAGGCGCCAAGCCTGCCGCGGGTTTGAGATCGGCAAGAAATTCGAGAATAGTCGAGCTTTCGGTAAGTACTTCTCCATTGTCGAGCATCAAGGCTGCGATGTACCCATGTGGGTTGATGCTCCAGTAATCCTCTCCTGCGGAAGTGGTTTTGGTGGCGTGGTCGACCTGGATTAGCTGAAATGGAACGTTCAGCTCACGCAATACGATATGGGGTGCCATCGAACAGGCTTCAGGAGTGAAATAGAGCTTCATGGGAGGGGCTCTCGTCGTGCGGATCTGGAAAATAGAAGGATAGCTCGCTGAGGAAAATATCGTGTTTGGCGGTGCTTCGACAGATGCGCCGTTCATCGGCAAAGCGCACGACGACAGAGGCGCCCAAAGGCTCGGTTTTCCACTCTCTCCCTTACGCCATCAAGTCGTAACCAGGATTGTCGCTCCTGTGGCAACTGTGTAACCACCATAGCGTTATTTATGCGGTCTAGAGCGGAGGGCATAATTCACTGCAAGCCGGACCCAATTCAATAGTTTCGTTGTGACTCAAGCGGATCAACAATCCAGGCACTGATGAAACAGTATCCTTAGTTGCTGGGCGGACGCTTGAAAGATAGTCAGGGAACTACTTGGGTGTTTTGCTGCGCCGTAAAGAAAAGTGCTGTTTGCGACAAAGACCTGATCAGTTAGAACGAGCACCCTCTATTCATATCATTGTCTCTTTTGTGGCTACTAACAGTAGATCCCTGCGTTATTTATCCGTCTCTCACGCTCCGGCAGTATTTGTCCATGGGCAGATTTATTACTTGGCTGCCAACGTTGGTTCATCTCTTGGCTGCCGCAAATTTTGCGTTCTACGGGCCAGGCTGGGCCGGATCTATTTTCAGTACGGACGCAGAATCAGAGGCGGCGGCAATGTTGACGAAAGACCAGATTACCTCCGGTGCATACCTCGAGAATTTCGGTGAGATGCCAAAAGATTTGTTGTGGACGCTAGAGCAGATCGAGCAATCCATGCGCGAAACGTTGGCCAAACGCCATGAACGTGGCGACATCTGGGTCTTTGGTTACGGTTCGTTGTTATGGAATCCCTTGTTGAACTTTGCAGGACAAAAACGAGCAACTTTACAAGGCTGGCACAGAAGCTTTTGCATGCGAATCATCGCTGGTCGAGCCACCGTCAGTACGCCGGGACGGATGTTGGCACTTGAACCAGGGGGCTCTACTCAGGGAGTCGCTTTCAGGTTGACCGAGCAGGTGGCACGAGAAGAGTTGATCCTGCTTTGGGTTCGGGAGATGCCAACCGGCGCTTATCGACCGGTTTGGGCGCCGATCGCTATGGATGACGGGACACACGCTACGGCATTGGTATTCGTCGCTGAGCCTGACCATCCGCTGTATGAAAAGGATGCGAGTGTTGAAGCCGTTACGCGGCACATTTCAGGAGCGTCCGGCCCTATGGGGAGTAACGCAGAGTATGTGCACAAGTTGAACAATGCATTATGCGAAAGCGGATTTGTTGATGACTATATCGGCGCATTGTCAGCGGGAATAACGCCCTGAATTAAACCTGATGTTGTGTGTGTTGTGCTGTAAGTGTCCGGTTTCGGGAGGGAGTCTCTTTGCGCCCGAAATACATAAAAGTCAATTGCAAGACGTTTGGTAGTAGACCGGAGCTGGTATTCGATCGCTGCCTATCAAGACAGTCACTTAACTGAGTAGGAGAAAAGAAATGATCGCCCATCACAAACGACTTTCCGTTGCGTTGAGTGCGCTCTTAGTGGCCGGCACAGCCGGAATCGCCGTGAAGTATGGCGATCATTTTTCAGCCATTGAGTCAGTTCATGCGACAGAAGCAGCGGCCGCCCCTAAAACTGAAGTTGATGTCGCCACCGTGGTCTTTAAACAGATTAGCGAGTGGCAGAGTTATTCGGGTCGCCTGGAGGCGGTAGGCAAGGTCGATATTCGTCCATTGGTGCCTGGCACCATCGTTGCCGTACATTTCAAAGACGGAGCAATGGTCAACAAAGGAGATCGCCTGTTCACTATTGATCAGCGTCCTTATCTGGCCGAGGTTGATCGTGCTGCCGGTCAATTGGCCGCTGCTGAGTCCCGCGCCGTCTATACGGCGACCGATGCCGCTCGCGCTGGGCGACTGATTGAATCCAATGCCATTTCCAAGCGCGATCTGGACGAGAAACAAAATGCTTCGCGCGAAGCGATCGCTAACGTGAAGGTGGCGAAGGCCGCACTCGACGCGGCCAAGGTCAATCTTTCCTACACCGAAATCACCGCCCCCATCGCCGGACGTGTATCGCGTGCGGAACTGACCGTTGGCAACGTAGTGTCGGCAGGCCCGGCGGCACCGGTGCTGACCAGCCTGGTTTCGGTGACGCCTATCTACGCATCCTTCGATGTCGATGAGCAAACCTACCTGCGCTACCTGAATCAGGCGTCAGGCAAACCTGCTCCCGTTTCCCTCGGTCTTGCTGACGAAACCGGTTACTCGCGCAACGGTGTGGTCGACTCCATCGACAACCAACTCGACACCCAATCGGGAACCATCCGTGTGCGGGCCCGTATCGATAACGCCAATGGTGCACTGATGCCGGGTCTGTACGCACGTATCAAGGTGGGTGGCGGTAAACCAACGGACGCCGTATTGGTTGATGACTCTGCCATCGGCACCGATCAGGCGAAGAAATTTGTCCTGTTGGTCGGCCAGGGCGATGTCGTCGAGTACCGCGAGGTCACCCTGGGCAATCTGCACGATGGACTGCGCATCATCACTTCGGGTCTGAAGGCCGGTGATCGGGTGGTGGTCAGCGGTGTGCAGCGCGTACGTCCCAACGACACCGTGCACGCCAACGCCGTGGAAATGGCGAACATCGGTCGTGCTGCGAAGCCTTCGGCTTAACGAGAGAACATCATCATGAATATCTCTAAATTCTTTATTGACCGGCCTATCTTCGCCGGCGTGCTGTCGGTGGTGGTGGTCCTGGCGGGGTTGATTGCCCTCACCAAACTGCCGACCGCCGAATACCCTGAAGTGGTACCGCCCTCGGTGGTGGTGCGCGCCGAGTACCCGGGCGCCAACCCGAAAGTAATCGCCGAAACCGTTGCTTCGCCGATTGAAGAACAGATCAACGGCGTGGAAAACATGCTCTACATGCAGTCGCTGGCCAACAGCGACGGCAAGTTGACGACCACCGTCACCTTCAAGCTCGGTACTGATCCGGACAAGGCTCAGCAGTTTGTGCAGAACCGCGTGGCGCAGGCTTTGCCGCGTCTGCCTGAAGACGTGCAGCGCCTGGGCGTGACCACGATCAAGTCCTCACCCACCCTGACCATGGGCGTGAGCATCACCTCGCCCAACCAGCGTTACGACCTGACTTATCTGCGCAACTATGCGTTGATCAACGTCAAGGATCGCCTGGCGCGGATTCCTGGTGTGGGTGAAGTGGTGATGTGGGGTGCCGGCGACTACTCGATGCGCATCTGGCTCGACCCGCAAAAGGTCTCCCGCCTGAACATGACCGCTCTCGATGTGGTGAAAGCCATTCGTGAGCAGAACGTGCAGGTGGCAGCCGGTATCGTTGGCGGTGCGCCAATGCTCACCGACGTACCGATGCAGTTGAGCGTCAACGCCCAAGGCCGTTTGAAAACCGAGCAGGAATTTCGCGACATCATCCTGAAATCTTCCGGTGGCGCGATCACGCGGCTGTCGGATGTCGCTCGTGTGGAAATGGCCGCGTCCGAGTACACCTTGCGTGCACTGCTCGACAACAAGCCTGCCGTACAGATGATTATCTTCCAGCAACCGGGTGCAAACTCGTTGCAGATTTCCGATGACGTACGCACCGTCATGGAAGAGATCAAGCAGGACATGCCGGATGGTGTCGATTACGGCATCAAGTACGACCCCACCCAGTTTGTGCGTGACAGTATTCATGCCGTGATCCAGACCCTGCTGGAGGCGATTGCCCTGGTAGTACTGGTGGTCATCGTGTTCCTGCAGACCTGGCGCGCCTCGCTGATTCCGTTGCTGGCGGTGCCGGTATCGATCATCGGTACTTTTGCATTGCTGCTGGGCTTTGGTTACACCATCAATGCCCTGTCGCTGTTCGGCATGGTGCTGGCAATCGGTATTGTGGTCGACGACGCCATCGTCGTGGTGGAAAACGTCGAGCGAAACATCGCCGATGGCCTGTCGCCGCGTGATGCGACCTACAAGGCCATGCAGGAAGTGAGCGGGCCGATCATCGCCATCGCGCTGACCCTGGTGGCGGTGTTCGTGCCGCTGGCTTTCATGTCCGGCCTGACCGGTCAGTTCTATCAACAGTTCGCGATGACCATTGCGATCTCTACTGTGATCTCGGCGTTCAACTCCCTGACCCTGTCGCCAGCGTTGTCCGCCATCCTGCTCAAAGGGCATGACGAGCCGAAAGACCGTCTGACCCGGATCATGGACAAGCTGTTCGGTCGTTTCTTCAACGTCTTCAACCGCGTTTTCAACCGGGGTTCGGAAAACTATGGCAACGGTGTACGCCGTGTCGTTAACCGCAAGCTCGTGATGCTGGTGATCTACGGCATTCTGCTCGGTGGCGCGGTGTGGATGGGCAAAATCGTGCCGGGTGGTTTTGTGCCAGCACAAGACAAGGACTACGTGGTTGCTATCGCACAATTGCCTAGTGGCGCGACGTTGGATCGCACCGAGAAAGTCGTGCGTGACATGGGTGATATCGCCTTGGCCATTCCAGGCGTGAAGAACCTGCCGCAGTTTCCGGGGTTGTCGGTCAGCCTGACCAACTCGCCAAGCAGTGCCCTGGTATTCCCTGTACTTGAGCCGTCGAAGTATCGCTCCAAAGAAGAGTCCGCCTCGGCCATCGTTGCGCAGTTGAATGCCAGATATGCCGGGATCAAGGACGCGGCCATCGCCGTATTCCCCCCACCGCCAGTGGCGGGCCTGGGGACGGTCGGTGGTTTCAAACTGATGATCGAAGACCGTGGTGCACTGGGCTTGGAGGCGCTGAACAAGGCGACTCAGGATTTCTTGGCTGCGGCTGCGAAGGCGCCGGAACTGGGCCCGGCATTCTCGATGTTCCAGATCAACATGCCTCAACTCAACGTTGACCTGGATCGGGTTAAGGCCAAGCAGTTGGGTGTGTCGGTCACTGATGTATTTGACACCCTGCAGATCTACCTGGGTTCGATGTACGTCAATGACTTCAACGCGTTCGGTCGTGTGTATCAAGTGCGGGCTCAGGCGGATGCGCCGTTCCGTGCTACCGCTGAAAACATTGGCTTGCTGAAAACCCGCAACGACAAAGGTGAGATGGTGCCGCTGTCGTCGCTGATCAAAGTGACCACCACCTATGGCCCGGAAATGGTCGTGCGCTACAACGGCTACACCGCTGCTGACATCAACGGTGGCCCGGCTCCCGGCTATTCGTCTGGCCAGGCTCAGGCGGCGGTCGATCGTATCGCCAAGGAAGTATTTCCACGCGGGATCAAGTACGAGTGGACTGACCTGACCTATCAACAGGTACTCGCTGGCAACGCGGCAATGTGGGTGTTCCCGATCAGCGTGTTGTTGGTGTTCCTGGTGTTGGCTGCCTTGTATGAAAGTCTGACCTTGCCATTGGCGATCATCCTGATCGTACCAATGAGCATTCTGTCGGCACTCGTGGGTGTGTGGCTGACCAATGGTGACAACAACATCTTCACCCAGATTGGTTTGATGGTGTTGGTGGGGCTGTCGGCGAAGAACGCCATCCTGATTGTCGAGTTCGCCCGCGAACTGGAAATGCAGGGCCGTTCCATTGTGCAGGCCGCGATCGAGGCCAGCCGCCTGCGTCTGCGTCCGATCCTGATGACGTCCATCGCCTTCATCATGGGGGTCGTGCCGTTGGTGTTCTCCACCGGCGCGGGTTCTGAAATGCGTCAGGCCATGGGTATTGCGGTGTTCTTCGGCATGCTGGGCGTGACTCTGTTCGGTCTGATGTTGACGCCGGTGTTCTACGTGTTGCTGCGCAAACTGTCGGGTGTGGAACACCTGGTGGATAAGCACGGTAAACACCCACACCTCGGTGCTGACCTCAACGACGACTTTAATATCAGTCCGGAACACACGCCCTACTCAAGTAGTGGCCATCACACTCAAGCATCAGCCCGCGTGCCTGAAGCCGCGTACCTGAAGTAAGGAGAACGACATGAAAGTGTTTGCAATGAATCGGATGCTTTTAGGATCGGTCTGGTTGGCGACGATGTTGGTGACGGCCGGCTGCTCCCTGGCGCCGACTTACGAGAAACCTGATGTTTCTGCACCACAGGCTTTCAAAGAGGAAAAGGTTTCGGCACCGCTGTCTCCTGCCGAAGCCGGCAACTGGAAAACCGCCGAGCCGTCGGAGGACTTCACCAGGGGCGAGTGGTGGCGGGTGTTCAATGACACCACCCTGAATCACCTCGAAAGTCAGGCGCAGGATGCCAACCAGAATTTGGTTGCAGCGGCCGCACGGTTGAAGGAGGCGAGGGCGCTGAATCAGTCGGCTCGCTCGGCTCTGTTCCCCACCGTGGACGCGGGTTTCGGCCCGACCCGTCAGCGTGTGTCACCGGCGTCGCAGTTCCAGTCGGACAGCGGGCAGGGGGCGAGTCAAACCCTGTGGCGTGCCCAGACCGGTATCTCTTACGAGTTCGACATGTTTGGTCGCGTCGCCAACACGGTTGATGCGGCGGACGCGGAAACCCAGCGTAGCGAAGCCTTGTTCCATTCGGTGTTGTTGGCCTTGCAGGCGGATGTTGCACAGAACTATTTCGCGTTGCGTGAACTGGACGCGGAAATCGAGGTGTACAACCATGCCATCGAACTGCGTGAACAAGCCCTTAAACTGGTGCAGCAGCAATATGCGCTGGGCGATATCAGTGAGCTGGATGTTGCGCGTGCCGAGTCTGAGTTAGCGACGGCCCGGTCGGATGCAATGACGGTGCAGCGTCTACGTGCGACGTCGGAGCACAGCCTCGCGGTGTTGCTGGGCAAAACACCGGCAGAGTTTTCGATGGCCGCCAATCCTTTACAGCCGGTGAATCTGCGTATCCCGGCAGGTTTGCCATCTTCACTGCTGGAGCGTCGTCCGGACATCGCCGCGGCCGAGCGCTCTATGGCTGCGGCGAACGCACGGATCGGCGTGACTAAAGCGGCGTTCTTCCCGTCATTGACGCTGACCGGCACTGCCGGTTTTGAGTCCGGTTCGCTGAGCAACTTGTTCAAATGGAGCAGCCGTACTTTCCTGCTTGGCCCGTTGGCGGGTACAGCGCTTGACTTGCCGATCTTCGACGGTGGCCTGCGCAAGGGAAACCTGGCCAAGGCCCGGGCCGAGTACGAAGAAGATGTCGCCAACTATCGGCAACAGGTGCTGGTGGCGTTCCGTGAAGTAGAGGACAACCTCTCTGACCTGCGAGT
Organism: Pseudomonas sp. CHM02; assembly: GCF_000612585.1. Taxonomy (GTDB): domain Bacteria; phylum Pseudomonadota; class Gammaproteobacteria; order Pseudomonadales; family Pseudomonadaceae; genus Aquipseudomonas. Next base: position 157,830 of record NZ_JFCA01000004.1, read on the forward strand.
GCTGGAAGACCAGACCCGGACGCAGTCGCAAGCTGTGGAGGCGTCAGGCCGGGCGGAGAAAGTCGCCCGGGCGCAGTACACCGAAGGCGATGTCATCTATCTCTCTGTCATCGACGCGGAGCGGACGGCGCTGCAATCACGCAGGGCGGCGGTGCAGTTGCAGGGCGCTCAAGCGGCGGCCACCGTGAACCTGATTCGCGCATTGGGTGGTGGCTGGGGTAATGCCAAACCGGCCACGTCTCAAGCGATCACGCAGCGGTAAAGCTCGCTGACTATCACCGATGGAAAAACAGAGAAGCATGCCATCGAGCATGCTTTTTTGTTTTTGTGATGACGCATCGGGGCATCCGTCACGCAGGCCCGGAATCGGGGGTGTCGCATTGTCTCTTTGCAAGCGACGAAGCGTCTCACGCAGGTGCGTTTAAGGACTTCCTTGCTTACAGGACAATAGCTCCCAAGCACAGGCGATGCCTGGGTTTCCAAGTGGCAAACCCCTCGACGGTGATGCCGATTTTCAAAGACGGTGCATTCAGCTGCGCACATTCCACTTACGGTGAAATCATGAAATCAACAGACCGCGTTGCCAGGGAGAGAGACAAGCTGCTTATTCTTGCAGCGATTTGTCTTTCCGCTTTGGTACTTCCACTGAGTTTTACCGGAGGGGCAGTTGCCACGCCCGCGATTGGGCGGGATCTGGGTGGAAGTCCAGTGGCGCTTACCTGGATCACCAATGCCTTCATGCTGTCTTTCGGCAGTTTACTGATGGCTGCAGGTGCTTTGGCTGACGTCTATGGGCGCAAGCGCCTGTTCACCATCGGCATGATGCTGTTTACCGCTGCGTCGTTGGCCCAAAGCATGGCACCTTCGGTGTTCTGGCTTGATATCCTGCGTGCCATTCAAGGGGTTGCCGGTGCGGCTGCACTGGCGAGTGGCTCCGCTGCGCTTGCACAAGAGTTTGAAGGTCATGCTCGCACCCGTGCGTACAGCATGCTGGGCACGACCTTCGGTATCGGTCTGGCATTCGGCCCATTGGTGGCCGGCGTGTTGATCGAAGCCTTTAGCTGGCGTGCGATTTTCCTGTTCACGGCTTTGATCGGTGTGATTGCCATGGTCTTTGGCCTGCCGCGCATGCGTGAGACACGTGACCCCGGCGCAACAGGTCTTGACTGGCCCGGCACCCTTACCTTCAGTTCGGTGCTGGCGTTGTTTACGTTTGGTGTGATCCAAGCGCCTGACAGCGGTTGGGGTAGCCCTTTAGTGGTTGGCCTGTTGGGTGCATCGGCGGTATTGCTGGTGGTTTTCGTGATGATTGAAATGCGCGTCAAGCGCCCGATGCTGGATCTGACGCTGTTCCGCTTCCCGCGTTTTGTCGGCGTGCAAATGCTGCCGATCGGCACCTGCTACTGCTACATCGTGCTGGTCGTGATGCTGCCGTTGCGATTCATTGGTGTTGAAGGCCTGAGCGAAATCGACGCCGGTTTGCTGCTGCTGGCACTGTCTGCACCAATGTTGGTAGTACCGATGCTGGCCGCCTCGATGACGCGGTTTATCTCCGCCGGCGTTCTTTCGGGCGTGGGGTTCCTGATCGCTGCCGTGGGGCTGCACTGGTTGAGCCTGTACAACATTGGCGAGCCGAAGTTTGGTCTGGTTGGCCCCATGCTGTTGATCGGTATCGGGGCAGGTCTGCCTTGGGGCTTGATGGACGGTCTGTCGGTCAGCGTCGTGCCAAAAGAGCGCGCGGGTATGGCGGCTGGTATTTTCAACACGGTGCGTGTCGCGGGTGAGGGCATTGCCCTGGCAAGCGTGGCTGCGATGCTGGCTTCGCTGCTGCATACCAACCTCTCAGAAGCGGTACAGGTGGTTGCAGGGAGTGCTGATGCAGCGCTTATTGCAGAAACCGCACATCGCGTTACCACCGGTGATATGGCCCATGCCATCAACACCGTTCCAGGTCTAGCCAATGAGCGTCTGGTACACGGGTATGCCTCCGCATTTCAGTACCTGCTGCATATCCTGACCATCATCACATTGGCTTCTGCGGCTGTGGTTCTTGGGTTGTTGAGCAAGGATCGCGCGGTTGCAGGCGACACTGCCAGCGAAGCTGCCTAGGCATCAAAACGGTTACCCGCCTTGAAGCGGCAATAACCCGATGTGCGCAGACCCCGAAGCAGAAGATCTCTCTCTGCTTCGGGGCTTTTTGCGTTTGGCGAGCATGGAGTCAAGAGCAGGATGCGACAGGTCATCAGGCTAACGCAGACGATCCGCCAGGTAGTTGAGCACCGCTCGCGTTTTTGCCGGCATACGACTGCCCAAGGGAATGAGGGCATGGACAGGAGGGCCCGGTGAGTCAACAGCAGTGAGTACGCGGACAAGCTTGCCGCAATCGACGTAGGGTTGAGCAACCTTGTCATAAATTTGGGCAATGCCGAGTCCAATAACTGTGGAGTCAATCACGGCCTGCCCATCTGAAACAATCAAAACCGGCGTCGGCGAAAACTCTCGGACATGGCCATTATCGGTAATCGACCATGGACGCAGCCGACCAGTAAACCCTCGAAAAATCACCGCTTCATGGTTGACCAGGTCGGCCGCTGACTCAATCGGCGGATGACGGGCCAGGTAGTCGGGAGAGGCGTACAGACTGAGTGTGATATTGCAAAGCTTGCGCACAGTCATTTCACTGTCCTGCGGCAACTCCCCCGCGCGAACCACAATATCCCAGCCTTCACCCACTGCGTCCGACATGCGGTCGGTCATGGACAACTCTAGCGTCACCTGTGGGTAGCGCTGACGAAGTTCGGAGATGGTTGGAAGAAACAACTGGCGAAACCCAGATGGGATGTCCAGGCGAACGCGGCCCATCGGCTCATCTTTTCTTGCGGCTAACTCGCGAGCCGCATCCCGAAGGCCATCCAGCGCCGCGATGGCCGCGTTCAGATAAGTTTCGCCATCTTCAGTGAGGCGTACGGCACGGGTGGTTCGCTGGAAGAGCTTGGTACCCAGCCTGATTTCCAGTCGTTGAACCGCCTTGCCGACGTTGGATTTGCTCGTTGAAAGATTTTCAGCAGCTCGGGTAAAGCTACCGGTCTGTGCGACGCCGACGAAGGCGGCTATGTCCGGAAAGGAGGTGTCGGCTCGTTCCATTACAGTCTCTCTATAATCTGTCTATTCATGTCGATACGTACACAACTATCGCTTGACTTACTATGGCTCATTTTTCAAAAGACGGTTTGAGATTTTTCATCTCGATAGTGCGACACTATCTCATAATGGCGGCGCGAAAGACGTTCGGTAAAAAGCGCTAGTGCGTTGGCTATATCTTGAAGTTTTTTCTTGGTGCGGATGTTCAGGGTTTTATCTGATGTTAACGGCAAGCATCATTGCTTACGATTTTTTGATGCCGCAATCTTTATTATAATAGTTTCAGACGAAATACTTCGTGATCGGTTGCAAGTCCGGTATCGTAGACGGCCCTCGCTTGCGCTAGTTTGGTTTTCAGGTCCGCACGCACGCGGGACTTTTTTGAATGAATAATAGTTTTGTTGAGTTGGCTTTCGGTGTCTGGAGCGGGGCGCTACTTCTAATGGAAGCCCAAAACCGTACCTAAGCTTTGCGCTGGGGGCTATCTCGCGTAACTACCTGAGAGTCGAGGTTTCAGCGCCGACTATATAGATTGTTTAAATCTGGATAAGCGCTTTTTTGGACACAGACTGTCTTCCATATGGATTCAATGATTGGTCTCAGACGTTCTGTGATCGACGCTTGGAAAGCTCACGTCCGTATTCATTTTTTCACGTTCTCCCGTCATATAAGAAGACCCGCCGGTGCAAGGCAGCGACGATCACCCGACGCTTTATCAAACGTTGGGCTGATTGTAGCTGTGCACGCTACAGAGCGTATCATTGCCGACTGTTTATCATCCTCAGAGGGAAGCTCAGACTTTGTTCACCAGCCCGGATTCAGGGCGCGGAAAACAACTGACTCCCCGAGGAATGCAATCATGACTAAGTTGTACATCGCCGATCAAACCTGCTCCCAAGCCGTTCAGATCATCGCCAACGAAATCGGTCTGAACCCTGAACTGGTTCACTTCAACGTTTTCGACCAAACCACTTCCAATGGCGAATCTTTCGCCGAGGCCAATCCACTCCTGTACGTTCCGGTTCTGGCCCTGGAAAATGATTCGCAGGACAAAATCACCGAAACCATCGTTATTACTTCCTACCTGGCTGACCAGCATCCTGAGTTCGGTCTGATCCCAACGCGTGGCACCCTGGAACGCGTCAAGGTCGACCAATTGCTCACCTTCATCGCCACCGAGATTGCACAGAAGCATATCCCTCTGATGCGCAAACTCATGACCGATTTCGGCACGGAGTGGACTCGTGCAAAACTGGTCGCTGCATACACCACCCTGGACACCCGTCTGGCTGACGGACGTGCGTACCTGCTAGGCGATAATTTCTCGGTTGTTGACGCTTATGTTTGGGCCACCCTGTGGCACGAACGCTCGGGCACCGAGATCGGCCATCTGGAAAACCTGAACGCCTGGAAAGCACGTGTAGACGCTCGTCCATCCGTTCAAAAGGCCTTGAAGGATGAAGCTGAAATCGTGGCTATCCATAAGGCACGAGCAACTGCCTGATCGCTGACACGCAAGTAGGTGATGGGTCGTGGTGATAACCACGGCCCATTTTTTTGATCGTATTTATGTTCTGAGCAAAGGCAGTCCCGCGGTTGCTGTCATGCCGCAGAGGAGAGGAGGCCATGGCAGTGTCAGCTACAAATTGTCTCTCAGTTGCAGTGGGTCAAAAGGACGATTTCACCACCTGTTTCGATGATGGCCTTCATCTGCACTACCACCTGACCTTAAACGGCATACTCGAAATGTTGAGTGGCGATGGTTGCCGCAGCTTCCTTACGTTGATAACACTGACAATAACTTTGTATTCCTCGCTGGCATTGAACCATGAACTGCCCTCGCTATCGATGCCTCCTGCCTACAAAGAAGAAAGAACTGAGCCCGCACTCTGCAGATTCAGCTCAGGCGCTCTTGCTCTAAAGCACTCATCATATTTTCCAGAACTGGCCTCTCAGGTTAAGGCCGCGAGGAAAAAGATTATTGAACGGCGATCGAGGAGGGGGGTTATGTTTGAGTCGTGTTATTAGTCTTGAAGATATCGTCGTATTGCTTGTTTTGGAATTCTTGCAAATCGCCGAAAATAAAATAAGTTGTTTTGATTTTTCATATCGACGGGATTTATGGTGCGCGGCGCAAGGTGCGAGTAAGATTCTGTTTGGATCAACATCCCGATGTGCTTCTGTCAATTTTACTCTTGGTAGAGGCTTCATTCATCGTCCTTTGGTTTTTGCCGCCTATTCATAGGCGGCTTTTTTTTGCCCTGAGTAAATATCATTAGTCCTGATATCGAAGACAAGTAAGCCTCAAGTGCATTGTCGCTTTTGCTGCGACTAAGCGTCTCGTTTTTCACGGTTTATCCATTTCATTATCCACCGCACAATTATTTTAGGTTGCGATGAATCTGGCGTGAAACCTGATGACTGACCGACGCAGTTCGGTGGGTAGTTGCTAGTACAAAAAAGGCAGTTGCTTTCAAGCCGCAAGCATCATCGTAATCATCTCCGTGCCAGAAAAAACAATAAACTGAATAGTAGAGGGAAAGAGGACTATGGCGATCAATGAGAAAATTTTTCATGACGTCGACCTCAACCTGATGGTGACGTTTTTAGTGCTCTATCGTGAGCGAAGTGTCTCGCGCGCCGCAATTCTAATGAAGGTAGGGCAACCTGCCGTGAGTGGTTCTCTCGCTCGATTGAGATCGCACTTTGACGATCCATTGTTTCTTCGGACAGGTAGAGGAGTGCGCCCAACAGGAAAAGCGGTAGAGATCGCAGAAAATTTGATGCCTGCGTTTAGCTGTATTGAAGCTGTAATAACGGGTCGTCGTCCGCCTCTTCCAGATGAAGAGACGAGTTCACAGTCGTAATGGAGTGATGATTTTTTGTAGTTCCTCAACCTCCAATCGCGGGGGGATTAGGACGGTTACCAAGGCAGTTCGTTGCCGTGGCGGTCAGTGAAGCGCAGACCCGGCACACCAGCATTACGGGCCACGACGTCCACAACCAGAGGAATGCTTTCGGAGATGTCCAGCAACGCATTATCCGTGCCCATATCGGTACGCACCCAGCCCGGAGCGATCGCAAGCAGGGCACGAGTGTCGTCGACGTGGCGCGAATGGAAATGTTTCATCAGCATGTTCAGTGCCGCTTTGCTTGAACTGTACAGTTCCCAGAACCCCTTGGCGTCGGTGATGCTGCCCAGTTCCGAGGACATTACGGCCGCTACACCCTTGGCATTCAAGCGGTCGTAGAACAGCTCGATGAGGCGCATGGGACTCAGGGCATTCGTCAGCAACATGTCCAAGTAATCTTTTTCCTCGACCTGAAGGGCGTTCAGCTCGTTTGCCTTGCAGATGCCTGCGTTGACGAAAAGCACATCCAGCTCACGAGCGTCCAGGCGCTGACGGAGCCCTTTTGCGGAGTCCAGGTCTACGATGTCGACTTGCTCGACCTCCAGCGAAGCGCCAAAGCTACCTTGTAGTTTTTCCAGCCCTTGCGAGCTGCCGCGGGAGGTCGCAATGACCTGCCAGCCACGGATGCAGTATTCCTCGGCGAGGGCCAGACCAAGGCCACGGGAGGCGCCAACGATCAATGCGGTGGATTTGTTGCTCATGCCAATCTCCTGAATGAAGCCACCTCAAGATGATGAGGTGGCGTTGACGATTGATGGCAGGCTATCAATCAGGAGAGATCGGCGCGACGCATGAACTGTCAATTGAATGATGACAAGGTGTCACCAATCAGGTTTTTATAAAGGTCAGAAGATCATTGTGTTGAGGGACCGGCAGCGACTCACTCCACAATCGAAGCTACAAATGTCATAAAGGCCCGTGTCTTGGCAGGCAGATGTTTGCGTGAAGGGTAGAGCGCATACAGCGGAAAGTGTTCATCCGACCACTCCTGGAGCACATTTACCAGCTTGCCACTGGACAGCCAGTGTTCCACCCCAAGTTCCATCACCTGAGCGATGCCATAGCCAGCCAGGCAGGCCCCTTGCAAAGTCCCGACATCATTGACCAGCAGTTGGCCCCCCAAGGCAAGTTCGAACTGCTCTTTGCCCTTTCGAAACGCCCAGGTAAAAGGGCGCGATGTTTCCGGGTCGCGAAACTGGATGCAATTGTGCGAGTCGTTTTGCAGTTCCAGGGGAGTACTGGGCATTCCGCAGCGCTCGATGTACGCAGGCGATGCCACGGTGAGGATGCGTGTTTCGAGTATCTTCTTTGCCACAAGTCGGGAGGGTTTTGGCTCGCCAAAGCGAAGGGCCAGGTCGAAACCATCCGCGACCATGTCGCCAAGCTGTTCACGTGCGACCAGGTCCAGCGTCAGATTCGGATGGGCCCGCAGGAAGCGATCTAGGCCGGGGCCGAGAATCAACTGGGAGAAGAATGGGTGGACATTAACTCGAAGCCTGCCACTCACGTCACCGCGACCCAATAGTGCTTGGGTTGTAGCGTCCTCCAGGCCTTCCAGCAACGGAAGTATGTGATCGAAAAGCTGCTGGCCCTCGTCAGTCAGCGACACGGCGCGTGTAGTGCGGTCAAAGACACGGATTCCAAGCCGGCTTTCAAAGCGCTGGACCGCCCGGCTTACTCCTGAAGGGGTCATGTCAAGCGCCTGGGCGGCCGATGCAAAGCTGCCATTGTTGACAACGGCTGCGAGCACCCCCATTCCGTTAAGAATTCGCTCGTCAAAGGGCATCTGCATGTACCTCGGGGAATAGTGTCTAGAAACAGCTAAAAAGTAAAAGTAACCCGTGGGGAGGGCTCATAACCTCCGCCAGAATTCATTTGCCTACTTCGGTATTCCGGCACATCGAGCGGCATCTTCTTTCGGCATTATTTCAGCATGGCACGTGGAGAGCGTCGACGTCGAAGGCGGCTTTGTCGAATCTTGCCTTACAGTCGAATGATCCGAATGCGCTGCCAAGGACTCTGGCGGCGGGGGAGTGCACGTAACCCCTGTTGTCCTTTGCTATCATCCATCTCTAACAGCCGATCAGACTCCAGGCGCAGTTTGCTGAAATCCCGCTCAGCATCTTCATAGCTGAGCTTCAGAGTATCGCGGAGGAACGATGCCTCCAACGACGATGCTGAGTGTGAGGTCGCAAATGGCCACCCCGTAGATAGGGGGTAGGCCTCCGAGCTGATGAGGCCTATTGCCTTTTCCAACGGCAGCGATCCAGCTGATCCTCTGAGTAAGGGGCATCCGCTGTGGTGCAGCTGGTGATTGCTGTTGGATGTGATCAAGCCCTACCTGCGCGATATGCGTGATTTGTTTACACATTCACGGTGCTGCCCAGGTCTAGTAGAGCCAATGGCTGAGCTCGTCCAGGTTAGCCACGATGAGCTGCTGGGCGCTTGGTTTCATATGCATTTTGGCGGTATCGATCTGGTAGCGATTCAAGACGTACTGAACTAACGCGCCGCGGGTTTCTATCATCAACTGTCCGTTCTCCATTCCGTAATCGGCTTCGAGAATGGCCCGTTGCCCAGCCTTCAATCTCGAATCCGCTTCCAGGATCACTGTCGCCGGCGTCGTCCACCCGGGGTCGAGCTGACGTGAATGCTCTGTGAAATCATTCATCAGCTCCGGAGTACCCCGAAACCGGCTCAATACAAAATCACGATACTCACCATTTTTCTCGCAGTATGCACGCACGTGCCAGCGCATGCCGGTATGGATAAGCGTATGCGGCGCAATGAGTCGGGTTTCCCCATCTGGCGTTTTGAAAGAAGCGTACTCACACTCAAGTCGTTGACCTTCTCGACAAGCCTTCAATAACGGCCTAAGCACTTCGGGGCGGATAGAGCGATCCTGCACGTCAAGGATGTCAATGTGCGCATACGCCAACGTCAGTCCTTCAATGTGCGGAGCCCGCTCGTGATTCTGGTTCAGCAGGTGCAGATATGCACTTGCACTTTCCTTCATGAACAGCGGTTTGAAATGCTTGGTGGGTACGTAACCTTTTAGGTGCTTGTCATACGATAGATTTCGGGGCGCATGCTCATCGATGTAGGTGTTGATGTCCTTCGACGCCTGCTGACGACTGATGCCAAAGCTCTGCATCAAGTGCCCCGTGGTCAGGCGACCTTCCCACCAGGCAACGGTCTCTATCAGTTTGTAACGCAATGCCAAATCCCAGCGTACAGCCTCAATCGCTTTCGCCCGTTTCATACCGTCCCCATGTGCTCGAAAAGTTTACCTGTATGCGTAAACACCGTAGATGTGTCAGGTATATCTACATATCGTTGAGTGAGAGCGCAAGCACCGTCGAAGGAGTAGATGGACGCTGCGAAGGGATGCCGAGAAACCGTCGGCGGTATTGATACGAGGTTAGCCAGAGAGGCAGCTGATGTCGCAACTCATCAAAATTGTACTGATCGATTCACTATGTGCGGGCGCCAAAGCAGAGCTTGTCATGGAAGGTAACACCAGCGTCACGGGTGAAAACGGAATCGGAAAGTCGTCCTTCATAAAGCTCATCCCTGTGTTTTATGGCGCGTCTCCAGGGCGCTTGGTGAAGGCTGGAACCAACCGTGAGAGCTTTGCCAACTGGTATCTCCCACGTTCCTCGAGCTTCATCGTGTTTGAATACGTGAACTTTGCTGGCGATGCTCGCTGCGCGATCATGCATCGTAGCGGGGAAGGGTATGCATATCGACTGGTATCAAGCGCTTGGAGCCCGGAACTTCTCTACCGCGACTATGATGCAGGCCTGTTGGTACTTCCAGGCGAACTACATGGCCACCTGACCCACCTTGGGATCGCCTGTTCCCCTGAGCTGCAACCGTACCACTACCGGCAGATCATTCAATTCAATAGCGGCACAGCCCATCTGGAGAAAATCACCGACGCTACCAAGCGCAAGCTGATCGTGAGTCTGCGGATGGGCTTCTCACTCGCACCAAAGCGCAAGGACTTCAACGGCATCGATTTTGTGACTCTGGCGCTTATCGAGAGCGGCGGCACCTTCGACACGATGAAGGCAACCATGGCCGAAATCCTTCAGCAGGACAACGCAGATCCAAGCCGCACTCTAATGATGCTCAACGCGCAGCCGTTCAGGAATGTCATTGAAAACCGCGCGGGCTATCTCCTGATGGAGTCGCTGAAACCCGTGATATTTGAAATGAATCGCCACTGCCACGAGTTTCGTGCAGTCCTGCGGCAGTTGGGCGTGCACAAGCGCCGAGCACTCATGGTCGAAGAGAAACTCAAGGAACGACAAAACGGTCGAGTGGAAGCGCTGGCCCAGCTCAGTTCAGAAGATGAGCAGCTACAAAACCGTAACCGAGATCATATGAGTGCACTCAGCGGTCTAAAGGGCGAAGCTCAGACCCTGGTGACAGAGGCGGAGTCCTGGCAGCATCGGTTCAACGAAAAGCGGGATCGCTACCTGCAAAATCGTACACAGGCGCTCTCGGAGGAATTCGACCAGCTTGGGGAGATACGAGACCAGTTACACCTCAAGCAAGAACATCAGGTCAAATTGAACCGCCAAGGGGCTGACATCCGAAGCGTGTTTCTGGAACTCGAAGCGGCTGCGAAGCAGGCTGCTGCTGATGGAAAGAGTGCTGCGTTCTCCAAGTACCATGCGTCCTCACACGCGATCCAACAACGGCATCAGGAGTTGTCCGCTACTCAAGATAAATTGCTTGATGAGAGACGGGTCGCTCATGAGGACGAGCTCGCCGTGCACCAGCAAGAACAGCTCCAGGCAACTGGTACTCAGGCTCGCGAGCTTGCACGTGCTGAACAACTCAAGTCCCTCAGCGCGCTTCCTGACGCCCAGATCGCGCTGGATGCATCCCAAAAGGGTATCAATGAGCAAATGCTGCTCATTGCCGAGTTTCAAAACGCGCTGAGTGTTGTATCAGCCGAGGTAGAGAGCCTATCGCTGGAACGACAGACCCGCGCTGCGGAGTATAGCGGCTTGCAAGCCAGGCGAGACGCGCTGGTCGAGTCCAGAAATACCATCAAGCTGCAGATCAACGCCGGTGCCGAAACATTGCTTGGTTTCCTGCGACGGCATCACCCTACCTGGACAGATAATATCGCTCGACTTGTCCCGACAGAGACATTGATGCGTACGGATTTGAATCCCGCGCTGCTAGAGGCAGTTCAAGAAAGTCTCTACGGTGTTGAGATCAATCTCGACGTGCTCCCCCAGGCCACTGTTGCCAGTGTTCGCGCTCTCGAAGCTGAGGTCGTTTTATTGACCACCCAGATTGGAGCGCTCGGCACTGATATGGAGGTGATAGAGCGACAGCAGCGAGGAGTAGAAGATCGCCTGCGCCAGACAGGTATCCGGGCGTCGGCAGCTCAAAAAGAACTGACCAATGCGAGTCTGGATCTGGAGACGCTAAAAGGGGATCACGCCGGTTTGGTTGATCGGGCTCGCGACGAGGTCGTGCAGGAACTCGAGATACAGGCGGCCCGCGTCTTGGAAGCAGCACATCGGCTTGAATTGATCGCCAGCCACCTAGACAGTTTGAAAAAACGGCACAGGCAGGAAATTAGTGACCTGCAAGGTGAAGCAGACAAGTCTCGACTGCAGTTGACTCAGGATCAGTCTCGGGCCGAGCTGGAACTGCAGACCGCAGAAGAACGGGTCGACGCCACCCTCGCGGCGGAACTGGAACGAGCTTTGGCAGATCTTGAAGCCCAGCTCAAATCAGCTGGAGTTGATGACACGGCGAGCAAGCGGCTTGGCGCCGAGATTGCTGAGCTGGAGAAAACGATCAAACGTTTAAGGGATCATGAATCGGAGATCGATGGCTATCGACTTTGGGTTAGAGAATCAGTACCAGCAGTTCCTGAACGTAAGGCGGCGTTGGCTCGCGCAATCGCAGAGTTTGAGCGGATCAGTCGCGCCATTGAACAATGGCAACTTGAGCTACGGGCTGCGCAAAAAACGATTTCCGAGCGTCGCAAGGCATTGGTCACCGAAGGGCACGCCGATGACCAGGAGCTAGGTGCAGTATCACGGGTACTGCGCGATCTTGAACAGATTGACGCAGCCGCTGAGGCCCACTTGGGTTCTACGCTGAAGGCTGCAGACATCGAGGATGAGGTCGGCAAGCTCAAACGTCGCAAATCAGAACACCACCGCAAAGGCGCCGAGCTTTATCGCGACGTTCACCATCGTTTCGTCAGAGAACGGCTGGTGCATACGCCGCAGGGCGCGGCCATCGAACAGATCATCAATCACGCCTCAAACAGTGCATATGTGCTTGAGCTGGCGTGGTTGGAAGCCGCTGCGAATCTCCAGGAATACATTGAGATATCTCACCCTGACCAGAAAACCAAGCTGATTATTCAGGCTAAAAACCTCTCAGACGAGCTCTGCGATAACCGCTCGAAGCTGCAGCACCTGCACCGAAGCATTTTGAAGTTAGGAAAGGACGCGACAGAGAAGGCGAGCGAGGTACTCGGCTCTTTCGCCCAAATCCGCCAGTTTGAGTTCAAAGTTTCATCACGCATCCATGAGATGTCGTTTTGGGACGACATGACGAACTACGAGCAGCAGTACAAGCGGTGGAGTGGGATGGGAGGTGATTATCTACCAACTGATGGCTTCATGGACGCCTTGCGCACCGTGGAACGCCAGATTGAAGGCGGTGCGTTCACGTCTAAGCTTTCCGATTGTTTCGATGTCTCCGTCACCTGCAACGACCAAGGCAGGGTGAAAGTCGCGACAAATAACGCAGAGCTGATCCACCTCAGCAGCACAGGGCTGACGAAGATCATCGTGGCCATGATCTACGTATCGCTGTTCGAGCTTTTGCGAAATGAGGCGGATTTTCAGATGTCGATCCCCATCGACGAAGCATTGGAGCTGTCACCAGAAAACTACGTTGCGCTGGTCAACTACTTCAATGATCGCGGGCTTTCCATGTTGGCATGCTTTCCTGGAGGCGCGCCGGAGCTGCTCCGGCAGTTTAATAATCGGTACAGCCTGGAGCGCCGGTCTGACACCGATTCGATTGTGGTCAAGGAGTACGGCATGGAGGAAAAGGACGAGCTTGATGACCTTAACGATGCACTGGGAAACGATGATCGGAAGGATGCACAATGAGCCCACTGAGAGACGTACTGAGTAAGCTTCTTGCCGGGGGCTTCATTTGCCAATATGCCTATCCAGAGCTTCACCGCCAGCTACGAGAGTCTGATTTTGCGGCCAGCGTCGAGAGTGCGCTCGCGCCCCTGGGGCGAAAATTGGCAACACTCGGTGAGCCCGAGGCTCCCGATACGTTCTTTGCACGGTTTATTGACCTTTCTGAACCTGTAGATCGAGAAGCGGCAACGGCGCAACTGATCGAGCTACGCGACCAGATTCGGCCTTGCCTTGAATTCATCCGGCTAATCAATCGTGCGGGACGCAGTGAGACATGCCTGGCCCCGGGCGACGTCATTTCATTCGCCGACATGCTGGACTCAATCGAGAATCATCCCACCTACCGTACGCAGCTCTGGGATCTCAGCGGGTACGACTTTTTCAACAAATCCAAAAGCGGTAAGGACAACAACGACAGGCTCAAACTTGTCCTTCGCGCATTGGCTGACGCCGGGTACATCGTCAAGCGCAACAGCGAGTCGGCGAACTACATCGCCACAGGCAAGATGGGCTACGTTCATACGATCTTGGCGTGGATAGCCGAATACAACTCGCTCAGCCTCGACATCGGTGCCAGCGACCAATCGCATACTGAACATCAGGGAGGGCTCAATTTGTGAAGGAGCCAGACTGGATCGAGCTGGGTGATGCACTCACACGAAATGCACCTTTTCTCGAAGCATTAGCGATGGCAGACGAGGACGGAGTGGCGCTGCCTGAGCGACGGACAAAGGGGATTTCCTATCTGATGTCCAAAGGGCTCATCGAAGAAGATGATGAGCTCTACTACCTCAGTGGCTTGCTGCTGGACGTCGGCGCGCAAATTTCGCTTCAGGGCTTTGGTCGTGCTGCTCCTGACCTGAAAGAATCCCTCATAGCCATTGAGCAGCACTGCGAGGCATACCGTGACGCCAAAGCGGCCAACTCCTCCAATGAGGCCGAACAGCACCTGAAACGATTGACGTACAGCTGCCGTCAAGTCACGAACCACTTACGTAACGAGCAAGCGCAAACCCGAGCGTTCATCGAAGGGGGGTATGGGTTCTCTCCACGGCTGCGAGATCGGCTGCGAGATATCAATAATGCGATCAACAGGCTCAAACGGCTCCACGAAAACCTGGGTTTGTTCACTCATGTAGGCCTTTCAAGTATGGCCGGCAGTGATCGTTCTCTACGGCGTGTCCTCCTGGATAACCTTCTCGGTGCTGTTTCACGAAACCGCCTCGCTCTGGACGAGATGATCGGACGCTTAGATCGGTTGAGTTTGGCGGTGCGTAAGCGCAATCACATGCGCCAGATAGCTCATGCCGTTGACCTGTTCCTTCAGGCGGGCAACCCGATTGATCTGGAACCGCTGTTTGACGGCAGAGACGCGGCTGCCTGGGTTCCGGCCGTGGAAATGACCTTGGCGGGTAGCGCGTACTGTGACGTCGAGGCAGGGGAGAGCCTGGAGCAGTTAGAACTGTTGATAGCCTCACTCCCTCCTCCGAAAGAGCGACGAATCGAACAGCCCGCAAAAGCTCGTGAGTCGAAGGCCGTGATTCCAGCCGACGAGGCCCCCAAGGCTCTTGAGAAACCCTTCGCGCGTGATCATCTCATGCGCATGCTTGAGGCCCTGAACAAGACCAATCAAGCGCAGTCTGCAGTTGCCTATTGGAGTGCCCATGGCGACAGTGACATCTCGATGAGCATCTGGCTTTACGCGCTGGATGGATACGTTCGTCTGCAGTCGGCGGTAGCCAAGGTGCGACACAAACCGCTCAACTACCGGCTCAACCCGACTTATGCCCCATACCCGCGCATATCTGCCAACCGGCGTGTCATTGACCTGATTTTGGAAAGAGCTGAGCGGCGATGAGAATTTTTGACAACATCAGGGCCATCAAACCCGTGGTGATTGCAATCAGGCAGGACGCGTGCAAGGTGAAAATCAACGCTACCTGGTTGTCCCTGCACACAACCTACTGCATTGGCAAAAGGCTTGGGGCTACCTACCTGACGCTGACAAACGCTGAATTGCACACCGTGCGCATGATGCTAGAGAGGGAAACAGGCATAGACGCTCTGGTTGTTAGCATGGAAGAGCTAGAGGGTGACCGCTTGGCTCTGGCCAAAAAGTCACGTAATGAGAAATTGGCTCGATTGAGGCCCGGGGATTTCGTTGTCATGGCCGCGTCGCTGTCCGGACAAATCCAGTTGGCAACTGGCGTTTACAGCCACCCGGCCGGAGGCACTCTGAACGTACCTGCAGAGGAGCTTCACGGCCTCGATACGGTGATTCTGGTAGAGAACCAAGCTGTGATGTTCGCGGTCAACGAGTACCACTGGCCAGGCAATGTCATGCACCTACCCATGCTCTTTCGTGGGAGTCCTCAAATCACACCGGCCGCAGTGACGAGAGCTCTTGCCGGCGTAAAAAACGTCATCTGTTTCCCCGATTTCGACCCTCAAGGTTGGATGAATACGCTGACTGCAAAAGCACAGGGTATTGTCGTGCCGTCGGCGAACACGATTGCCGAAATCGTCGCCTCCAATTGGGACAAGCCACAGGATTATGAAAACCAGGATGTTGCGCGTGAATGGCTACAACGCGCGACCATACCTATGGTGCAAGACATGCTGTTGAAGAAACTGGCATTGTCGCAGGAGTCCATGGCAGGTATGGAGCTGGAATATCTACCACTTAACCCAACGGGTGCTAGCGACGACATTAATTGTAATTAGTGCTCAGTCCTGGAGGGTGCCAGGGCGTGGAGCCCTGGCACCGTAGTCACACGTTCATACTTCCCGGGACGAAATGCTAGACGATGACAGAAGGGGCCCCTCTAGTCCGGCTCAAATCCCCTCAGTGGTAGGTATCTGTCTGACAGACCTTGCTGATAGCATCACCACTGCCTTCCGCTTTCGATGATGCAGCCTACGATACGTGCCAAGCAATCGAAACTAAGGGGCTACCGCGCCGCTAGCAGGGATCGACAGGGTTTTGAAGGTCTCAATCTTCTCGGATTCCAACTCCTTCAGAATCGTTTCCTTGGCGTCGTTCTTGTCGATAGACCGCCCTGTGTTATCAAAGCTGATCTGCTTGATTCTCAGCTCAATCTCACTGTCTTTTTTCTGGCCCGCAGAAAACTCTGGGAAGCTCAGCGAAATGACGCAGTCACCATCCAGGCCCGACGTGCTGAATCGGAATTTTGCATCGATCCTGTGCAGGCAAAGGCTCGGGCGATAAGACACATCTGAAAGAAAATCAGAGTGCTCAAGGCTGAAGCCCTTCAAGTCCAGATTTCGAATCTTTTCCTTCATCCAGTCCAAGGCTGCCGGGAGGAGGATGTCTGGATCGGGCGAGATCCCGATATCGACGACCTCTACAAATGACAGGGCGGTCAACCTACTGTGCTGTGTGAGCCCTAAGAGATAGCTGAACCTGTTTTGGTTGGTGAAATCGCAAAAACGGATCGATGTCGCCTGCTCACTTTCGCTGATCTGCTTGATCGATTTGAAATGTGAAATCAGATGCTTCGACATCGCTTTGTTGGTTGTCCGTGTTTCTGGCGCAGTGTGTGTGGAAATAAGGATGAGCTCGTCCTGAGCCTTGTTTTTCTTGTGTAGTGGTCTAATGAAACCGGACACCCATTTAGGCGAGAATGCTCGCCAGATCGAGGTGTCAGATGACCAAACAACGCCGTTCCTTTTCTGCTGAATTCAAACGCGAGGCTGCCGACCTCGTGCTCAAGCAAAACTACAGCTACATCGAAGCCAGCCGTTCGCTCGGTATTGGCGAGTCAGCGTTGCGCCGCTGGGTTGACCAGGTTCAGAAAGAGCGCCAAGGCGTCACTCCGCAGAGCAAGGCGCTGACCCCAGAACAGCAGAAAATTCAGGAGCTGGAAGCCCGGATCGCCCGGCTTGAACGGGAAAAATCGATATTAAAAAAGGCTACCGCGCTCTTGATGTCGGAAGATCACGAGCGTACGCGCTGATCAATCAGCTGAGCGCCCATGAGCT
>NZ_JFCA01000005.1 GCF_000612585.1 Pseudomonas sp. CHM02
CGCCGGCAAGCCGGCTCCTACAATGGTGTGCGGTGAGGCATACTTGCCGCCTCCCGCTCCCCAGAATTGTCAGCGTCCCATGCGTATCCACGTCAGCTTCATCGACCGCGTCGGCATTACCCAGGAAGTCCTGGCCCTGCTCGGTGGGCGCAATCTCAACCTGGATGCGGTGGAGATGGTGCCGCCCAACGTCTATATCGACGCCCCGACCCTGAGCGCCGAAGTCCTCGAAGAACTGCGTGACGCGCTGTTCAGCGTGCACGGCGTGCAGGCGGTCACGGTGGTGGACATCCTCCCCGGCCAACGCCGCCACCTGCAACTCGACGCCCTGCTGGCGGCCATGACCGACCCGGTGCTGGCGCTGGACAGTGCGGGCAAGATCCTGCTGGCCAACCCGGCGTTGATCGCCCTGTACGGTCGCGAACCGGCCGGGGAAAGCATCAGCGAGCTGCTCAATGATCCGGCGCTGCTGGAGACCTTGCTGGAGCATGGCTTTCGCTTGCCGCTGCGCGAGATCAGCGTCAACGGCCAGACCTTTTTACTCGACGCCACGCCGATCACCGATGCGGGCGCCCTGCTCACGCTCTACCAACCCAACCGCATCGGCGAACAGCTGTCGGCGCTGCACCACGACCATGCCGAAGGGTTTGATGCGCTGTTGGGCGAGTCCCCGGTGATCCGCACCCTCAAGGCGCGCGCGCAGCGCGTGGCGGCGTTGGATGCACCGCTGTTGATCCAGGGCGAAACCGGCACCGGCAAGGAATTGGTGGCACGCGCGTGCCACGCCATCAGTGCACGCCACAGCGCACCGTTTTTGGCGTTGAACTGCGCGGCGCTGCCGGAGAACCTCGCCGAGAGCGAGCTGTTCGGTTATGCACCGGGCGCCTTTACCGGCGCGCAACGCGGTGGCAAGCCGGGGTTGATGGAGCTGGCCAACCAGGGCACGGTGTTCCTCGATGAGATCGGCGAGATGTCGCCGTACTTGCAGGCCAAGCTGCTGCGTTTTCTCAATGATGGCAGCTTCCGGCGCGTCGGCGGCGATCGCGAAGTGAAGGTCAACGTGCGCATCCTCAGCGCCACCCATCGCGACCTGGAAAAGATGGTCGGCGAAGGCACCTTCCGCGAAGACCTGTTCTACCGCCTCAACGTGCTCAACGTCGAAGTGCCGCCGCTGCGCGAACGTGGCCAGGACATCCTGTTACTGGCGCGTTACTTCATGCAGCAGGCCTGCGCGCAGATCCAGCGCCCGGTGTGCCGCCTGGCGCCCGGCACTTACCCAGCGCTGCTGGGCAACCGCTGGCCGGGCAACGTGCGCCAGTTGCAGAACGTGATCTTCCGCGCCGCCGCCATCTGTGAAAGCAGCCTGGTGGACATCGGCGACCTGGACATTGCTGGCACTTCGGTGGCACGCCAGGGCGACGGTGAAATAGACAGCCTGGAACAGGCGGTGGAAGACTTCGAGCGCAACCTGCTGGAAACCCTCTACACCAGCTACCCCTCGACCCGTCAACTGGCCAGCCGCCTGCAGACCTCGCACACGGCCATCGCCCATCGCCTGCGCAAATACGGCATTCCAAATAAGCCCTGAAGCCGAGCACCGATCAAATGTGGGAGCTGGCTTGCCTGCGATAGCGGTGGGCCAGGCACACCGCTATCGCAGGCAAGCCAGCTCCCACAGGAATTGCAATTCGAGCGTTAAGTTTGGTCCAGGAACGACATCCAGTGTACTGAAAGCGCTACAGTGGAACGATTTCGCTACAGCCTTGTTTTTTTGCGTGCCATGCAAGGCTTTGATCCACATAGGCTTTTTTTCAGGCGCTCGAGTGTAGCGAAATCGCTACACCCGGAAACGCTAACGTCACCACCAATTTTATTAACTTATTGATTTATAAAGACTTAATAACATTGGCCGCGATATTGCTAAGCAACTCCCCATTATTCCAATCCCGTCCACCAGACGAATCTGGCCTTGAGGAGTTTCCATGAGCGAGTTGCGTTTCACTGAAGATCACGAATGGCTGCGCGCCGAAGCCGATGGCAGCGTCACCGTGGGTATCACCGCTTTCGCGCAGAACGCGCTGGGTGATGTGGTTTTCGTGCAACTGCCGGAGTTGCAGGCCTACGACAAGGGCGCCGAAGCGTCCACCGTGGAATCGGTCAAGGCCGCCAGCGGTGTGTACATGCCTCTGGACGGTGAAGTGCTCGAAGTGAACGACAAGCTCGACGGCAGCCCGGAACTGGTCAACGAAGACCCGATGGGCGAAGGTTGGTTCTTCCGCTTTAAACCGGCTGATGCCAGTGCAGTGGCTAAGCTGTTGGATCAGGATGCGTACGACCGCCTGATCAAAGCCAACGCTGAAGCTTGAGGAGCGCGCCATGACCGTTAATCTGACTACCGCCAACGAATTCATCGCCCGCCACATCGGCCCGCGCCAGGAAGACGAGCAGCACATGCTCGCCAGCCTCGGCTTCGATTCCCTGGAAGCCCTGAGCGCCAGCGTGATCCCGGAAAGCATCAAGGGCACCAGCGTGCTCGGCCTGGAAGACGGCCTGAGCGAAGCCGAGGCCCTGGCCAAGATCAAGGCCATCGCCGGCAAGAACCAACTGTTCAAGACCTACATCGGCCAGGGCTACTACAACTGCCATACGCCGTCGCCGATCCTGCGCAACCTGCTGGAAAACCCGGCCTGGTACACCGCCTACACCCCGTACCAGCCAGAAATCTCCCAAGGCCGCCTGGAAGCGCTGCTGAACTTCCAGACCCTGATCAGCGACCTCACCGGCCTGCCGATCGCCAACGCATCTCTGCTCGACGAAGCCACCGCCGCCGCCGAAGCCATGACGTTCTGCAAGCGCCTGAGCAAGAACAAAGGCAGCAATGCCTTCTTCGCTTCGATCCACAGCCACCCGCAGACCCTCGACGTATTGCGCACCCGTGCTGAGCCGCTGGGCATCGACGTGGTGGTGGGCGATGAGCGCGAACTGACCGACGTCAGCGCGTTCTTCGGCGCCCTGCTGCAATACCCGGCCAGCAACGGTGATGTGTTCGACTACCGCGAACTGACCGAGCGTTTCCACGCCGCCAATGCATTGGTAGCCGTGGCCGCCGACCTGTTGGCCCTGACCCTGCTGACCCCGCCGGGTGAATTCGGCGCCGACGTGGCCATCGGCAGCGCACAGCGCTTCGGTGTGCCGCTGGGCTTCGGTGGCCCGCACGCGGCGTACTTCTCCACCAAGGATGCGTTCAAGCGCGACATGCCGGGCCGCCTGGTCGGTGTCTCCGTCGACCGTTTCGGCAAGCCTGCGCTGCGCCTGGCCATGCAGACCCGCGAGCAACATATCCGTCGCGAGAAAGCCACCAGCAACATCTGCACCGCCCAAGTGCTGCTGGCCAACATCGCCAGCATGTACGCCGTGTACCACGGCCCTAAAGGCCTGACCCAGATCGCCCGGCGTGTGCACCAGTTGACCGCGATCCTGGCCAAGGGCTTGACCACGCTTGGCGTGAAGGTCGAGCAGGAACACTTCTTCGACACCCTGACCCTCAAAACCGGCGCCCACACCGCTGCCCTGCACGACAAGGCCCGCGCCCAGCGTATCAACCTGCGTGCAGTGGACGCCGAGCGTCTGGGTGTATCGGTGGACGAAACTACCACCCAGGCCGATATCGAAACCCTGTGGGCGATCTTCGCCGACGGCAAGGCCCTGCCGGACTTCGCTGCCAATGTGGACAGCACCCTGCCAGCGGCACTGCTGCGCCAGTCGCCAATCCTCAGCCACCCGGTGTTCAATCGTTATCACTCCGAAACCGAGCTGATGCGCTACCTGCGCAAGCTGGCCGACAAGGACCTGGCGCTGGACCGCACCATGATCCCGCTGGGCTCGTGCACCATGAAGCTCAACGCCGCCAGCGAAATGATCCCGGTGACCTGGGCCGAGTTCGGTGCCCTGCACCCGTTCGCCCCGGCCGAGCAAAGCGCCGGCTACCTGCAACTGACTTCGGACCTGGAAGCCATGCTCTGCGCGGCCACCGGTTACGACGCGATCTCGCTGCAACCGAACGCCGGTTCCCAAGGTGAATACGCTGGCTTGCTGGCCATTCGTGCCTACCACCAGAGCCGTGGCGATGAGCGCCGCGATATCTGCCTGATCCCCTCGTCGGCCCACGGCACCAACCCAGCCACCGCCAACATGGCGGGCATGCGTGTGGTCGTCACCGCCTGCGACGCGCGCGGCAACGTCGACATCGAAGACCTGCGCGCCAAGGCCATCGAGCACCGCGATCACCTCGCCGCACTGATGATCACCTATCCGTCCACCCACGGTGTGTTCGAGGAAGGCATCCGCGAAATCTGCGGCATCATTCACGACAACGGCGGCCAGGTGTACATCGACGGCGCCAATATGAACGCGATGGTCGGCCTGTGCGCACCGGGCAAGTTCGGCGGCGACGTGTCCCACCTGAACCTGCACAAGACCTTCTGCATTCCCCACGGCGGTGGCGGCCCGGGTGTTGGCCCGATTGGCGTCAAGTCGCACCTCACGCCCTTCCTGCCGGGCCACGCAGCCATGGCGCGCAAGGAAGGCGCGGTGTGTGCGGCGCCGTTCGGCAGCGCGAGCATCTTGCCGATCACGTGGATGTACATCAGCATGATGGGCGGTGCGGGCCTCAAGCGCGCTTCGCAACTGGCGATCCTGAATGCCAACTACATCTCCCGTCGCCTCGAAGAGCACTACCCAGTGCTCTACACCGGCAGCAACGGCCTGGTGGCGCACGAATGCATCCTCGACCTGCGCCCACTCAAGGACAGCAGCGGCATCAGCGTGGACGACGTGGCCAAGCGCTTGATCGACTTCGGTTTCCACGCGCCGACCATGTCGTTCCCGGTGGCCGGCACCTTGATGATCGAGCCGACCGAAAGTGAATCCAAGGAAGAACTGGACCGCTTCTGTGACGCCATGATCGCCATCCGCGAAGAAATCCGCGCGGTGGAAAACGGCACCCTGGACAAGGACGACAACCCGCTGAAGAACGCGCCACACACCGCCGCTGAATTGGTTGGCGAGTGGTCGCACCCTTACAGCCGCGAACAGGCTGTGTACCCGGTAGCGTCGCTGATCGAAGGCAAGTACTGGCCGCCGGTGGGTCGTGTCGACAACGTGTTTGGCGATCGCAACCTGGTGTGCGCCTGCCCGTCGATCGAGAACTACCAGGAAGCGTAAACGCAACCTTCCCTGTAGGAGCCGGCTTGCCGGCGATAGCGGTCTTGAGGGCCTCATCGCCGGCAAGCCGGCTCCTACAAGATCGGGTGCACCCGTGAATGCGTGCCCAATAATAAGAAACCGGAGAACAACTCATGTCTTTAAGCGTGTTCGACCTGTTCAAAATTGGCATCGGCCCCTCCAGTTCCCACACCGTCGGCCCGATGCGCGCCGCCGCCCGCTTCGTCGAAGGCCTCAAGCGCGACAACCTGCTGAGCACCACCACCAGCATCAAGGTGGAACTCTATGGCTCGCTCGGCGCCACCGGCAAAGGCCACGGCAGCGACAAGGCCGTGCTGCTGGGCCTGGAAGGCGAACACCCGGACACCGTGAATACTGAAACCGTGGCAACGCGCCTGGCGCAGATGCGCAAGGACGGCCGCCTGAATTTGCTCGGTGAACACAGCATTGCGTTCAACGAGAAAGAACACCTGGCGATGATTCGCAAACCCCTCGCCTATCATCCCAATGGCATGATTTTCCGTGCTTTCGACGCCGCCAATATCCAGATCCGCAGCCGCGAGTACTACTCGGTCGGTGGCGGTTTCGTGGTCGATGAAGACGCGGCCGGCGCCGACCGGATTGTCGAAGACGCCACGCCCTTGACCTTTCCGTTCAAGCACGCCAAGGACTTGCTCAGCCATTGCACCACCTATGGACTGTCCATCAGCCAGGTGATGCTGACCAATGAAAGTGCCTGGCGCCCGGAAGCGGAAACCCGTGCCGGCCTGCTGAAGATCTGGCAGGTGATGCAGGACTGCGTGGACGCCGGCTGTCGCAACGAAGGCATCCTGCCGGGCGGCTTGAAGGTCAAGCGTCGCGCCGCGGCGTTGCATCGCCAGCTGTGCAAGCACCCGGAGTCGGCCCTGCGCGATCCACTGTCGGTGCTCGACTGGGTCAACCTCTACGCCCTGGCGGTCAACGAAGAAAACGCCAACGGCGGGCGCGTGGTCACGGCGCCGACCAACGGCGCTGCCGGGATCGTGCCGGCGGTGCTGCATTACTACATGCGTTTTATCCCCGGCGCGAATGAAGAAGGGGTGGTGCGTTTCCTGCTCACCGCCGCCGCCATCGGCATTTTATACAAGGAAAATGCGTCGATCTCCGGTGCCGAAGTCGGCTGCCAGGGTGAAGTCGGCGTGGCCTGTTCTATGGCGGCCGGCGCGCTGTGCGAAGTGTTGGGCGGCAGCGTTTCCCAGGTGGAAAACGCCGCCGAAATCGGCATGGAGCACAACCTCGGCCTGACCTGCGACCCGATTGGCGGGCTGGTGCAGGTGCCCTGCATCGAACGCAATGCCATGGGCTCGGTCAAGGCCATCAACGCGGTGCGCATGGCGTTGCGTGGCGACGGGCAACACTTCGTCTCGCTGGATAAGGTCATCCGCACCATGCGCCAGACCGGCGCCGACATGAAAAGCAAATACAAGGAAACCGCCCGTGGCGGTTTGGCGGTCAACATTATCGAGTGCTGACGCCTAAAGGCGCGCCAGCACGTTTTTCAGGAGCTGAATATGTCCACCGAAACCCTGTTGAAAACCCCTCTGCATGCCCTGCACATCGAGTTGGGCGCGCGCATGGTGCCCTTCGCCGGCTACGACATGCCGGTGCAATACCCACTGGGCGTGATGAAGGAACACCTGCACACCCGTGACCAGGCCGGGCTGTTCGACGTGTCCCACATGGGCCAGATCCGCCTGACCGGCGCCAATGCCGCCAAGGCCCTGGAGACCCTGGTGCCGGTCGACATCATCGACCTGCCAGTAGGCATGCAGCGCTACGCGATGTTCACCAACGACCAGGGCGGTATTCTCGATGACCTGATGGTAGCCAACCTGGGTAACGACGAGCTGTTCCTGGTGGTCAACGCCGCCTGCAAGGACCAGGACCTGGCGCACCTGCGCCAGCACATCGGCGACCAGTGCACCATCGAGCCGTTGTTCGAAGAACGTGCCTTGTTGGCCCTGCAAGGCCCGGCAGCGGTGAAGGTGCTGGCGCGCCTGGCACCGGAAGTCACCAAGATGACCTTCATGCAGTTCGCTTCCCTGCGCTTGCTGGGCGTGGACTGCTATGTCAGCCGTTCGGGCTACACCGGCGAGGACGGATTCGAAATCTCCGTTCCCGCCGCCAATGCCGAAAGCCTGGCCCGCAGCCTGCTGGCCGAGACCGAAGTACAGGCTATCGGCCTGGGCGCCCGCGACTCGTTGCGCCTGGAAGCCGGCCTGTGCCTGTACGGCCACGACATGAACACCGATACCACACCGATCGAAGCCAGCCTGCTGTGGGCGATCTCCAAGGCCCGACGTGCCGATGGTGCTCGCGCTGGGGGGTTCCCGGGTGCCGACAAGATCTTCACCCAGCAACAGGCCGGCGTGAGCCGCAAACGGGTAGGCTTGTTGCCGCAGGAACGCACGCCTGTGCGTGAAGGCGCGGAGATCGTCGACGCAGACGGTACGGTGATCGGCAGCGTGTGCAGCGGTGGTTTCGGTCCGACCCTGGGCGGCCCGCTGGCGATGGGTTACCTGGACAGTGCATTCATCGCACTGGATACCGAAGTTTCTGCGTTGGTGCGTGGGAAAAAGGTGCCACTACGTGTAAGTAAAATGCCATTTGTACCGCAGCGTTACTATCGCGGCTGATTGGTTGTTTCTATAAGTAACGCGGTTGCGTTAACGTGCACTAATCTGTAACGCAACCGCCATAAAACAGTGCACTGCCGATAGTCTTTTTATAGGAGTCCACCTATAACAAGTGATCAACTCTATCGAATAAGTGGGATCCACAATATTCACCCAAGTGTCATAAGCCCAGGCAAAACCTGGGTTTTTGGCAGGGCTTGTTTTTTCTCTGTTAGTTGGCGTAGAGTTTGCCCACTGTGTTTGCATGGGTCGCTTGGAACCTGGACCTGGGCAGTAGCTGAAGTAGTTGTGCTACAACCCGTTCGACGTCTCTTACTTTCCTGCAACCCAGCCCAGTACTCTTTCATGCGAAAGGGGCTGTCATTAATTTTTAGCGTCAAGGAAATAAGAAAATGGCTGAACGTCAGAGCGGTACCGTCAAGTGGTTTAACGACGAGAAAGGGTTTGGTTTTATCACCCCAGAAAGCGGTCCGGATCTGTTCGTGCATTTCCGCGCTATTCAGGGCAACGGCTTCAAGAGCCTGAAAGAAGGCCAGAAAGTGACGTTCGTTGCTGTGCAAGGCCAGAAAGGCATGCAGGCTGACGAAGTACAAGCAGAAGGCTGATCCCCCCTGCGACAAAAAGCCCCTGATGGTGACATCAGGGGCTTTTTTATGCGCGTTTGCTCGTAAAATGGCTTTTTTCATCAGAGAGCCCTGCCATGTCAAAACCCCTGCTGAGCCCCCAAGGCGAATTCCCCGCCGTTGGCCTGGGCCGTCGTCTGGCAGCGATGTTCTATGATTTCCTGTTGTGCACCGCCCTGCTGATCGTCACGGCGTTTATCTACAAGCTGATCTGGATCGCATTTGTCGGCGAAGCGAAGATGCGCACCCTCACCGAATCCGGCGCACTGGACGGCGATCCGTTGCTGTCAACGATCCTGCTGTTTGTGCTGTTTGGTTTCTTCGCCAAGTTCTGGACCCATTCCGGGCAGACCCTGGGCATGCAAGTGTGGGGCGTGCGCGTACAGAACGCCGATGGCTCCCGGATCAGCCTGTGGCAGGCGCTGTTGCGCTTTGTGGTGTCGATTGCGTCGTGGTTGTGCGTAGGACTGGGGTTTATCTGGTCGTTGTTCGATAAGCGCAAACGCAGCTGGCATGACATCTATTCGGACACGCAGCTGGTGCGGATTCCCAAACAGAAAAAGTAACCAACCCCTGTAGGAGTCGGCTTGCCGGCGATGGCGATCTTAAGGACGCCATCGCCGGCAAGCCGGCTCCTACAAGGTTATGCGTTGCCGGCGAGCTTGAGGCGTGCGGCCTGGGTGAAATCCAGCATGCGCTTGAGCGGGCGCACCGCGTGGGGGATCACAGAAGGCTCGACGAATATCTCGTTACTGCCCTCACGCAGGCACTGCAGCGTGCGCTCCAGCGTGTTCATCGCCATCCACGGGCAGTGTGCACAACTGCGGCACGCCGCGCCGTTGCCGGCGGTTGGGGCTTCGACAAAGACCTTGTCCGGGCACAGCTGCTGCATCTTGTAGAAGATGCCGCGGTCGGTGGCGACGATAAAGGTCTTGTTCGGCAGGCGCTGGGCGGCCGCAATCAGTTGGCTGGTCGACCCTACGGCATCCGCCAGCTCGATGACCGACGTCGGCGACTCCGGGTGCACCAAAATCGCTGCATCCGGGTAGAGCGCCTTCATATCCTCCAACTGCTTGGACTTGAACTCTTCGTGGACAATGCAGGCACCATCCCACAGCAGCATGTCGGCACCGGTCTGGCGCTGGATGTAGGTGCCCAAGTGCTTGTCCGGGCCCCAGATGATCGTCTCGCCGTTGTCCATCAGGCTTTCGACGATTTCCAGTGCACAGCTGGACGTGACCACCCAATCCGCCCGTGCCTTGACCGCCGCCGAGGTGTTGGCGTAGACCACCACGGTGCGCTCGGGATGCTGGTCGCAGAACGCCGAAAACTCCTCCACCGGGCAACCCAGGTCCAGGGAGCAGGTGGCTTCCAGGGTGGGCATGAGGATGCGTTTTTCGGGGGTGAGGATCTTGGCGGTCTCGCCCATGAAACGCACACCAGCGACCAACACGGTCTTGGCCGGGTGGGCGGCGCCGAAACGCGCCATTTCCAGGGAGTCGGAGACACAGCCACCGGTTTCTTCGGCCAGGGCCTGGATCACCGGGTCGCAATAGAAGTGGGCAACCAGCACCGCGTCCTGAGCCTTGAGCTCGGCGGCGATGGCGGTGCGCAGGCTCGCCTCTTCGTCGGCGCTGAGGGCCTTGGGCTGCTTGGCGTCGAGGTGGGCTTGAACCAGAAGGCGTTCGGAAATTTGCGTCATGTTCGCAAGACCTGCAGGCGCAGTTGCGCGAAAGTCGAGTGTACCACCGGCTCTGGAGCCCTTCGGGCGCCGCCGGACGAAGTGATTGTGTTCATCAAGCACGGTTAGAGATGAAGCTGCGCAAGGCTACAGAATATCCAAGGGTTTCAAAAGCCTAATCTGGAATTCGCCGGCGTATCTGACGGGCAAAAAAAGGGAAACTCCAGGGCTGGAGTTTCCCTTTTTTACAACAGGCTCTTTGCTGTTTCGCAGAGATCAGAAGCGGTAAGTCACCGACCCACCAAAGCCATTGGCGCTGTTTTCATATTTGGCATCGTAGGTCAGGCCCACCTGGGAAAGGTTCTGCCGCACCTTGATCGGCTCCTCTTTGAGGTAGGAATACGCCACATCGAACGTCAGGTTGTCGACGGGCGTCCAGCCGGCGCCCAGGCTGAAAACCGTGCGGTCCCCCGTAGGAATTCGCACGGATCGGTCGGTGTTGTTGGTAGGCGTCTGGTCCACCGAGAAACCGGTCCGCAGCACCAGTTCTTTGTTGACCCGGTACGCCGCGCCAATGGCGTGGGACCAGGTGTCATGCCAGTGCTGTTGCTCGGTGATCGAGCCCAGGCCACCGAATTGAGCGGCGAGGTTGGACACACCGTCGTTGTTGATGGTGATCTTTTTCAACTGGCTCCAGCGGGTGTAGGTGCTGCCGAGGTAGAGGGTCCAGTCGTCATTCAATTGATGGGTGACCGAGAAATCCACGGACGAAGGCGTGGTCACGTCCAGGCTGGCGTCATACTTCTGCGGCCCGCCGTCAAAGGTATCGGAAATCAGGCCGGAGGCATGGGTCTTGCCGCTGAGGTGGTACACCACCTGCGAGTGATAGGTCACACCGATGCGCGTGCTGTCGAGAGGCTGCACGAGGATACCGGCGTTGAACCCGGTGGCGTTGTCGTCACCTTTGACCTTCACGCTTTCGCCGGCGCCACCGCCCAGTGGCAGGTTGGAGTCCAGTTCGCCGCTGATGCGGTTGAAGGTCGGACCAAAGCCCACCGACACTTTGTCGTTGAAGGCGTAGCTGACCGTCGGCTGCACGGTGATGACCGAAATCTTGCTCTTGCTGCCAAAACCATTGCCCTGGAAGCTGTGCTCATAGTCGGTCACCAGGCCGAATGGCGCATAGATACCCAGGCCAAACGCCCAGTGCTCATCGATGGGCGTGACCAGATAGCCCATCGGCACGGCAATGCCGGGCACCATGTCGCCTTTATTGGTGCCGGGGTTGTCGGCGCCGAATTGCGAGGAACTGGCGTCCTTGATATTGGTTTTGGCATCAAGGTAGGTCGCGCCGAGGCTGACTTCATTCTGCTTCAGGCGGGACATGCCGGCAGGGTTGCCGAACACCGTGCTGGCATCGTCGGCCGAGGAAGAGCGCCCGGCGTAGCCCGTCCCCATCGAACTGACGCTTTGCTCATTGAGCGCGAAACCACCGGCAAACAGTTGGCTGGAGGCAAGGGAAACGGCAAGCGCCAAGGCGCCTTTAAGAGTTTTGTTATTCATTATTAGGACTCGAATTAGGGGGCAGCGACGAGGAAGCTACCAACGTTCGAGCGGGGGGTTTATGAAGAGTTTTTCATGTGGAGGATTGTCGGACAATCCTAGGTATTTCAAAGACTTTGGTTGTTTTTTCGTTCCCCGTAATGACCTTTTAACCCGATTGTGACCCACCGGTTTTGGCGATCGCGCCACCCTGGCACAGATACAAGAAAGCCCCAGGCTTTTCATTCACCTGGGGCTCGATGTGTTTTCAAACGGGCAAAAAAAAACCCGGAAATCCTCACTTGCGTGGGCCTTCCGGATTTTCTAAACCGCCAAAAATGGTGGGTCGTGTGGGATTCGAACCTACGACCAATTGGTTAAAAGCCAACTGCTCTACCAACTGAGCTAACGACCCGCTGTGTGGTGGCGCGTATAATACTGATTTCTAAGGATTATTCAACACCTTATTTGAAATAAATCAGAAATAACGCGTTGGGTCAGTAATTCCGGCGGCTTGAAAGCCTTCTGCACGCAGTCGGCAGCTGTCGCATTTCCCACAAGCACGGCCGTCATCGTCTGCCTGATAGCAGGAAACAGTCAGCGAATAATCGACGCCAAGTCCTACGCCAGCCTTCACGATATCGGCCTTGCTCAGGTTTTGCAGCGGCGCCAGGATGCGGAAGCCCTGCCCTTCTACACCGGCCTTTGTCGCCAGGTTGGCCATGCGTTCGAACGACTCGACGAACTCTGGACGGCAGTCCGGGTAACCGGAGTAATCCACCGCGTTGACACCGATAAAGATATCGCGAGCATTGAGCACTTCCGCCCAGCCCAAGGCCAGGGACAGGAACACCGTGTTACGTGCCGGCACGTAAGTCACCGGAATGCCTTCGCCGGGCGTTTCCGGCACATCGATGCTGCTGTCGGTCAGCGCGGAGCCGCCGATGCCGTTGAGGTTCAGGCCGATCACCTTGTGCTCGACCACGCCCATGTCACGGGCGACACGGGCGGCGGCGTTCAGCTCGGCGCGGTGGCGCTGGCCGTAGTCGAAGCTCATGGTGTAGCAGCTGTAGCCCTGCGCTTGTGCCATGGCAACCACCGTGGCGGAGTCGAGGCCGCCGGACAGCAGGATTACCGCGCGTTTTTGATCCATGGTGTGTTCAGTCATATCAGCGTCCTGGCTCGTCGTTCCAAAGGTATTTATGCAGCTGCAATTGCAGGCGCACCGGTAGGTTGTCCGCAACCACCCAATCGGCGAGGTCACGTGCATTCAGGTCATGGTGGCTTGGCGAGAACAGCACTTCGCCTGCGCGGCGGTCCAGCCCGTATTGAATCAGCTTGGAGTTCGCCCAGTCATAGTCGTCGCGCGAACAGATGACGAACTTGACCTGATCGTTGGCCGTCAATAGTTCGATGTTCTCGTAGCGGTTACGATGCGCTTCCTTGGAGCCTGGGGTCTTGAGGTCGACCACGCGGCTTACACGCGGGTCGACCGCAGAAATGTCCAGCGCACCACTGGTCTCCAGGGAAACCTCGTAGCCGGCGTCACATAGCTGCTTGAGCAAAGGGATGGCATTGGGCTGGGCCAGCGGCTCACCGCCGGTTACGCAGACGTAGCGCGGCTTGTAGCCGGCGACCTGCTCCAGGATGTCATCGAGGGTGCGCACCGTGCCGCCACTGAAGGCGTAGGCGCTGTCACAGTATTGGCAACGCAAGGGGCAACCGGTCAGGCGCACAAATACTGTGGGCAGGCCAGCCGTCCGCGTTTCACCCTGCAACGAGTAAAAAACTTCGGTAATACGTAATGTGTCTTGCATAGTCGCCACGGGCGTAACAGCTAAACAGGCTGTCCGCCTCCGTCAGGCACTTTGAGGGACCCCGCCAACGCGTAGACCCCAAAAAGCGTGTTTCATAAAAGGGCGTGGATTCTAACGAAAAAACCCGCGCCAGGCGCGGGTTTCTTCTAAACGGGCTGCTTCGCTTACAGGCGTTGCAGGTCCCGTTGGGCCAACTGGGCAGCGGAAGTCCCCGGATACTGGGCCACAACCTGCTGCAGAATGCCTTTGACCTTGTCGGTATGACCCAGGCGGCGTTCCACGTCAGCGAGTTTGTACAGCGAGTCTGGCACCTTGGCGTGCTTGGGGTACAGCTGGCTGACCTTGGCAAATGCCTGGCCAGCACCCTGCAGGTCACCCTTTGCCAGGTTGACTTCACCCAACCAGTACTGGGCGTTGCCCGCGTACTGGCTGTTCGGGTATTTGCGCAGGAAAGCGGTAAATGCCTGGCTGGCCTTATCGAAATCCTTGGCTTTGATCAGGTCGAAGGCTGCATCGTAATACAGCTTTTCCTTCGCCGGATCACCCGGTTCGCTGCTTGCGGCAGGGGCCTGGCTGGCAGCCGCCCCTGCTGCTGCACCACCGGCGGCTGCGCTAGGCGCGCCACCGGTAGAAGAATTATCAGGAGTTGCGGCAGGTTGAACGCCGGCTCCAATGCGTCGATCAAGATCCTGGTAACGCTCCAGGCCTTCTTGCTTCAGCTGGTTCACTTGGTTTTGCAGTACCTCAATGGTGCCTTGTTGCTGCGCCAGTTGATCCTGCATGCGTTGCAGCTGGTTGAACAGTTCGCCCTGTGCCGAGGGAGCGGACGTAGCCGCTCCCCCCGCATAGGCGCCGTTCGTGCCATAACCCGCTGGCGGATAACTGCTCCCGCTATTGTTATAGCCAGAGTTGCTATCTTCCACAGGAACCGCAGCCCACACCGCAAGCGGTGCGAGGCTGAGAGCCAATACAGTTAGAGCACGACGGCACGTTCGCATGACGAATTACTTACGCAGTTCGACGCGACGGTTTTGAGCCCAGGACTGCTCGTCGTGGCCAGTAGCAACTGGACGCTCTTTACCGTAGGAAACCAGTTCCAGTTGGCCTGGAGCTACACCTTGCAGTACCAGGTAGCGCTGAACGGCTTTCGCACGACGCTCGCCCAGTGCCATGTTGTACTCACGAGTACCACGTTCGTCGGTGTTACCTTCCAGAACAACGCGAGCGCCGTTAGCTTTCAGGTCCTTCGCGTGAACGTCCAGAGCGCGCATGGCTTCTGGTTTCAGGTCCGAACTGTCGTATTCGAAGTAGAAAGTGGTGATAGCGCGCAGAGCAGCTTCTTCGCTCAGGGAGCCGTCAACCGCACCAGTGTTAGCGCCGTAACCAGCGTTTGGATCAACAGCTGCGCCTTCACCGGCATTGTCGCCGCCTTTAGACGAGCAACCAACGGCTACGGACAGAGCCAGAGCCAGAGCAGCAAACTTACCAAACTTCAGCATTTCCATCGTGAAACTCCTAATGAACCCCAGTGTGTTAAGCAAATCTTTTTGTAGCGCCGCGTCAGTTCAGGTAAGGGGACCAGGATGGTTCTCTGACTTCGCCTTGTGCGGTAGGAAGTGGGAGCCTTACGCGTCCATTAATGGACACGAGCATCAAGACTCCCCGGCCCTGCTGGCGGGTGGCGTAGATTACCATGGTGCCGTTGGGCGCAACAGTGGCTGACTCATCAAGGTTGGTATCTGTGAGGATTTTTACGGTTCCGCGCTGCAAATCCTGGGCCGCAACCCGGAAATTAGTGAAACCATCCTGACGGTGAATCATCACCAACGTCTTTTCATCGGCCGAAAGTTTAGGGTTGGCGTTGTAGTTACCGATAAAAGTAACACGCTCTGCGCCCCCACCATTCACGTTCGCTTTATAAACCTGTGGCTTGCCGCCGCGGTCAGAGGTGAAGTAGATGGTCGAACCATCCTTGCCCCAGAACGGTTCGGTATTGATGCCCGGGCCGCTGGTTGCGCGAGTGATCTGGCGCGAAGCCATGTTCATCACGTAGATGTCCGGGTTGCCGTCCTTGGACAGCACGAACGCCAGGCGCGAACCGTCCGGAGACCAGGCCGGTGCACCGTTGAGGCCTTCGAAGTTGGTGATCTGCTCACGACGGCCAGTATCAATGTGCTGGACGAAGATACGCGGACGCTTCTGCTCGAAAGACACGTAGGCAATACGCTTGCCGTCCGGCGCGAAGCGCGGCGACAGGATTGGCTCACGGGATTGCAGCAAGGTCACAGCCCGCGCACCGTCGTAGTCCGAACGCTGCAAAGTGTAACGAGTGTTGTCTACGGAGAAACGTTCAGCCGTTACGTACAGCAGACGCGTCGAGAAAGCCCCCTTGATACCGGTGAGCTTTTCAAACGACTGGTCCGAAATGTAGTGGGCCATGTCGCGAATCTGTTCGGCAGTGCCCGAGACGCTACCGGTCAGGACCTGCTGCTCGGTCGCCACGTTGAACAAGGTGTAGGTGATTTGCAGGCGACCGCCAGCCGGCGTGATGTTGCCGACCATCAGGTACTGCGCGCCCACCGCTTTCCAGTCACGGAACACGACTTCGCTGGCCTGGTTCGGCTGGCTGATCATGTTGCCTTTTGGAATCGGTGCGTAGTAGCCGGAGTTGCGCAGGTCGTCGCTGACGATCTGGGCCATGTCGTCCGGCAGCACGCTGCCGCCCTGCCAGCCGAACGGTACTACCGCGATCGGGGTGGCCCGATCGCTACCGCTGGTGACCAGGATGTTCTTTTCATCCGCCGCCGCTATCCCTGCCATACAGCAAATAACGACAAGCATTCCTCGAAGAAGGTTTCTCACAAGGCTAGATCCTCAGGTGTGAATGTCATCTTGAATGAACGATAGGGAGCGAAGTCGCTTGGTTTCATTCCCTGCATCTCGGTCAACCGGCCAATGTTCTTGACCGCGGCAACCGCCGAACTGTCGAACGAACCGTCACCACTGGACTTGGACACGCTGACCGAAGTCACCGTACCGTCCGGCAACATGCCGATCTGCAGCACTACTGTCATGCCTTTGCGTGCCGAAGGTGGACGTGTCCAACCCTCTGCTGCCCGCGCCCGAATCAGGTCGTCGAAACTGCCCGCGACTTCATCGCCACGCTCATCGGCCAAGGCTTGCTGACGCTGCGGCGTGTCGGAGAGCAAATCTGCCAAGGCCTGGGCCTTTTTCTCTTCGGCGGATTTGCGCGCTGCTTCCTGGGCCTTTTTCTTGGAGGCGTCGGCGGCAGCTTTCTTCTTCGCGTCGTCGGCGACTTTTTTCTTCGCCTCGTCTGCTTCAGCTTTTTTCTTGGCGTCTTCGGCGGCTTTCTTCTTCGCGTCTTCGACTATTTTCTTCTTGGCGTCTTCAGCGGCCTTTTTCTTGGCCTCTTCTTCGGCTGCTTTTTTGGCTTCTTCTTCAGACTTCTTCTTGGCTATATCAGCCAATTGTTTCTCTTCGGCCTTTTTCGCTTCGGCAGCTTTCTCGGCTTT
The DNA here is from genome assembly GCF_000612585.1 of Pseudomonas sp. CHM02. GTDB lineage: Bacteria > Pseudomonadota > Gammaproteobacteria > Pseudomonadales > Pseudomonadaceae > Aquipseudomonas. Next base: position 17,095 of record NZ_JFCA01000005.1, read on the forward strand.
CTTGGCTTCATCAGCCTTTTTCGCCTCGTCGGCCTTCTTCGCTTCGTCAGCCTTTTTCGATTCCTCGGCCTTTTGAGCCGCCTCTTCTTTCTTTTGTTCCGCAGCAGCCTTCACCGCTTCCTGCTCGACCTTCTTCTGTTCCATCTGCTCGACTTCAGTCTGGCGCGCAGCCGACTTCTGGGCCTCACCCGCAATCTTCTGATTGGTCTGGGTGGTGGCCTGACTTTTCGATTTCAGCTGATACAGGGTCGCCTGCACGATCGGCTTGGCTGGCGGCAGGTCCGGGGTCATGGCAAAGCTGACGAACAGCATGCCAAACACCAGGACGTGCAGGGCAATTGCCCAGACGCTAGGCCAGAAGTAGCTTTCCGAGGCGGACGGCTCTCGCTGTTGCTGCATCAGGGCGCCTCGGTAATCAAGCCAACGTTACCCACGCCGGCCTTCTGCAGCCCGCCCATGGCGCCCATGACGGAGCCGTAGTCGACCGCCTTGTCACCGCGGATGAACACCTGGGTGTGCTTGCCGCCTTCGTTGCCGGAGCGAATGATCTTGGTCACCGCATCGGTCATCGCCGGCAAGGTCAGGGCCTTGTCCTGCTGCTTCTGAGTGTCGACTTCGCTGCCAAGGTTCCAGTAATAGGTCTTGTCGGACTTGATCGAAATGGTCAGCACCTGGGTGTTGTTGTCCTGTGGCAAGGCTTCGCTGGAAACCTTGGGCAGATCAACCTTCACACCCTGGTTGAGCATCGGCGCGGTCACCATGAAGATAACCAGCAGCACCAGCATCACGTCGATGTAAGGCACTACGTTCATCTCGGCGACCGGCTTGCGCTTGGTTCGAGCTCGAGTGATTAAAGCCATCGGGAGGTACCTGCTTATTCTTCGCTGGTGTGCACTTTACGGTGCAGGATCGCCTGGAATTCATCGGCGAAGGTGTAGTAACGGCCAATCAGGTTTTCGCCGCGGGCGGCAAAACGGTTGTAGGCAATTACTGCGGGGATAGCAGCGAACAGACCGATCGCGGTGGCGATCAGGGCTTCGGCAATACCCGGGGCCACGGTGGCCAGGGTTGCCTGCTGGGCCTGGGCCAGGCCACGGAAGGAGTTCATGATCCCCCACACGGTACCGAACAGGCCGATGTACGGGCTTACGGAACCGACGGTGGCGAGGAACGGCAAGCTTTGCTCAAGCTTCTCTTCTTCGCGGGAGATGGCGACGCGCATGGCACGGGCCACGCCTTCCATGACCGCTTCCGGGTCAACGCCTGGCTGCTGGCGCAGACGGGAGAATTCCTTGAAGCCGGCGCGGAAGATCTGCTCGACGCCCGAATCCGGGTCCGGATTGCTGCCGGCCTGGCGGTACAGCTTGGACAGGTCGATACCCGACCAGAAGCGCTCTTCAAAGCTCTCCAGGGCACGTCGACCGGCACGCAGCAGGTTGCTGCGCTGAAAAATCATGACCCAAGAGGTAACCGATGCGGCTACCAGGGTCAGCATGACCAGTTGAACCACAACACTGGCATTGCTGACCAGGCTCCACATGGAGGAATGGTCGACGACGGTAGGTTCCACGCTAAATCTCCTGCTTTGATTGTTTACCCGCGCCGCTTACATCGGCAAAGGCCGCACGTAGAGCTTCGGGAATGGCCCGGGGTTTCAAACTATTGGTGCGCACACAGGCCACCAGGAACTGCCCCTCACAGAGCAGCGTTGCATCCGTTGCCCGCCTGACCTGCTGCTTGAAACGCAGGCTGACACGGTTCAATTCGATTACTTCAGCGCTGACCAACAACTCGTCGTCCAGCCGCGCCGGCGCGTGATAGCGCGCCTCGCTGGAATGCACGACGAATAACAGGTCCTCCCCTGCCAGCTCGGATTGGGCAAAGCCCAGCTCCCGTAGCCGCTCGGTTCGAGCCCGCTCCATGAACTTGAGGTAGTTGACGTAATACACGATGCCGCCGGCATCGGTGTCCTCGTAATAAACGCGACAGCGATGTGCGAACGACTGATCCCCGTTTTGCGCGCGCATACTCTAGTGCTTACTCCTCAGGTTGCCAATCCGGCTGGGCAACTGTTTTTTCGTTGTCTGAAACATTTCTTACTGACTGAATGACGACACCAGCCACTAGGACAGCACAAACCTCGGATAAATCGTCTGGCGTGAAGCTTTTAATCGTCCACTGCATCGAGGAATTCGTCTACTACAGGCATCTCGCCCAATCGTGACGGAATGTTTAACCCGAAGTGCAGATAGGCGTGGCGCGTAACGACTCGCCCCCTCGGGGTACGCATGATGTAACCCTGCTGGATCAAGTACGGCTCCAGCACATCCTCAATGGTATGACGCTCCTCACTGATGGCCGCGGCCAGGCTGTCGACCCCCACCGGGCCGCCGTCGAACTTCTCGATCATGGTCAAGAGTAGACGTCGGTCCTGGTGATCGAAGCCGTGCTCATCCACGTCCAGCAGGTTCAAGGCCAGGTCGGCCACGGCCTTGGTGATATGCCCCTTGGCCCGCACTTCGGCAAAGTCACGCACGCGGCGCAGCAAGCGGTTGGCAATCCGTGGCGTGCCACGGGCCCGACGGGCAATTTCAAACGCGCCTTCCGGGTCCAGGGGCAAGCCGAGAATGCTCGCCGAACGGCTGACAATGGTCGCCAGATCGGCCGTGCTATAGAACTCTAGACGTTGAACAATGCCGAAACGGTCTCGCAGCGGGTTAGTCAGCATGCCTGCGCGGGTGGTGGCGCCGACCAGTGTGAACGGCGGCAGGTCGAGCTTGATCGAGCGGGCTGCCGGGCCCTCGCCGATCATGATGTCGAGCTGGAAGTCTTCCATCGCCGGGTACAGTACTTCTTCGACGATCGGCGAGAGCCGGTGGATCTCGTCGATAAACAGCACGTCATGAGGCTCAAGGTTGGTCAGCAATGCCGCGAGGTCACCCGGACGCTCCAGCACCGGCCCGGAAGTGGACTTGATCGACACGCCCATTTCCTGGGCAATGATGTTGGCCAGGGTGGTCTTGCCCAGACCCGGCGGGCCGAAGATCAGCGTGTGGTCCAGGGACTCACTGCGCCCGCGCGCCGCCTGGATAAACAGCTCCATCTGCTCGCGCACGGTAGGCTGGCCGATGTATTCGGCCAGGCTCAAGGGGCGGATGGCGCGGTCCTGGACCTCTTCACGGTCGCGCGGGCCAGTGGCTGCAATCAGACGATCAGCTTCAATCACTTAAATCATTCCCTTCAGGGCGCGGCGGATCATGTCTTCACTGCTCAGGTTCTTGTCCTTGATGGCCGACACGGCCTTGCTGGCTTCCTGCGGCTTGTAGCCCAGGGAGATCAGCGCGCTGACCGCATCGCTTTCGGCGCTGGCGACCTGGCCCGCCGGCATATCCGGTTGGTTCGGCACTAGGGCAAACATGCTCGGTACCACTTCCCAGGCTTTAAAGCGGTCCTTGAGTTCCACCAACAGGCGCTCGGCGGTCTTCTTGCCGACACCCGGCACCTTGGTCAGTGCCGAGGTGTCCTGGGCCGAAACGGCACGCACCAGCTCATCCACTTCCAGGCTCGACATCAAGGCCAGGGCCAGTTTCGGCCCCACGCCATTGAGGCGAATCAGCTCGCGGAAGAAGTCGCGGTCGCGCTTGCCAATGAAACCATAGAGTAGTTGCGCGTCTTCCCGCACCACCAGATGGGTGTGCAGCGTCAGCGGCTCACCGACCGACGGTAGGCGATACAGGGTGGTCATGGGCACTTCCAGCTCATACCCCAACCCATTTACATCCAGAATCAGGTGCGGCGGCTGTTTCTCAGCCAGGGTGCCGCGCAAGCGTCCAATCACGGTTCAGATCCTTAAAGCTTGGGGTCAGAGCATGGCCTGACCGGAAATAACGATTGCGCTGATGCTATCAGAGACGCAGGCGCCCGCCACGACTGCGTGCCGTACCCAGGCCGTGCGGCAACAGACTGGAACGGGTGTGCGCATGGCAAATGGCGATAGCCAGGGCGTCGGACGCGTCAATCTGTGGTTTGGCGGTCAGCTTGAGCATGTGCATGACCATCATCTGCACCTGCTCTTTGTTGGCGGCACCGGTGCCGACCACCGCCTGCTTGACCTGGGTGGCGGTGTACTCGGCGATCTCCATGCCCTCTTCGGCACCGGCGACGATGGCGGCGCCACGGGCCTGGCCCAGCTTCAGGGCGGAGTCGGCGTTCTTCGCCATAAATACCTTTTCGATGCCCATGGTGACCGGCCCGTAGGTCTGGATCACCTCACGCACGCCGCGATAGACGATCTGCAGGCGCTCGGCCAACTCGCCCGCACCGGTGCGGATGCAGCCCGACGCGACGTAGACGCAGCCGCGCGGGGTTTGTTGCACCACGCCAAAACCGGTGATGCGCGAACCGGGGTCGATACCTAGGATTAAAGTCATAACGCCTGCGGGTTGGGTAAAACAATTTTTGATACAAAGGAGATCGAATGTGGGAGCGGGCTTGCCCGCGAATGCGGTGTGTCAGTCGCTGAAAATGTTGGCTGACCCAGCGCTTTCGCGGGCAAGCCCGCTCCCACATTTTGATCTACATCTGCCCTTAGACTAGCTGTGCAGCCACGTCTTCCGGGATGTCGGCGTTGGAATACACGTTCTGCACATCATCCAGGTCTTCGAGCATGTCCAGCATCTTCAGCACTTTCTGTGCACCGTCCAGGTCCAGCTCGGCGCTGGTGGTCGGCAGCATCACGATTTCTGCGTCGGTGCCCTTGAAGCCGGCGGCTTCCAGGGCGTTACGTACGGCGTAGAAGCTGGCAAACGAGGTGAACACGTCAATGGAGCCGTCTTCGTTGGTCACCACGTCGTCGGCATCCGCCTCCATCGCCGCTTCCATCAGCGCGTCTTCATCCGTACCCGGCGCGAAGGATATCTGCCCCTTGCGTTCGAACAGGTAGGCCACCGAGCCATCGGTACCGAGGTTGCCACCGCACTTGCTGAACGCATGGCGCACGGCTGCCGCGGTGCGGTTGCGGTTGTCGGTCATGCATTCGACCATCACCGCCACGCCACCCGGGCCGTAGCCTTCGTAGCTCAGCTCGACCATGTCGTCGGTATCGGCGGCGCCGGCACCACGGGCCACGGCGCGATCGATGATGTCACGGCTCATGTTGGCGCCAAGCGCCTTGTCCAGCGCCAGGCGCAGACGCGGGTTGGAGCCCGGGTCACCACCGCCCTGGCGGGCAGCGACGGTCAGCTCGCGGATCCACTTGGTGAAGATCTTGCCTTTCTTGGCATCCTGACGCTCTTTGCGGTGCTTGATGTTCGCCCACTTGGAATGGCCAGCCATAACACAACTCCGAAATTCTGTAGAAACCTTGTCAATCCCGCCCCAGGCAGGACTTCTCTCTTTAAATCACAAGCCTTGTAACGCAAAGGCGCATCCGAAGATGCGCCTTTTTAGACTGCGTAAACCTCAGTGCGCTTTCACGCAGCAGCCTTACTCAGCCTTCGGCGTCTCGCGCAGACGGATGTGCAGCTCGCGCAATGCCTTGGCATCCACCACACCTGGAGCCTGGGTCATGACGTCCGCAGCACTCTGGGTTTTCGGGAAAGCGATCACTTCACGGATCGACTGGGCGCCGGTCATCAGCATCACCAGGCGGTCCAGGCCGAATGCCAGGCCACCGTGCGGCGGCGCACCGTATTTCAGGGCGTCGAGCAGGAAGCCGAACTTCTCTTCCTGTTCCGCTTCGTTGATACCCAACAGGCGGAAGACCGCTTGCTGCATCTCTTTGCGGTGGATACGGATCGAGCCGCCACCCAGCTCAGTACCGTTGAGCACCATGTCGTAGGCACGGGACAGCGCGCCAGCCGGGTTGGCTTCCAGCTCGGCCGGCGAGCACTTCGGCGCGGTGAACGGATGATGCAAGGCGCTGAAGCTGCCGTCGTCGTTCTCTTCGAACATCGGGAAGTCAACGACCCACATCGGGGCCCACTCGCAGGTCAGCAGGTTCAGGTCGTGGCCCAGCTTGATCCGCAGCGCGCCCAGGGCTTCGCTGACGATCTTGGCCTTGTCGGCACCGAAGAACACGATGTCGCCGTCGACTGCACCGACGCGATCGAGGATCACGTTCAGGTTGGCTTCCGGGATGTTTTTCACGATCGGCGATTGCAGGCCGTCAACGCCATTGGCGCGCTCGTTGACCTTGATGTACGCCAGGCCCTTGGCACCGTAGATGCCGACGAACTTGGTGTAGTCGTCGATCTGCTTGCGCGGCATGCTCGCGCCACCAGGCACGCGCAGGGCGGCGATGCGGCATTTCGGGTCGTTGGCCGGGCCGCTGAACACCTTGAAGTCGACGTCCTTGAGCTGGTCGGCCACGTCCACCAGTTCCAGCGGGTTACGCAGGTCTGGCTTGTCGGAACCGTAGCGGCGCATGGCTTCTTCGAAGGTCATGTGCGGGAAGTCGCCGAATTCCAGGTCCAGCACTTCCTTGAACAGGTTGCGGATCATCTGTTCGGTCAGGCCCATGATCTCTTTTTCATCGAGGAAGCTGGTCTCGATGTCGATCTGGGTGAATTCCGGCTGGCGGTCGGCGCGCAGGTCTTCGTCACGGAAGCACTTGGCGATCTGGTAGTAACGGTCGAAGCCGGCCACCATCAGCAGTTGCTTGAACAGCTGCGGCGATTGCGGCAGGGCGAAGAACGAACCGGCGTGGGTACGGCTAGGTACCAGGTAGTCGCGCGCGCCTTCCGGGGTGGCCCGGGTCAGGATCGGGGTTTCGACGTCCAGGAAGCCGTTTTCGTCGAGGAAACGACGGATGCTGGTGGTCATGCGCGAACGCAGGCGCAGCTTCTCGGCCATTTCCGGACGACGCAGGTCCAGGAAGCGGTAGCGCAGGCGGGTTTCTTCGCCGACATCGGAGTACTCGTTGAGCGGGAACGGCGGGGTTTCCGACTCGTTCAGCACTTCCAACTCATAGCCCAGCACTTCGATGCCGCCGGACGCCATGTTCTTGTTCACAGCGCCAGCCGGACGCAGGCGAACCTTGCCGGTGATCTTCACGACGTACTCGCTGCGCACGCGGTCGGCGGCGGCGAAGCTCTCGGCGCGATCCGGATCGAACACCACCTGGGCCAGACCATCACGATCACGGATATCGAGGAAGATCACCCCGCCGTGGTCGCGGCGACGGTGAACCCATCCGCAAAGGGTGATTTCCTGACCTTCCAGGGTCTCGTTCAGTTGGCCGCAATAGTGGCTGCGCATCATGGTAGTGGTTTCACTTCTCGTAATTCGAAATTCGGTGGAGGCCTGCCTCGTCACCGTACATTAAAGCAGGGGACGGATAATGCAGGAGCCTGCGCGTAGAGTTCAACTCAGTCTGCTTTGTCGCCGCCCGCCAGGTTCTTCTTCGAGCCGGTCTTGAAGTCGGTCTCGTACCAGCCGCTGCCGCTCAAGCGGAAGCCCGGCATGGACAACATCTTCTTGAGCTCCGGTGCCTGGCAGGCTGGGCAATCGACCAGCGGCGCTGCGCTGATCTTCTGAATGGCTTCCAACTGATGACCACAGGAAGCACATTGATAGTCGTACATGGGCATGGAGATGTCTCGGCGATCAGATCATTACTGCGCCACGCCTGCCCTACGGGTCCGCAGCATGCGTAGCAAAGCGCGGGATTATATCTGGTAAATCGAGGCAGCGCAGCCGGCTTTCTGCCCGGAGCCCTGCCCACCTCGATGGAGGGCCGGCCCCGGAGTCAGTGACTATCCCGATGAATGTGAAGGGTCAACACGCCCCGTCAAGACGTGAACCACACACACCACCCTGACCAACCCACTGAAGTTCTTCACTCCGCCATGACGCAAGTGCACTTCCCGATCGACATAAGACAGCAACGCACTGACCGAACAGGCATTGATCCTGGCCATTTCCGTAAGGATATTCCAATAGATCTGCTCCAGCCGCAGACAGGTGGAAAACCCGTTGAGCCTCACCGACCGGGACAATGGCTTGGCCAGCCCCATATCGAACCCTTTTGAAAAGGGATCGACCTTTATCTTATGAAAACCTCCGGTTTCCATCACTCCATTACCCACTCCGCGTGACATACACCTGACACTCCATTGCCAAACAGCAGCCCATGGGTTGTCCCATTGGGCAATGGCCCTATAAAACAGCAGGTAGCGTCAGGCAGCCAGAAGACGCGGAGTCGATAGACGTAGGACAACGCCAGGAAATGCGCGGAAACAAGCGAGCGGCGCCAGGACGGCGCCACTCAGGGCAAACGTTTACTGATTTTCGAGCAAGGAGCGCAGCATCCACGCGGTTTTCTCGTGAACCTGCATGCGCTGGGTCAACAGGTCGGCCGTCGGCTCATCGCTGACCTTGTCGAGCAGCGGGAAGATGCCGCGAGCGGTGCGAGTGACCGCCTCCTGGCCATCCACCAATTGCTTGATCATCTCTTCCGCGCTGGGCACGCCTTCTTCTTCCTTGATGGACGAAAGGCGGGCATAGATGGAGTAGGCACCCGGCGCCGGGAAACCCAGGGCACGGATACGCTCGGCAATGGAGTCCACTGCCAGCGCCAGTTCGTTGTACTGCTCTTCGAACATCAGGTGCAACGTACGGAACATTGGGCCCGTGACGTTCCAATGGAAGTTGTGGGTCTTCAGGTACAGTACATAGGTATCGGAAAGCAGTCGCGAAAGCCCGTCGACGATGGATTTACGATCTTCTTCACTGATACCGATATCGATTGCCATGTTTATCCCCTTCAATTGACAAGCATTCATTGATCAGGTGCAGGACCACTCTAGCAAGAGTGCCGGTGATGCGCAGCCCGGCGCGGCAATTCGCCCCGGCGAGCCTTGCCGGACGCTGCAATTCAGGCCTTTGAGCCGTACAGAAAATATCCCTGCAAACCGCCGAAAAATCCCGCACCCGTCTAGGACAAGTGTTTGACGCAGAAATGCCATCGCCCTTGCAACACCCCGAAATGCTTGATTTGAGTAGGCACAGCCTTTGCTGTTAAATAGACGGCGTGTCGTCGCCGTTACTTTCTGCGGCAGCGGCATAGGCTGATACCCGCGCACGTGCCCAACGCCTCCCATTGTTCAGAAGCGAACCGTGCCAGTCAGCTCTTCCTTGTGATCCGTCTTAACGTGAGTTAATCAAAATGTTGAAAATCGTCCACCTGCTAACGGGCGTTGCAGCGTTGCTGCTGTCCTTTATACCGAGCTTGCAACAGGGAAGCCCTCCCTACCTGGAACAACACGACGCTCTGTACCTGGCCTTGTTCGGCCTTCTTAACCTGACGCTGGCACCGGTGATCCCTTACTGGAACAAAGGCACGCGTCATCAACTGCAAAACCTGGTCAGCGCGCTGCTGGTACTGACCGTTGTCGTCCAAACCCTTACCCTCCTGGCCCCCATGCCTGAAGTCGGCGGCCACCCGGCCATCCTGCTCAGCCTGGTGATTGCTGTGGTCGCCATTGTTCTTCACCTGGCCATCAGCTTCTACCGTTCGTCCCCTGCGGCCTCGTCGCAAACCTACGACATGACCAATCGGGATACCGGTACCGTCAAGTGGTTCAATACGTCCAAAGGCTTCGGCTTTATTTCCCGTGATTCGGGCGACGATATCTTCGTCCACTTCCGGGCCATTCGCGGCGAAGGCCATCGTGTTCTGGTGGAAGGCCAGCGCGTGGAATTCTCCGTCATGAATCGCGACAAAGGCCTGCAGGCCGAAGACGTGATCGCTGCACTGCCGCGTCGCTGATACCGGCCTTCGCAGCAAAAAAAAACCCGCGACCCAGCCTGGCTGGATCGCGGTTTTTTATTACACGGCTATTAATAGTGAGGCGGCGGCGCTTCTTCTTCGGAGGTTTCGAACTGGCCGCCCATTTCTTCCTGGCGTTTGAGCAGCGCGGTCATCTGCAGTTGCAGGCGCTCGACGGCCCGCTGCTGGGTAACGAGGATGTCATTGAGGGTCTCGATGGTGTCGTCCTGAAAGGCCAGGCGGCTTTCCAGGTCGGTGACGCGGTCTTGCAGATCCATGATTCAGCCCTGGATAAAAATGAAGTCTGCGGGCAACAGCTCGCGCAGGCGGGCGCGGATGGCCGCCACGTGTTCATCAGTATAAGGCTGCGCCGGATGTTTACCCCATACCGGCGCCGGCCAGGCGGCATCGTCGCGCTTGCGCACGATGACATGCACATGCAACTGGCTGACCACATTGCCCAGGGCACCGATGTTCATCTTGTCAGCCGCCAGCCCTTCATTCAGCCGTTGCGCCAAAGCCGTCGTCTCTTGCCATAACTGCTGCTGATCGGCGACATCCAGTTGAAACACTTCGCTGATACCGTTGATACGCGGCACCAGGATGAACCAGGGGTAGTTCGAGTCATTGGACAGCAGCAGGCGGCACAGGGGGAAATCCCCAATGACCAGCGTGTCTTGTTGAAGGCGTTGATCTAAAGCGAACACCGCAGGCACTCCGTTCGGCAGGTCAGGTTCAAGGCGCCAGCATACCTGCGAATCGCGAACGCTTCACGCCAACCCATGCGCGCCCCGTCAGGGCCGAGTGAAAAAAGTGCACCATTTAGAGACAAACGCATATTTCGACTACGCTCAAACACCAATCCTGCTGTGAACAGCCGAACCCTGATCAAAAGATTACGACGAGACCCGCGACACAGAGGCCTCACAAAGCAAGGCATTGAGCCATCATCGCATTCAGGAGACAGCCGGGGGCCTGCACCAAAATGACCCATTCATGCCTCAAAGAGATCCGCCGATTACCCACTGATCGGGGTGAACCGGTAACGTTTTTCCCAGGTTCAGGATTTATGCACCACAAACCCAAGACGGCAAGCGTGCGTCAGGCCCAAACCAATCGGCGTAAAAACCCCGTGCTTATGCGGTTTTCACGAAGCCTCGACGTTTTTCACGAAAAAATGACATTCGAATTTCGGTTTGGGCACGCTTGCTGCATTCATCCGTGCATAGTCGGCAACGGCACCGGTAGGGAAGCGGGTGTTTCGCGATGAAAAACAGCAGCGGTTCAATGCGCGCCACGGACGATTTCAAACTTTGAAAATAACGTTTTTTGCGTTCTTTTAACGGTCTGGAAACAGTATTGAAGTTGTCAGCCTCGTTACAGTGAGGCTGTGAATTTGCGACATGGATATAGCAATCTACGACAAGCTCGTAAAGAAGCTGAAAGGAAAGTTGGGCAAGTATCGCCAATATTGTCAGCGTGATATAACTTTGCGCCGACACAAAAAGAAAGAGCCGCCCAGACAAAAATACAGGTGGGACGGCAGTACTCTTCCTAAAACCAAAGGAGCAAATCACGATGCGCGTGATGAAGTGGAGCATGATCGCCCTGGCTGTTTCAGCAGGCACTACGCAGTTCGCAATGGCGTCCTCCCAGGACGATTCCAAGGGCTTTGTTGAAGACAGCACTTTCAGCATCAACACTCGCGCTCTGTACTTCAGCCGCGACTTCCGCAACAACCCGTCGGGCCCAGGCTCCCAGAGCCGTGCCGAAGAATCCGGCCTGGGCTTCAATGCCCTGTATTCCTCGGGCTTCACCCAAGGCACCATCGGTGTCGGTGTTGACGTGATTGGCCTGCTGGGCGTCAAGCTCGATAGCGGCAAGGGTCGTGCCGGTACCGGTCTGTTCCCAACCGGTTCCGACGGTCGTTCGCAAGACGATTACTCCAAAGGCGGCGGCGCCGTTAAGTTCCGTATCTCCGATACGGTCCTGAAAATCGGTGACCAGTACACCACAGCCCCTGTGTTTGCATCCGATGACAGCCGTCTGCTGCCAGAGCTGCCACAAGGTATCTCCATCACCAGCAGCGAAATCAAGGGCCTGAAACTGGAAGGCGGTCACTTCACCTCCAGCGTCGCACAGAGCCAGACCTACCGTGACAGCCTGGGCCTGACCAAGACCGACTTTGTCGGTGGCGTCTATTCGTTCACCCCGGAACTGACGGCTAGCCTGTACTACGCTCGTACCGAAGACTACTTCCGCAAAATCTACAACAACATCAACTGGACCCATGCGCTGAGCGACGATCAGTCGTTTGCACTGGACTTCAACATCTACGACACGAAGAGCATCGGCGAAGGCCTGCAACGCGCTGAAAAAGACAGCGATCTGCCGTTCGCAGAGCGTACCAAGCTCGACAACCGTGCGTTCAGCTTGCAAGGCGCGTACACCATTGGCGCTCACACCTTTACCCTGGCAGCCCAGAAAGTTACCGGCGACGGCGACTACGGCTACGGCGTAGACGGCGGCGGCACAGTGTTCCTGGCCAACTCCATCGCCCGTTCCGACTTCAACGCCGAAGGCGAGAAGTCCTACCAGGCGCGTTACGACATCAACATGGCAACCTTTGGCATTCCTGGCCTGAGCTTCATGACTCGTTACGTGACCGGTAGCGGCGCCAACACCGCCACTACCTCGAACGGTAAAGAGTGGGAACGCGATATCGAAGCCAAATACGTGATCCAGAGCGGCCCGGCCAAAGACCTGAGCCTGCGTGTACGTCAAGCGACCTATCGTTCGTCTGATGGCGTGTACTACGGTTCGTCGTCGATCGACGAACTGCGTCTGATCGCGCAATACCCGCTGAACATCTTGTAATTGACAGTTTGATTACAACGATGACTTAAGGCTTCGGCCTTAAACAAAAAGCCGCTCCTTTGTTTAACAAGGGAGCGGCTTTTTTATTGCTGTATTGTTTCAGCACCACAATAACTAGCAAGCTAACTAACGAGCTTGAAGCTTGCACCTTGAACCTGACCTAACGGCCAAGTTCAAGACGGTTACCTTAGATTACTTGGCAGCTGTTTCCTGCATCACACGAATAACCCGCTGCGGAAATGGAATATCAATTCCCGCCGCTTTCAAGCGATCACGTGCAAGTTCGTTCAACATGAACACCACGTCCCAATAATCCGCCGTCTTGGTCCAGCAACGCAGGGAGACGGTAATCGAACTGTCGCCCAACGTCGAAACCACCGCCACAGCGGCCGGGTCTGCCAATACGCGTGGGTCTTTGGCCAGCTCCAGCAGCACTTCACGGGCTTTCTGCAGGTCGGCGTCATAGTCGACACCGACGTCAAACACCACCTTGCGGGTCGGCTGACGGTTGGTGTTGGTGATGAGACCATTGGACAGGCTGCCGTTCGGGATGATCACAGTCTTGTTGTCGCCGGTGCGCAACACGGTGTGAAAGATCTGGATGCTGTCGACGGTACCGGAGGTGCCCTGGGCTTCGATCCAGTCACCAATGCGGAACGGGCGGAACAACAGGATCAGCACGCCGCCGGCGAAGTTCGCCAGGCTGCCTTGCAACGCCAGGCCGATGGCCAGGGTGGCGGCACCGATCGCAGCCACGAACGACGTGGTTGCCACGCCGATCATCGAGGCCACGTTGACCACCAGCATGACTTTGAGCGCAATGTTCGCAAGGCTGGTAATGAAGTGTTGCAGCGCCAGGTCCGCGTTACGCAGTGCCAGCAAACGCCCCACTCGGTGGGTCAACACGTTGATCAGCCACCAACCGATGGCCAGGGTGACCACCGCCAGCAAAAACCGGCTGCCGTATTCCATGATCATCGGTAACCAAGACTCCGAGGTCTTGATCAGGTGATCCACTTCAGCGTTCAAATCCATCTACATTCTCCTGTTTACCGGATGTTCGGCGTATTGAGTGGCCATAAAATGCAATTGAGCCCCGTAGGGCTCAATCGTGGGCGCAGGTTCTGGGGCGTGGGACGTCAAAAACGTCCACAGGTTCCCCAAGTGCCATCAGTCGCGGAAGTTATTGAACTGCAGCGGCATGTCGAAGGTCTTGGCGCGCAGGGCGGCGATGGCCTCTTGCAGGTCATCACGCTTCTTGCCGGTGACGCGAACCTGCTCACCCTGGATCGCGGCCTGGACTTTCAGCTTGGCGTCCTTGATGTGGGCGACGATCTTCTTCGCCAGCTCCTTGTCGATGCCTTCCTTGAGGATGGCTTCCTGCTTCATCAGCTTGCCGGAGGCGTAGGCGTCCTTGATTTCAAGGCACTGCGCGTCGATCTTGCGCTTGACCAGCGACAGCTTGAGGATCTCGATCATCGCTTCCAGCTGGAAATCGGCTTCAGCGGTCAGGTTGACGGTCAGTTCCTTTTCCTTGAATTCGAAGCTGCCCTTGCCTTTCAAGTCATAGCGACGGTCCAGTTCCTTGACGGCGTTCTCGACGGCGTTGGTGACTTCGTGTTTGTCCAGTTCGGATACCACGTCGAACGAAGGCATGTCATTTCTCCAATATAAGGGGCGGGCTCAGTAGAGATGGAGCGCGCCCGAGCTAAAATGCCGGGGCATTATAGCGGTTCTTTCGCCGCGTTCACTGTGAGCGACCCCAAGGAGCACAAACAGATGTCGACCACCTGGCATATTCTCGGCGCCGGCAGCCTGGGCACACTCTGGGCCACTCGCCTGGCGCGCGCGGGCGTGCCCGTCCGGTTGATCCTGCGTGATGAAGCACGCCTGGCCAGCTATCAGGCAGCCAACGGGCTGACCCTGGTGGAGCAAGGCGTTGCATACACCTACCCGGTGATCGCAGAAACACCTGGCAGCCTGGCGCCGATTCATCGCCTGCTGGTGGCGTGCAAGGCCTACGACGCCCAAGGCGCCGTCGCACAGTTGCAACACCGGCTCGCGCCGGATGCCGAGCTGATCCTGCTGCAGAACGGTCTCGGCAGCCAGGATGCAGTCGCCGCGCAACTGCCCCAGGCCCGCTGCATTTCTGCCTCCAGCACTGAAGGCGCCTTTCGCGATGGCGACTGGCGTGTCGTGTTTGCCGGCCATGGCTACACCTGGCTGGGCGACGCGAGCCACCCTACCCCGCCGCTGTGGCTGGATGACTTGCACGCCGCGGGCATCCCCCACGATTGGAGTGCCGATATTCTCACGCGGCTATGGCGCAAGCTGGCACTCAATTGCGCCATCAACCCGCTGACCGTGCTGTACCGGTGCCGCAATGGAGAACTGCAAACCCATCATTGCGAAGTCGCCACCCTTTGCGCAGAACTGGCTGAACTGTTGCATTTCTGTGGCCAACCCGCTGCCGCGCTGGATCTGCAACACGAAGTGGAGCGGGTAATCCAGGCCACGGCCGCCAACTTCTCATCCATGTACCAGGACGTGGCCGCCGGCCGGCGCACCGAAATCAGCTACCTATTGGGCTATGCTTGCCAGGCGGCTGCCCGTCATCAGTTGAACCTGCCGCATCTGCAACAGCTGCAAGTACGCTTGGTCGAGCAGTTGCTTGCACGCGGATTGCCCCGCGACTGAGCCACGCGCTACCCTGCCCGCCTGTCTATCACCTGGGAAAACCCTGATGCCGCTGCGCCAGCGTCTTGAAAACCTACCGGTCGGGCAGAAACTGCTGGCCGCCCTGCTGGTGCTGTTGACCACCGTACTGCTGGTGGCCAACCTGACCTTTATCAGCGCCGCCTACTGGATCTCCCAGGAAAGCATGGCCCCTCAGGCGTTGCAGGCCATTGGTCGCCTGGTGTCCAACCCCGCGCTCGCCGCCGAAGCCCTCGAATCGCCCGCCAAGGCGCAAGCCCTGCTCAATGAGTTGACCAGTTACTCCCCCTTGCGCGCTGCCGCCCTCTACGACGGTGAAGGCAACCGCCTGGCGCAGATGCAACACGGCGACCGCCTGCACCTGCCCGACAACTACCGGCATATCGAAGCCTGGCGCGTCACCGAGTTTCGCAGCAACCAGATCATTACCCTGCCCCGCGCGGGCCAGCCGTCCGGGCATCTGCTGCTGGTGGCGAGCAGCGAGCTGCCGGTGGCGTTTTATACCGGCACACTCACGGCCAGCCTGGGCATTCTGATTTTCAGCGTGCTGTTGTGGTTGATCATTGCCCGCCAGATCAAACGCCTGATCACCCGGCCGATCCACGAACTGGAGGAGTTGTCGCGCCAGGTCACCCGCGAAGAGAACTACGCCCTGCGCGCCGGCCGTGGCAACCACGACGAAATCGGCAGCCTGGCCGAAGCCTTCAACACCATGCTGTCGCGCATCGAAGCCCGCGAGCAGCAGCTCAAGCGCGCACGCGATGACTCCCAGGCCGCGTATGACCAGGCACAAGGCCTAGCCGAAGAGACGCGCCACACCAACCGCAAGCTGGAACTGGAAGTCCAGGTTCGCAGCAAGATCGAGAAAAAGCTCACCGGCTTCCAGAATTACCTGAACAGCATCATCGACTCGATGCCCTCGGCACTGATCGCCCTGGATGAACAGCTCTACGTCACCCAATGGAACCAGGAAGCCAGTGCGCTTTCCGGCACTCGCCTGGATGAAGCCCTGAACCAGCCGATCTACCTGGCCTTCCTGCCACTCAAGCCCTACTTGCCGCAGATCAGGGCAGCGGTCGAGCAACACACCGTGGAGCGGATCGAGCGGGTTACGTGGTTCAAGGACGACGAGGCCAAGCATTACGCGCTGACCTTCTACCCACTGATGGGCGGCGCCGGGCGTGGCGTGGTGATCCGAATCGATGACATCACCCAACGGCTGTCCCTGGAAGAAATGATGGTGCAATCGGAGAAAATGCTCTCCGTGGGCGGTCTGGCCGCTGGCATGGCCCACGAGATCAACAACCCGCTGGGGGCGATCCTGCATAACGTGCAGAACATCCGCCGGCGCCTGTCTCCCGACCTGCCCAAGAACCTGGAACACGCTGAGCAGGCCGGCATCTCGCTGGAAACGGTCAACCGCTACCTGCAAAGCCGCGAGGTGCCGCAACTGCTCGATGGCATCCAGCAAGCCGGGGCGCGGGCGGCAAAAATCGTCACCCATATGCTCAGCTTCAGTCGCCGCAGCAACCGGCAGATGGCGCCGTGCGACCTACCGGCGCTGATCGACCAGGCGGTGGAAATCGCCGGTAACGACTTCGACCTGGCCATCGGCTTTGACTTCAAGGGCCAAGCGATCATCCGTCAATTCGATCCCCAGCTCGGCCCGGTCCCCGGCACCGCCAACGAGTTGGAACAGGTACTGCTCAACCTGCTGAAAAACGCTGCCCAGGCTATCCACCAACGTGAAGACGACAGCGAGCCAGGGCGTATCATCCTGCGCACCCGCCTGAACCCGCCGTGGGCGGAGATACAGGTGGAAGACAATGGCATCGGCATGAGCGAGAACGTGCGCAAGCGCACCTTCGAGCCATTCTTCACCACCAAGGAGATCGGCCAGGGCACAGGGCTTGGGTTGTCAGTGTCGTACTTCATCATCACCAACAACCACAAGGGCCAGATGGAGGTACATTCCACCTTGGGCCAGGGCACCTGCTTCACCTTGCGCCTGCCACTGGCCGGCAGCCAACTGCCGCCTCACGACCTTACCCAACTGGAGCAATGACCATGGGCTTTCGCCTGTCGAAGATCTACACCCGCACCGGCGACAAGGGCGAGACCGGCCTTGGCGACGGCCGCCGCGTGCCCAAGGACCACCCACGGGTGGAGGCGATTGGTGAGGTGGATACACTGAACAGCCAGTTGGGCTTATTGCTGGCCAGCCTCGAAGAACAGAGTGGCAAGCATCCGGAGTTGAGGGATGTGATCGAGGTGCTTACACCTTGCCAGCATCGTTTGTTCGACCTGGGTGGTGAACTGGCAATGCCGGTGTACAAAGCGTTGAACGCTGCGGAAGTGGATCGACTGGAAGCGTCGATCGATCGTTGGAATGAGGAAGTGGGGCCGCTGGAGAACTTCATCCTGCCCGGTGGTTCAGCATTGATCGCCCAGGCTCACGTGTGCCGCAGCGTGGCGCGAAGTGCGGAGCGACGGTGTCAGCAGTTGAATGCGATTGAGCCGCTGGAAGGCGTCGGGCTGGCGTACATCAATCGACTTTCGGATTTATTGTTTGTGGCGGCCAGGATAATCGCCAAGCGCCAGGGGGTAGCCGAGGTTTTGTGGCAGGCGGCAGCGAAGCCACATTGATAATTTGGTGGTGACTGATTTGGCCTCATCGCAGGCAAGCCAGCTCCCACACTTGAACGTATTCACAAATCAAATGTGGGAGCTGGCTTGCCTGCGATGGGGCCCGTCAGAACCGCATCAAACTTCAGGCCAGAACGCGCGAATGCCCGCGACACCCTGAGCCCCAACTTCCCAAGCCTGCTTTCGCTCGGCGGGCCCAACCCCGCCTAACAGAAACACCGGCTTGCTGAACCCACGGATCAACTCTGCCGCCTGCTCCCATCCCAGTGGCTGCGCATCGGGGTGAGTCTGGGTCGGCTGCACCGGCGACAGTGTGACGAAATCCACGTCCATCATTTCTGCCAGTGCCAACTCTTCTGCGTTGTGGCAAGACGCCGCCAACCAACGATCTTTAGGAAGCGGTCGACCTTTGCTCGCGTATTTACGCAGTTGCGCCGAGGTCATGTGCCAACCGGCCGAAGGAAAATCCCCCAGCCACTCGAACGGCCCCTTGAGCATCAACTGGGCCTTACCCGCGCACAGGCCCACTGCATCCACGGCCAGGTCACGGTACTTGGGGTCGTAGCCGTTGGGCGCACGCAGTTGCACCAGCTTGATGCCGCCGGCTATAGCTTTCTGGATACCCCGCAGTAACGTAGGGGTTTCCAGTTCGCCAGGGGTGATCAAATACTCAGCCGGCAAGCGCGCAGCCGCGACGATCGGCGCGTTGGCCGCCGGGAACTCGTAGTTGAGCAGATCCCGCGGGGCCACCCATTCCAGCGGTTGCCCTTCGACACCATGGGGTTCTCCGGTAAAGGCCGAGACTTCCCAGACATCCAGCAACACCTGCTTGTCCGGGTAGTCATGCTGCACCTTGATCAGCGGCCGCGCGGTGGTGACCTGGATACCCAGCTCTTCCTGCAATTCGCGGGACAGCGCGCTGGCGACCGACTCATCGGCCTCCACCTTGCCACCGGGAAACTCCCAGAGACCGCCCTGATGCTGGGTATCGGCGCGGCGCGCCAGCAGGATCCTGCCGTCGACACCGCGGATCACCGCTGCTGCTACATGCACTCGTTTCACCGCGCTTTTCCTCTTGGCTATCAGGTACGGTATTCCGCGTTGATCTTCACGTACTCGTGGGACAGGTCGGTGGTCCAGATGGTTTCGCTGCACTCGCCGCGACCCAACTCGATACGGATGGTGATTTCTTCCTGCTGCATCACCGCCGAGCCCTGGGCTTCGGTGTACGTCTCGGCACGGGCGCCACGGCTGGCGATGCACACGTCACCGAGGAACACGTCGATCTTGCTCACGTCCAGGTCCGGCACACCAGCACGGCCGACGGCGGCCAGGATACGGCCCCAGTTCGGGTCCGAAGCGAACAATGCGGTCTTGATCAGCGGCGAGTGAGCCACGGTGTAGCCCACATCCAGGCATTCCTGGTGATTGCCGCCGCCGTTGACTTCCACGGTGACGAACTTGGTCGCGCCCTCGCCGTCGCGCACGATGGCCTGGGCCACCTCCATGCACACGTCGAACACCGCCTGCTTCAACGCCGCGAACAGCGGACCACTGGCTTCGGTGATCTCCGGCAGGTTGGCCTGGCCGGTGGCGATCAGCATGCAGCAATCGTTGGTCGAAGTGTCGCCATCGATGGTGATGCGGTTGAACGACTTGTTGGCGCCGTCCAGGATCAGGCTGTGCAGCACGTCGCGGGAGACTTTGGCGTCGGTGGCGATGTAACCGAGCATGGTCGCCATGTTCGGGCGAATCATGCCCGCGCCCTTGCTGATGCCGGTCACGGTGACGGTCACGCCGTCGTGCACGAACTGGCGGCTCGCGCCTTTTGGCAGGGTGTCGGTGGTCATGATGCCGGTGGCGGCCGCTGCCCAGTTGTCCACAGACAGGTCGTCCAGCGCGGCTTGCAGTGCGCCTTCGATTTTCTCGACGGGCAGCGGCTCACCGATCACGCCAGTGGAGTACGGCAGCACTTGGCTGGCGTCCACGCCGGTCAACTGGGCCAGCTTGGCGCAGGTGCGCGCGGCCGCCACCAGGCCCGGCTCGCCGGTACCGGCGTTGGCATTGCCAGTGTTGGTCAGCAGGTAACGGATGTTGCCGGCCACGCGCTGCTTGGCCAGGATCACCGGCGCTGCGCAGAACGCATTGAGGGTGAACACACCGGCGACGGTCGAGCCTTCGGCACAGCGCATCACCACCACATCCTTGCGCCCTGGGCGCTTGATGCCGGCCGAAGCGATACCGAGCTCAAAACCGGCAACCGGGTGCAATGTGGGCAAAGGACCAAGACCAACAGCCATGAATGCGCTCCTTAAAAATAGGTGATGTCTGTGCCGTCGTGATCGACGGTGAAATTAATGGCAAAACGCCGCGACGGCAGAGGCCGGTCGCGGCGCAGGGTGTTGCAGCGTCAGGCAAAAATCTTAGTTGATTTCGCCGTGGCAGTGTTTGAACTTCTTGCCCGAACCGCACCAGCACAGTTCGTTACGGCCCAGCTTCTGATCGTTGCGCACCGGGGTTTGAGCCAGGGCCACATCGGCCTCTTCGCCCAATACCTCAGGGGCTTCCAGGCCTGGCGCTTCGTCGTGCTGGAACTGCATGCGCGCAGCCAGTGCCTCGGCTTCCTGACGCAGGCGAGCTTCTTCCTCGATCGGGTCTTCGCGACGCACCTGAACGTGGGACAGCACGCGAATAGAGTCGCGCTTGATCGAATCCAGCAGCTCGGAGAACAGCGTGAACGACTCGCGCTTGTACTCCTGCTTCGGGTTCTTCTGGGCGTAGCCACGCAGGTGGATACCGTGACGCAGATGATCCATGGTCGACAGGTGATCTTTCCACAGGTCGTCCAGCACGCGCAGAACGATCTGCTTCTCGAACGTGCGCAGTGCCTCGGCACTCGCCTGCTCTTCTTTCTCGTTGTACGCGGCCAGCAGTTCGGCCATCAGTTTTTCGCGCAGGGTCTCTTCGTACAGGTGATCGTCTTCGTCCAGCCATTGCTGAACCGGCAAGTCGACACCGAAATCGCTTTTCAACGCGGCTTCCAGGCCGGCCACATCCCACTGCTCCGGCAGGGATTGTGGCGGGATGTGTGCGCTGACGGTGGCGTTGAGCACGTCCTGACGGAAGTCAGCGATGGTCTCGCCAATGTTGTCGGCGGCCAGCAACGTGTTACGCATGTGATAGATCACTTTACGCTGTTCGTTGTTGACGTCATCGAACTCGAGCAGTTGCTTACGAATATCGAAGTTGCGGCCTTCCACCTTGCGCTGGGCTTTCTCGATGGCGTTGGTCACCATGCGGTGCTCGATCGCTTCACCGGACTGCATGCCCAGGGCCTTCATGAAGTTCTTCACCCGATCAGAGGCGAAAATGCGCATGAGGCTGTCTTCCAGGGACAGGTAGAAGCGGCTGGAGCCGGCGTCACCCTGACGGCCGGCACGACCACGCAGTTGGTTGTCGATACGGCGCGATTCGTGACGCTCGGAGGCGATCACCTGCAAGCCACCGGATTCCAGCACGGCCTGGTGGCGTTTCTGCCAATCGGCCTTGATCTGGGCGATCTGCTCTGGCGTCGGGTTGTCCAGGGAAGCCACTTCCACTTCCCAGTTGCCGCCCAACAGGATGTCGGTACCACGACCGGCCATGTTGGTGGCGATGGTCAGCGCGCCTGGGCGACCGGCCTGGGCGATGATCTCGGCTTCTTTTTCGTGGAACTTGGCGTTGAGGACCTTGTGCTCGATGCCTTCCTTGTTGAGCAGGTTGGACACGTGCTCGGAAGTCTCGATGGTGGCGGTACCCACCAGGATCGGACGACCCTGGGCCATGCCGTCCTTGATGTCGTTGATGATGGCCGCGTATTTCTCTTCGGCCGTCAGGAACACCAAGTCGTTGAAGTCTTTACGCGCCAACGGCTTGTTCGGCGGAATGACCATCACGGCCAGGTTGTAGATCTGGTGGAACTCGAACGCTTCGGTGTCGGCCGTACCGGTCATGCCGGACAGCTTGTTGTACAGACGGAAGTAGTTCTGGAAGGTGGTGGAAGCCAACGTCTGGCTTTCAGCCTGGATGTTGAGGTGTTCCTTGGCTTCGATGGCCTGGTGCAGGCCTTCGGACAGACGGCGACCCGGCATGGTACGACCGGTGTGCTCGTCGACCAGCACGACCTGGCCGTCCTGCACGATGTATTCAACGTTGCGATGGAACAGCTTGTGGGCGCGCAGGCCGGCATACACGTGGGTCAACAGGCCCAGGTTGTGCGCCGAGTACAGGCTTTCACCCTCGGCCAGCTCGCCGATCTGGGTCAGCATCTCTTCGACGAACTGGTGGCCGGCTTCGTTGAGTTCGACCTGGCGGGTCTTCTCGTCGATGCTGAAGTGACCTTCTTTGGTCACAACGCCTTCCACTTCCTCGATGTGCTGCTCCAGGCGCGGGATCAACTTGTTGATCTCGGTGTACAGGCGCGAGCTGTCTTCGGCCTGGCCGGAGATGATCAGCGGGGTACGGGCTTCGTCGATCAGGATGGAGTCGACTTCGTCGATCACGGCAAAGTTGAGTTCGCGCTGGAATTTTTCTTCCATGCTGAACGCCATGTTGTCGCGCAGGTAGTCGAAACCGAATTCGTTGTTGGTGCCGTAGGTGATGTCGGCAGCGTAGGCGGCGCGCTTCTCTTCCGGCGGCTGGAACGGCGTCACGACGCCGACGGTCAGGCCGAGGAATTCATACAGCGGGCGCATCCAGTTGGCGTCCCGGCGAGCCAGGTAGTCGTTCACCGTCACAACGTGCACGCCCTTGCCGGACAGCGCGTTGAGGTAAACGCCCAGGGTTGCCACCAGGGTCTTGCCTTCACCGGTGCGCATTTCGGCAATCATGCCTTCATGCAAGGTCATGCCACCGATCAACTGCACGTCGAAGTGGCGCATGCCCATGACACGCTTACCGGCTTCACGGGCGACCGCAAAGGCTTCGGGAAGCAGCTTGTCGAGGGTTTCACCTTTGGCTATGCGGGCCTTGAACTCTTGGGTCTTGGCGCGCAATTGCTCGTCCGAAAGGGCAACCATCTGCTCTTCGAAGGCATTGACCAGCTGCACCGTCTTGAGCATGCGTTTGACTTCGCGCTCATTCTTGCTTCCAAAAAGTTTCTTTAACAAAGGCGCAAACATATCGGCAGGTTCTTCCACACATAGGGATGGAGGGCGCACCGTCAGTGGCCCGAGCAGCCCTCACGGCCGCATGCGAACGCGCATTCTACCCGGATTCGTGGGTGAGGAAAGTGGCGTTGTTCCCCGATGCTGGCATGGTGCTGTGAGAGGGCTTGTTTAAAATAAGGGCTTTTGCTGGAACTTCAACCCATGGAGCGTAGAAGTTACCAATTGATTTCACGCAGAAAACCCCATGGCTGCATGGTGTCGGGGCCTGCAGGCGCTTTCTGCTAAGATGGCCGCTCTGTTACTTAAGGTGTCCAATAATGGCATTTCGCCCCCCGACAGCCCGCGCTCCCAGCGTGTTGCTTCGCGATGCCAAGCCGCTGAAAGCCATCTTTGGCCATGCGCAACGCTTGGAACATCTGCAACGCCTGCTCGAAAGCCAGCTGCAGCCGGCCGCACGCGAACACTGCCGCGTGGCGTCCTGGCGTGAAGGTCACCTGCTGCTGATTGTCACGGATGGTCACTGGGCAACGCGTTTACGCTACCAGCAAAAGCGCCTGCAGCGTCAACTAATGGCCTTTGATCAGTTCGCCGGCCTGACGCGCATCCAGTTCAAGGTCCAACCGCCCACCACCCTGCCTGAGGTGGCGGTGCATGCCCATGATCTGTCGGCAAATGCGGCCGAAACCATTCAGGCAACGGCCGACGGGATCACTAACCCAGGCTTGCGCGCGGCGCTCGAAAGGCTGGCAGCCCACGCCAAGCCCAAGCCCTGACCTGCTATTTGCGCTTGCTACCGCCCAACAGCGACCCCAACAAGCCACGCACCAGTTGCCGCCCCATCTGATTGGCGGCTTGCTGCATCGCAGACTTCAGCGCCTTGCCCGCAGCGGTGCCCAGGAAAGCCCCGGCCTTGTCGGTGAAACTCGGCTCTTCGCTGGCAGGCTTGGCTTCCTCGGTCGGCCCCAGTTCCTTGCGTGACATCAGCACTTCATAAGCGGATTCCCGGTCGATCGGCTTGTCGTAACGCCCCTGCAACGGTGAACTGGCCACCAGCGCCGTGCGTTCAGCGTCGCTGAGCGGCCCGATCCGCGATTGCGGTGGGGCGACCAATACGCGCTGGACGACTTCCGGCGTGCCCTTTTCCTGCAGTGTGCCGACCAGAGCCTCACCCGTGCCCAACTCGGTCAACACCGACAAGGCATCAAATGCCGGGTTTGGCCGGAAACCGTCCGCCACGGCGCGCAGGGATTTCTGTTCCTTGGTCGTGAACGCCCGCAAGCCATGCTGGATGCGCAGGCCAAGTTGGGCCAGCACGCTGTCCGGCAGGTCGCCCGGGGATTGGGTGACAAAATACACACCAACGCCTTTGGAGCGAATCAGGCGCACCACCTGTTCAAGACGCTCTTGCAGCGCCTTGGGCGTGTCGGCGAAGAGCAAATGCGCTTCATCAAAAAACAGCGCCAGCAGCGGTTTGTCGGCGTCACCACGCTCGGGCAGTTGCTCGAACAATTCCGCCAACAACCAGAGCAGGAACGTTGCGTACACCTTCGGCGCCTCGTGCACCAGACGGCTGGCGTCCAGCAAGTGGATGCGCCCGCGTCCGTCGCCGGTGGGCTGCAAGATGTCTTCCAACTGCAGGGCCGGCTCACCAAACAAGGCTTCGGCGCCCTGCTGTTCCAGCACTGCCAGGCGACGCAGCAGCGCCTGGCTGGAACCGGTGGTCATCAGCGCCGCGTCTTCGCCCAGCAATTGCGGGTGATAACGCAGGTGGTTGAGGAGCGCCTTGAGATCCTTGAGATCCAGCAGCAACAGGCCTTCGCGATCCGCCACCTTGAAGGCCGCATAAAGAGCCGACTGCTGGCTGTCGGTGAGTTCCAGCAGGCTGCCGAGCAGCAATGGGCCCATTTCGCTGATGGTGGTGCGCAATGGATGACCGGACTGCCCGTGGATATCCCACAGCGTGACCGGGTAAGCCTTGGCCGTGTAATTGAGGAAGGGCATGCCGGCGATACGCTCGGCAACCTTGCCCTGTGGATTCGCCGCGGCCCCCAGACCGCACAGGTCACCCTTGATGTCTGCGGCAAACACTGCCACGCCGGCATCACTGAAGGCTTCCGCCAGGCGTTGCAATGTGACGGTCTTGCCCGTGCCGGTGGCGCCGGCGATCAAACCGTGACGGTTGGCCAGGCGCATGGCCTGGGCAATAGGCTGGCCGGACAGGTCGGCGCCGATAAGCAGTTGCGAGGAATCAGGCATTTCGTCACCCATGGTTAATCTTTAGTGTCGCCAGGTCGATACAGGCTTATGTGAGACCCACAAAGTCCAAAAATAGGTCAGATAGTTCCTACAGGGACCCACAGAGCTATCACAAGAAGTATCACACCTTTTTTGACGCTGCCATTTTGCGCATCCCATAAGGACGCGCTTCGGATATTAAGACCTTAGCGGACCCTACAAGCCATGAACAAAAATCTGCGCTTCAGCCACAAAATCCTGCTTGCAGCCTCCCTTATCGTCATCGCCGCTTTTGCGTTGTTCACCCTCTATAACGACTACCTGCAACGCAACGCCATTCGCGACGATCTCAACAACTACCTGCATGAAATGGGGGATGTCACCGCCAGCAACATTCAAACCTGGCTCACCGGCCGCATTGCCCTGGTGGAAAACGCCGCGCAAAACATTGCCATCAACCCCGAGCCTTCCGTGGTTGCCGGCCTGCTGGAACAGAAAGCCCTGACCTCTTCATTCATGGCCACCTACGTCGGCGACAGCAAGGGCGCCTTTACCATCCGCCCTGACACCAAGATGCCAGAGGGCTTCGACCCGCGTGTACGGCCCTGGTACAAGGGCGCCCAGAGCAGCAACGGCTCAACCTTGACCGAACCCTATATCGATGCGGCCACCGGCAAGCTGATCATTTCCGTTGCCACTCCCAGTACCCAGGGCACCCAGAGCATCGGCGTGGTCGGTGGCGACCTGAGCCTGCAAACCCTGGTGGACAACATCGGCGCGTTGAACTTCGGCGGCATGGGCTATGCGTTCCTGGTCAGTGCCGATGGCAAAGTATTGGTGCACCCGGACAAGAACCTGGTGATGAAGACCCTGGCCGACGTGTACCCGAAAAATACGCCGAAGATCAGTGCAGACTTCAGCGAAACAGAGGCCAACGGCAAGGACACTATCGTGACCTTTACGCCGATCAAGGGCCTGCCCTCGGTGAACTGGTACCTCGGTATTGCAGTAGATAAAGACAAATCCTTCGCCATGCTCAGCGAATTCCGCACCTCGGCGGTCATTGCCACGCTCATTGCCGTGGTCATCATCATCGCCCTGCTCGGCATGCTGATCCGCATCCTGTTGCAACCGCTGCACGTGATGACCCGCGCCATGCAAGACATCGCCGATGGCGAGGGCGACCTGACCCGCCGCCTGACGATCCAGAATCACGATGAATTCGGCACGTTGGGTAACGCCTTCAACCGGTTCGTGGAGCGTATTCATACGTCGATCCGCGAAGTGTCCTCTGCCACCGAGCAGGTCAATGAGGTAGCCCTGCGAGTGGTGAGTGCGTCCAACTCGTCAATGGTCAACTCCGACGAGCAGGCCAACCGTACCAACAGCGTCGCCGCCGCCATCAATGAACTGGGGGCCGCGGCCCAGGAAATCGCGCGCAATGCCGCGCAAGCCTCCCATCAGGCCAGCGACGCTCGGCAGTTGGCTGAAGACGGCCAGCAAGTGGTGGAGCGCAACATCAAGGCGATGAACCAACTGTCCGCGATGATCAGTGCTTCCAGCAGCAATATCGAGGCGCTCAATAGCAAGACGGTGAATATCGGCCAGATTCTCGAGGTGATCACCAGCATTTCCCAGCAAACCAACCTGCTGGCACTCAACGCCGCCATTGAAGCGGCCCGTGCCGGGGAAGCCGGGCGCGGTTTTGCAGTGGTCGCGGATGAAGTGCGCAACCTGGCGCATCGCACTCAGGAATCGGCGCAACAAGTGCAGAAGATGATCGAGGAGCTGCAAGTCGGCGCCCGGGAGTCGGTGAGCACCATGAGTGAAAGCCAGCGTCACAGCCTCGACAGCGTGGACATCGCCAACCTGGCCGGTGAACGCCTGAACAGCGTGACCCAGCGCATCGGCGAGATCGATGGCATGAACCAGTCAGTCGCCACCGCCACGGAAGAACAAACCTCTGTGGTGGAGTCGATCAACATGGACATCACCGAGATCAATACCCTTAATCAGGAAGGCGTGGAAAACCTGCACTCCACCCTACGCGCCTGCTCCGACCTGGAGCAGCAAGCCGCGCGATTGAAACAACTGGTGGGCAGTTTCCGGATCTGAACCCGGCAGGCGATTACTGGCCCTCGGGCTCGGCGTTGCCCTGCTCACGCTCCCACAACTCGGCGGCACCGGGAAAATCGGTGCCGTCCTCGCTGTCCAGGTCATCCGGATCAAATCGACTCAGGCACCCCTCCCCCAGTGTCGCCGGGGCTTTGGAAGTGGCTTTGTCCAGCGGATCACTCATCGCTCAATCCTCATCGACACGCAAAGAAAAAGGGCCTGGAACGATTTAACGCCCAGGCCCTTCATTCTTCAATCACAACCTGTCGGTCAGAATACGACCGTCTTGTTGCCGTGCACCAGCACGCGGTCCTCCAGGTGATAACGCAGGCCACGGGCCAGCACCATCTTCTCGACGTCACGACCGAAACGCACCATGTCTTCAATGCTGTCGCTGTGGCTGACACGCACCACGTCCTGCTCGATGATCGGGCCGGCGTCCAGCTCTTCGGTGACGTAGTGGCAAGTGGCGCCGATCAACTTCACGCCACGCAGGGAAGCCTGGTGATAAGGCTTGGCACCCACGAACGAAGGCAGGAAGCTGTGGTGAATGTTGATCACCTTGCCGGCGTATTCGCGGCACAGTTCCGGGGGCAGGATCTGCATGTAGCGCGCCAGCACCACGACGTCGGCTTCGTGCTGCTTGACCAGACGGGAGACCTCGGCGAACGCCGGCTCCTTGTCCTGCGGGTTGACCGGCACGTGGTAATACGGGATGCCATGCCACTCGACCATGCTGCGCAGGTCGTCGTGGTTGGAAATCACGCACGCGATCTCGCAGTCCAGCTCATCACTGTGCCAGCGGTGCAGCAAATCGGCCAGGCAGTGGGATTCGCGGCTGGCCATCAACACCACGCGTTTTTTCTGCTCGGTGTCGGTGATGTGCCAGGTCATCGAAAACTCTTCGGCGATCGGCGCAAAGGCCTCGCGGAAGGCCTCGAGGCCGAAGGGCAGCGTATCGGCACGGATCTCATGACGCATGAAGAACCAACCGCTGAGATTGTCCGAGTGATGACTTGCCTCGGTGATCCAACCGTTGTGGGAAGCCAGAAAGTTACTGACTTTGGCAACGATGCCAACCCGGTCCGGGCAAGCAATCACCAGCCGAAAAGTGCGCATTAGGGGGAAACTCCAGAACTTCGCAAAGGCCGCCATTCTAGCGATTGCGCAGGAAAAC
This sequence comes from Pseudomonas sp. CHM02, assembly GCF_000612585.1. Classification (GTDB taxonomy): domain Bacteria; phylum Pseudomonadota; class Gammaproteobacteria; order Pseudomonadales; family Pseudomonadaceae; genus Aquipseudomonas. The sequence goes on from NZ_JFCA01000005.1 coordinate 45,776, forward strand.
TGCAGTATTCGTTAACGCTTATTCTGATCGCCGGCCGCAGCCTTGCCCCTTAATAGCCTATGGTTTTACCACCTTTATATGAATCTACTGCGTCACCCCGTGGCTGTTCCACGCATTTCAAGGAGATTATCTTTAGGTCTACGCCCTAGTAATTAACTCGAATGCATAGCAATACTACAAACATTCAAAGTAATTCACATAAATGCGACCTTAAATGTTTACTTGGGGAAACCGCCTGACTATTATTGGGCCACTATCCCTGTCAATCAGCGCTCTACATAAGGTAGTCCACATGTCTCTGATCAACGAATACCGTGCCACCGAAGAAGCTATCAAAGAGCTGCAAGCCCGTTTGAAGAACCTGTCCCAAGACGACAAACTGCAAACCGAGCTGGAATTCGAAGGCAAATTGCGCACCCTGATGGGTGAATACTCCAAATCCCTGCGTGACATCATCGCGCTGCTGGATCCAGAGTCGAAAGTTAAAGCACCACGCGGCGCCGTGAAAACTACCGGCACCAAGCGTGCTCGCAAGGTCAAGCAATACAAAAACCCGCACAACGGCGAAGTGATTGAAACCAAAGGTGGCAACCACAAAACGCTGAAAGAGTGGAAAGCCAAGTGGGGCGGTGACGTGGTTGAAGGCTGGGCTACCCTGCTGGGCTAAGCCTCGCCGGGCTTGCGCCTGATACGCGACACATTGAAAAACGCCAGCCTGCTGGCGTTTTTTATTGCCTGTCTAATGCTGTGAAAAGCGACTACAGATTCATCCGTGCGGCCAGTGAGTGCGCATATTCCTGCCATTGCTCCAGCACCCCACGCTGAAACGGCGTCGCACTAACCGCACACTCCTGCCAGGCCTGGTTAAATGCCTCAAGGGTATTCGGCGCGCCCCATTCCGGGTTCGACAAACGTTGCTGACAAAAAAGTTTCCAGCGTTGTTGCTCATCGCTGTTCAAGGTGTCGGGGAAGTTACGTGCGCGGTAGCGAAACAATAATTCAGGCAAGCGCTGATCATCAAAAGGCCACTGCTGGCGCGCTAATTGCGCAGGCTCGGCCGCCCGGACTTGTTCGCATAAACGTCGATCACGGTCTCCGATAAAACCGTCATACAGCTGTTGCTCCGGGTCGGCATTCGCCGCGAAATCTTCTTCGGCGTAAATGGCCGCTAACTTATCGCGCCAAAGTTCCTGTGCGTCAGTTAGCCGCAGCGCCCGCTCCTGATAAATAGTCATGTCCAAGTGCAGACGTTCACGGTCTTCTGCCCGCAGCACATTCAAGGGAGCAACCACGGGGCACCGATTGATATGCACCAATTTGAGCGGTACCGGCAGTTCGCCCTCGGCCAGATCGTCACGGCGGGTGTAAAGGCGTTGGCGCAAGGCCTCCGCGTCCAGATCCAGCAGCCCTTGCGGATCGAGCCCGAGATCGCAGACGATCAAGGCATTGCGATTGCGCGGGTGCCACGCCAGCGGCAGCACAACCCCCAGGTAATGACGCTCGGCGGAAAAACGCCCGGAGATATGCACCATCGGTTGCAGCAAGCGCACCTGGTCCATCACCCGTTGTTTGCTGCGTAGCTGAAACAGCCATTCATAGAGCTTGGGTTGTTTCTCACGAACCCGTCGGGCCAACGCAATCGTGGCGCGCACGTCAGATAACGCATCGTGCGCCTGGCCATGATCGATACCGTTGGCTTCGGTCAGGCGCTCCAGCTTGAGCGTGACGCGCCCGTCCTGCTGCGGCCATTCAATGCCTTCGGGGCGCAAGGCGTAGGCGGTACGCACCACGTCGATCAAATCCCAGCGGCTGTTACCGCCCTGCCATTCCCGCGCGTAAGGATCGAAGAAGTTGCGGTACAGGCTGTAGCGCGTCATTTCATCGTCAAAGCGCAGGGTGTTGTAGCCGGCGCCACACGTGCCCGGAGCGGCCAGCTCGGCGTGCACCCGGGTCATGAAGTCGGCCTCGGCCAGGCCTTTTTCCGCGAGTGTCGCGGGGGTGATCCCGGTAATTGCGCAGGCGGCGGGGTGAGGCAGGATATCGTCGCTGGGCTGGCAATAAAGATTGACCGGTGCGCCGATCTCATTGAGTTCGAGGTCCGTGCGAATTCCGGCTACCTGCAGTGGGCGATCGTTACGCGGGTTGATGCCGGTGGTTTCATAGTCGTACCAGAAAATGGAGGTCACGGGCTATTCCTGTACTGAAGATCGACAAAGTCTAGGCGCTGAACCGCATCCGCGACCAGCACCAAATGAACTGTACAAATATCCAGTAAAACCTTGAGTAGTTGCTTCCAGCGCCGACACTGCTAGCATCCGTGTCTCCCAGCCACTCTGCACTGCCAAGGATCGCGATGCCGTCAGCCCCATTGGATACCCGCTACCAGATCGAGACCCCGGAGGGCATCGACCTGCCCCTGCGCCCGGCCGGCCTGGTGCCAAGGGTGCTGGCCTTTGCCTTTGACCTGGGTCTGCGCGGGGTGGTCATGGGTGTGCTGCTGGTACCGCTGGCCTTGCTGGGTAACGTCGGTATCGGCCTGGGCTCGCTGCTGCTGTTCCTGATCAGTTGGTGGTACATGGTGCTGTTCGAAGTACTCAACCAGGGGTGCTCGCCTGGCAAACAGGTCATGGGCCTGCGTGTCGTACAGGATGACGGCACCCCGATCGGCTGGTCCGCATCACTGATCCGTAACCTGCTGCGGTTCGTCGACATGTTGCCATTCGGCTACTTTCTCGGCGCCATCAGTTGCCTGCAACACCCTCACTTCAAGCGCCTGGGCGACTTGGCGGCCGGCACACTGGTGATCTATCGAGAGCAGCCCCTGGTGCGTCCCCAGGTCCCTCAAGCTGTGGCCCTGCGTCTGCCCTTCGCCCTGGAACTGAGCGAACAACGGGCCATCCTTGCCTTCGCGGAGCGCCAGGGTGAACTATCCACCGAGCGCGTTCACGAGTTGGCCTCGATTCTTGCCACCCCCTTGCAGGTATCCCCGGCCCGCGCCGTGGAACAACTCAATGGCGTGGCCCGTGGCTTGCTGGGGCCGACATGAAGCAGAGCCTCTTCGAAAGCCGCCACCAACCCCAATGGCAAGCATTTGCCGAACACCTTCAGCAATTGGAGCAAGGCAAGGCCAAGGCCAGTGATGTCGCCGACTTCCCACATCAGTACCGACGCCTGTGCCAGCACCTGGCGCTGGCGCAGGAGCGTGGCTACAGCAGCTATCTGGTAGACCCATTGCAACAACTGGCCCTGCGCGGACATCAACAGCTCTACCGGCATCGCAGCCAATTGGCGGCCAATGTACTGGGTTTCGTATTGGCCGATTTTCCTCGGTTGGTGCGCGAACAGTGGCGCTTCGTATTGATAGCCAGCCTGCTGTTCTTTGGAAGCCTGGCAGGCATCGCGTTGCTGGTGTACCTGTTTCCCGACCTGATCTACAGCATCGTCAGCCCCCAGCAGGTGGCAGAGATGCAGGGCATGTATGACCCCGATGCCAGCCGCCTGGGCCGCGCCGCCGAGCGGGCATCGAGCGAAGACTGGATGATGTTCGGCTACTACGTGATGCACAACATCGGTATCGCATTCCAGACCTTCGCCGCCGGTTTGCTGTTCGGCCTGGGCAGCGTGTTCTTTCTGATTTTCAACGGGCTGGTCATCGGTGCGGTCTCCGGACACCTGACCGAAATCGGCTACGGACAGACCTTCTGGTCGTTCGTCATTGGCCATGGTGCGTTCGAACTGACCGCCATCGCCCTCGCCGGTGCCGCTGGCTTGCAACTGGGCTGGGCGCTGATCGCTCCTGGGCAGTTGACCCGTGGCGAATCATTGCGGCTGGCGGCGCGCAAGAGCGTGCAGATGTTGTGCGGTGTCATGATCTTCCTGCTCATCGCTGCCTTTATCGAGGCCTACTGGTCATCCACCACCGCCCTATCGCCCTGGGTAAAATACCTGGTGGGCGCGGTCCTGTGGCTGCTGGTTGCCGCCTACCTGGGCCTCGCTGGAAGGGTTCGCCATGCGCCTGAGTGATGCCAGCGTGGTCATCCGCCCACGTACTGCCTGGGAAGCCATGGATCTAGGCGTATTGATGGCCGGGGAACACCGCGTACTATTGATGGGCAGTTGGGCACTGGTAACGCTGCCAGTATTCGCCTTGCTTACCGCGCTGCTGTGGCAGTACCCGTCTACTGCGATATTTCTGTTCTGGTGGCTCAAGCCGGCCTTTGACCGCTTGCCGCTGTACATTCTGTCCAAGGCCCTGTTTGGTGAAACACCCAGCCTCAAGGAAGCGGTGCGCCAGTGGCCGCGCCTGCTCAAGGGGCAACTGCTGGCGAGCCTGACCTGGCGGCGGCTCAGCCTGAGCCGCAGCTTTGTGATGCCGGTAAGCCAACTCGAAGGCCTGGATGGCCCGGCACGCCAAAAACGCCTGGGCATGCTACAGCAGCGTAACGCCGGGGCCGCGCGCTGGCTGACCACCGTTGGGGTGCACCTGGAAATCGGCCTGTGGTTTGGTTGCATGGCGCTGTTCTACCTATTTATCCCGCAAAACGTCGAGATGGATTGGGACTGGCAACGCCTGGCGCTCGCTACAAGCTCGGAAGGGCTGTGGCTGGAACACCTGGGCAATGCCTTCTATGCCTTGATCCTGGTGTTTTGGGAGCCAATCTACGTCGCCTGCGGTTTCAGCCTCTACCTGAACCGTCGTACCGTACTGGAGGCCTGGGACCTGGAGTTGGTCTTCCGACGTCTTCGTCAGCGCCTGAGCAGTGTGGCACCGCTGCTATTACTGGTAATCGGGCTGATGTTGCTGCCACTCAGCCCGCCCGTCATGGCCGATGCCAAGCCGCTCACCCCACAAAATGCGAGCCAGTCCGTCAAGGCGCTGCTGGACAAGCCCCCATTCAAAAACCCGGAAACCGTCACCCGCTATCGCTTCGGTGAGGAAAAGCCCGCCGTCAAAAACGAGACTCACAGGGACGGCAAACTTCCTGCCTGGCTGAAAGCGCTGCTGGACAACCTCAACAGCGATACCTTCAAGCACATCGCCCAAGGCGTTGAAGTGCTGCTATGGGGCCTTCTGATCGGTAGCCTGATCATGCTGGCGTGGCGGTATCGCGAATGGCTGAGTACCTTCGTCAGTCGGCGCGCACCTCGCAAACCCAAAATGGTCAAACCTGTGCCCATGCAATTATTCGGTCTTGAACTGGGTACCGAGACCTTGCCCGACGATGTTGCCAGCGCCGCCGAACAGCTGTGGGCCACCCAACCCAGGGAAGCCCTTGGCCTGCTGTATCGAGGCCTGCTCAGTCGCCTGTTGCACGACTTCAACCTGCCGCTGAAAAGCGCAGACACTGAAGGCCAGGTCCTGGCATGCGTACACCAATTGCAACAACCGCACCTGCTGGCTTTCAGCGATGAATTGACCCGGCATTGGCAAAACCTCGCCTACGGCCATCAACTGCCCCCGCTTTGCGCCCAGCAAAAGCTCTGCAGTGATTGGCGCGCCCTGTTCAGCGCGGGGAACACCCCATGAAACGTCCATTGCTGTGGATTGGACTATTGCTGGCGTGCCTGCTTGGAGCGGCTACCTACTATGCGTGGAGCAAGGCGATCCCCTACGACGAAGTCGTGGATCGCGGCCCTTCGCCGGAAGCCCTGGCCAACCCCTACCTGGCGGCCGAACACTTTCTGCGCCAACAAGGCCTGGCCGTGGAGCACGCCAACAGCCTGGAGCGGCTGGCTACCCTGCCAGCCAAGGACAATAGCCTGTTGCTGCTTGGCGAGCGCAGCAACATGTCACCACGCCAGGTAGAGCAACTGCTGGGATGGGCCAGGTCCGGCGGCCATCTGTTGCTGGTGGCCGAGGCACTATGGGATGAAGAAACTGGCAAAAGTGGCGACCTGCTGCTCGATCGCCTGCATATCCACCAGACCTTGAGTGAAGAACCTGAACAACTCGCCCCGTCCAGCAAAAAGCCTCGTACAAAGAAAGCCCCGGACCTGACCAAGCTCTATGTCGACAATGAAACCGCACCGGCGTACTTCAGTTTCGATACGGACTTCAATCTCATCGACCCCAAGCATCTGGCGCAATTTTCCGCCAACAGCGCGAGGTCGAGTCACCTCATGCAACTCGACCTCGGGGAAGGCAGCGTCACAGTGATCACTGACAGCGACCTGTGGAAAACCCTGAACATAGGCAAGCACGATAATGCCTGGCTGCTCTGGTACCTGAACCAGGGCACCGCTGTAACCCTGCTGTTCAACAGCGACTTCGACGATCTGTTCACCCTGCTCATGCGGTATTTCCCTCAGGCCCTGGTGGCGCTCATTGCACTGGTCGCCCTGGCACTCTGGCAGGCTGGTATGCGTCAGGGCCCGATCCGGCCCCCTGCATCCAGCGCACGTCGCCAACTGCAGGAACACCTGAAAGCCAGCGCCGACTTCCTGCTGCGGCGCAGCGGCCAGGGCACGCTGTTGCATGCCCTGCAGCGTGATGTCTTGCGTGCCGCACGGCGCCGACACCCCGGCTTTGAACGCCTCGACAACACAGAACAGTGGCGGGTGCTCGAACACCTGACGCACCAACCTTCTCACGTGATCAGCCAGGCCCTTGGCCCACTCCCGGCAAAACGGCTTTCCAGCGCCGATTTCAGCCGGCAGGTGGCGTGCCTGCAAACTCTCAGGAATGCCCTATGAGCGAATTTCCAAGCGCCAACGCCTTGACCAGCGAAACCCTGCAGCGCGCCAGCGGGCAAGCCCAGGCCCTGCGCACTGAATTGCGCAAGGCAGTGATGGGCCAGGACCAGGTGATCGATGATGTGCTGACCGCATTGATCGCCGGTGGCCACGTGCTGCTCGAAGGTGTGCCGGGGCTGGGTAAAACCTTGCTGGTACGTGCGCTGGCGCGTTGCTTCGATGGCGATTTCGCGCGTATCCAGTTCACCCCGGACCTGATGCCCAGCGATGTCACCGGGCACGCGGTATATGACCTGCACACCGAGCAGTTCAAACTGCGCAAGGGGCCGGTGTTCACCCACTTATTGCTGGCCGATGAAATCAACCGCGCTCCCGCCAAGACCCAGGCAGCCTTGCTCGAGGCCATGCAGGAACGCCAGGTCACCCTCGAGGGCGAGGCGCTGCTCATCGGCCAACCATTCATGGTGCTGGCAACCCAGAACCCCATCGAACAGGAAGGCACCTACCCCCTGCCGGAAGCGGAACTGGACCGTTTCATGCTCAAGGTGCGCATGGATTACCCAGACGCGCAGCAGGAGCTGGACATGGTGCGCGAAGTCACACGTTCGTCTCGGGCCGACATGCTGGATGTACACCCGTTGCGCACGGTGTTGCAGGCCGAGGACGTATTGCAACTGCAACAGATTGCCAGTGACCTGGCCATGGACGAACAAGTGCTCGACTATGCCGTGCGTCTGGCTCGCGCCACTCGCAGTTGGCCAGGGCTGGCCATCGGTGCCGGCCCGCGGGCCTCGATTGCCCTGGTACGTGGCGCCCGTGCCCGGGCTCTGTTACGCGGTGGCGAATTCGTCACTCCGGATGACATCAAGGGATGTGCACTGGCGGTGCTGCGCCATCGGGTGCGTATCGCGCCCGAGTTGGACATCGACGGGCTGGAGGTCGACCAGGTGCTCAAGCAACTGCTCGATCAGATTCCAGCACCCCGGCAATGATTCGCTCATGAAGCCGACCCGTCTGCTGTTGAACTGGCTTGGCGCATTGCTGGGCCTGAGCATTCTGCTGGGCACTGCAGCAGCGCTGCAGTTCAAGGTGCCCGACACCTTGCACTCAGTGGCGTGGGGCTTGCTCCTGGCGCTGTTGTTGCTGGTCATGCTGGATGCGGTGCGTCTGCGTCGCCGCCCCTCCCCCCGCGTGCAACGGCAGATGCCCGGAAGCCTGGCGCTCGGACGCTGGGGCGAGGTACGCCTGAGCTTGGAGCACGACTTCCCACAGCCATTGACGGTGCAGGTCTTCGATCATGTCCCCGACGGGTTGACCGTGGAAAACATGCCTCAATCCATAGAGCTGCGCCCCGGTGAACGCAGCGAGCTGGGTTATCGTCTTCGCCCGCTGCGGCGTGGCCACTTCACGTTCAGCCGCTGCGAAGTTCATCTACCCAGCCCAATGGGACTGTGGTCAGGCCGGCGCTTTATCGAGGTGAGCGATGCCACTCGCGTCTACCCGGATTTCGCCCGGCTGTACGGTGCGCAACTGCTGGGTGTGGATAACTGGCTGAGCCAACTGGGTGTGCGTCAACGTCAACGCCGTGGATTGGGGCTGGAGTTTCATCAGTTGCGCGAGTTTCGCGACGGCGACAGCCTGCGCCAGATCGATTGGAAAGCCACGGCCCGACAACGCACACCCATCGCCCGTGAATATCAGGATGAGCGCGACCAACAGATCGTGTTCATGCTGGATTGCGGTCGACGCATGCGCAGCCAGGATGACGAGCTGTCCCATTTTGACCACGCGCTCAATGCCTGCTTGTTGCTCAGCTATGTCGCCTTGCGTGAAGGTGATGCGGTAGGGCTGTGCACCTTTGCCGGCGACCAGCCGCGCTACCTGGCGCCAGTCAAGGGCAGTAGCCAGTTGAACCTGTTGCTCAACGCGGTATACGACTTGGACACCACCCGACGCACTGCCGATTATCAGGCTGCGGCAAGCCAACTGCTGGCGCGGCAAAAACGGCGTGCCTTGGTGGTCGTGGTGACCAACCTGCGGGATGAGGACGATGAGGCACTGCTGACGGCCGTCAAGCGTATCAGCCGCCAGCACAGGGTGCTGGTGGCCAGTCTGCGCGAGGAAGTACTCGATCAATTACGCCAGACTCCCGTGCAAACCTTGCCCGAAGCCTTGGCCTACAGCGGCACCGTCGACTACCTGAATACCCGCGACGAACTGCACGACCGCCTCAGCGCCCAAGGCTTGTCCGTATTGGACACCTTACCGTCTGAACTGGGCCCGGCCCTGGTGACACGCTACCTGGGCTGGAAGAAGGCCGGTGCGTTCTGAAGAAAGCACGCTGGAAAACAGCGCACGACCACGGCCTGGGCAGCTACACCCAAAACCGGGTCGACAACACTCCGTGCCTAGGCCGAAGCCTGCAAGGGATCAAAACTGAAATAGTGCAACAAGACGTTGATCAATTGCCCGTATTCTTCAGGGGCCTGGAGCACCCTGAACCCGGAATCGTAGTGCTGAGGGTTGATATCCTCATGACTCCACAGGCAAGTCGCCGTGAGATCAATCGGGTGGTAGGCACCGTCAGCACCGGGAATCTTCAAGCACAGCTCGAAGTCCACGTCGACCATCATGGGCAATTGGCTGATCAACATCAGCCCGTCTTCCGAGACATTGCCCAAAAACCCGATGGGCTTGTCGGTTAATCGGTTAAACACTTGCAGAAAACAAGGTAGCTGATGCCGCTCGATCCGTCGGTCGGTAAACATGGTGAGATCGCCATCCAGTGGCCATGACTGCGGCCGTGCCAGTGATTCGGAACGGGCCAGAACCGCCCGCTCTCCCTGGATCTCGGTGCGAAAACAGGCAATATCTTGCCGCCAGACAGCCGCCGAGTCCGGGCCCCACATCCGTTTGCATGGAAACTTGTACAAACAGACATTCAAAGGATAGCCCAAGACTGGCAACGGGCCAGTCATGACATGACGAATATCATCACAAAGAAGCTGGACGCGGCTGAGCGACACTTGCACCGGGGTAATGCCCCAGTTGTTGCAGGGTGTCGAGCCTCGCACGAGCACGGTAGGCGTACTCACTCGACGGGTACTGATTGATAATGAACTGATAGGTCTGCACGGCGTCGACGAACAGCTTCTGCCGCTCCAGGCATTGCCCGCGCAACATTGACACCTCAGGCTGCACATAGCGTCGGGTACGACTTTCACGGTCGACCTGGGACAACTCCAGGGTGACGCGCTCGCAGTCACCCACCTTGTAGGCGCGGTAGGCATTGTTCAAGTGGTGGTCCATCGACCAACGGGTGCAGCCGACAACACTGACGGCCAGGGCAGCAATGAGCAAAATTCGCATGAGGGTTCTCCTGTCTTGTGCAGTGTATCGACCCCTCGTCGAAAATCTTCAAGGATGTTCGTATTCAGCCGCAGCGAAAACAAGTCAATCATCGATAAGTAGTGCAAACGAACAATGACTACAACGAAAGAGCATAGTAGCCTTCCTCAGCGCTTGAACTCAGGAGTCTGTGCATGTCCGTCCGTCGTACCAAAATCGTCGCCACCCTTGGCCCGGCCAGCAACTCGCCGGAAGTCCTCGAACAGCTGATTCTGGCTGGTTTGGACGTTGCCCGTCTGAACTTCTCCCACGGCACCCCGGACGAGCACAAGGCTCGCGCCAAGCTGGTGCGTGACCTGGCCGCCAAGCACGGCCGCTTCGTCGCACTGCTGGGTGACCTGCAAGGCCCGAAGATCCGTATCGCCAAATTCGCCAACAAGCGGATCGAGCTGAAGATCGGTGACACCTTCACCTTCTCCACCAGCCACCCGCTGACCGAAGGCAACCAGCAAGTCGTGGGTATCGACTACCCGGACCTGGTGAAGGACTGCGGCGTCGGTGACGAACTGCTGCTGGACGATGGCCGCGTGGTCATGCGCGTCGACACCGCCACCGGCACCGAGCTGATCTGCACCGTGACCATCGGCGGCCCGCTGTCCGACCACAAAGGCATCAACCGTCGCGGTGGTGGCCTGACGGCACCGGCCCTGACGGAAAAAGACAAGGCAGACATCAAGCTCGCCGCCGAAATGGAAGTGGACTACCTCGCCGTGTCCTTCCCGCGTGACGCCGCCGACATGGAATACGCCCGTAAACTGCGCGACGAAGCCGGCGGTACCGCCTGGCTGGTAGCGAAGATCGAACGCGCCGAAGCCGTGGCCGACGACGAAACCCTCGACGGTCTGATCAAGGCCTCCGACGCGGTGATGGTTGCCCGTGGCGACCTCGGCGTGGAAATCGGTGACGCCGAGCTGATCGGTATCCAGAAGAAGATCATCCTGCACGCACGCCGCCACAACAAAGCAGTGATCGTGGCGACCCAGATGATGGAGTCGATGATCCAGAACCCGATGCCTACCCGTGCCGAAGTGTCCGACGTGGCCAACGCCGTGCTCGACTACACCGACGCCGTGATGCTCTCGGCTGAAAGTGCTGCTGGCCCGTACCCGCTGGAAGCCGTGCAGGCCATGGCGCGTATCTGCGTCGGCGCCGAAAAGCACCCGACCAGCAAGACCTCCAGCCACCGTATCGGTAAAGTGTTCGAAAGCTGCGACCAGAGCATCGCCCTGGCTGCCATGTACACCGCCAACCACTTCCCAGGCGTAAAGGCGATCATCGCCTTGACCGAAAGTGGCTACACGCCGTTGATCATGTCGCGCATCCGTTCGTCGGTGCCGATCTACGCGTTCACCCCGCACCGCGAAGCCCAGGCCCGCGCAGCGCTGTTCCGTGGCGTGTACACCATTCCGTTCGATCCGGCTTCGCTGGCACCGAACGAAGTCAGCCAGAAGGCGATTGACGAGCTGGTCAAGCGCGGCGTCGTGGAGCAAGGCGACTGGGTCATCCTGACCAAAGGCGACAGCTACCACACCACCGGTGGCACCAATGGCATGAAGATCCTGCACGTGGGCGACCCGCAGTACTGAGTGACACGCTGAAAAACAAAAGCCCCGCCATGTGAATGACGGGGCTTTTTGCATTGCAAGAGTTCGTGTCGAACTCGGTCAAATGTGGGAGCGTTACCGTCTCTGCAAATATGGCTTGATGAAAGCCATCAAGACAGTCGCTCCCACATTTTGATCAGCGCCGGGCGATAAACCCCGACAACGCCGCAATCGCCTCAGGCGATCTCAAGCGCTGGGTAAACAACGCCCCCTCCTCCTCGATCACCTGCCGCAACTGCTCACGATCAACACTCTTCATCAACTGCTTGGTTACCTGCACCGCCCCCGGCGCCAGGGTTTCGAAACGCTCCGCTACTTCCCGTGCCTTGGCCAAGGCCGCCTCGCCGCTGCCTAACGCCTCGGTGGCAATGCCCCACGCCGCCGCCTGCTCACCCGTAAACCCTTCACCCAACAGCAACAGTTCAGCCGCTTTCGCATGCCCCAGCAACCTCGGCAGGATCAGGCTCGAACCAAATTCCGGACACAGGCCCAGGTTGACGAACGGCATGCGCAACCGCGCATCTCGGCTGATGTACACCAGGTCGCAATGCAGCAACAGGGTTGTACCAATGCCCACGGCTGCGCCCGCCACAGCGGCAATCACCGGTTTTCGGCAGTTGAGCAGGCTCTTCATGAAATAAAACGGAGGGCTGTCGAGATCGCTGGGCGGCTGCTCGAGAAAATCGCCAATGTCGTTGCCAGCAGTGAAACACTCGCTGCTGCCCTGGATCAGCACACAGCGGATATCCCCATCCGCATCGGCCTGCTCCAGTGCCTCGGCCAGTTGCGTGTACATGGCACGGGTCAGCGCGTTCTTCTTGTCGGGGCGATTGAGCTGCAGGATCAGCAACCCGCGTTCGCGCGTTTGTTGGATGGCGTCGGTCATGGCGAATCTCGCGGCGGTGGCGTTCAGCGCTCAACCGCGGGGCAGGAACACATCCGCCAGCAGCTGATTACGCGGCAGTCCCGCCAGGAACAAGCGCTTGGAAAACGCCTCGACGCTGGCAGGGTGCCCGCAGAGTAAAGCCAGAGTTTGCCGCGAAACAAGCCGCAGTTGCGCCAATGCCTGGGCCGACCCGGCCGCGGTCCACAACTCCACCGCCAGGTTGGGATGCTGTGCAGCCAGTGCTGCCAGGGGTTCGGCCAGGTAATGGCCCTCGGCATCATGGGCCAGGTGAATCACACGGATGGCGCCCTGGTGATCCTGGCGCAGCGCCTCGCGCAATACGCCCCACAACGGGCCAAGCCCGGTGCCGGACGCCAGCAGCCACAAGGGCCGGGCTTGCCAGTCCGGGTCGTACTGCAGCGCGCCGCCGCGCAGCTCACCCAGGCGCAGGCGGTCGCCGACCTGAAACGTTCGAGCGGCATCGGTGAATTCACCGGGTTGGCGGCAATCGAGATGAAATTCCAGGTAGGGATCTTCCTGGGGCAGGCTGGCCAGGGAGTAAGGGCGCGCGACTTGCCCCGCCCACAACACCAGATGCTGACCAGCGCGATAACGCAGGCCTCGCTCCGGCTGCAAACGTAGGCGCAGCACCGTCACGTTCAACCAGTCGGCGCCCACCACCTCGGCCGGCAAACCATCGCGCGTCGGATCGTACGTTTCGACCTGCACGTCCCCCATCACCTGGCATTGGCACGCCAACCGCCAGCCGTCCTGGCGCTGCGCCGGGCTCAGGGTATCGGGCTGCTTGTCCTCGACCTCCCCCGCGCAACGCACCAGGCACGCATGGCAACTGCCGGCGCGGCAACTGTAGGGCACGGCCACACCCGCCTGGTTCAAGGCATCCAGCAGGTTGCTGCCGGCCGGTACCGACCAATGGCGTTCGCCGACGTACAGTTCAGGCATATAAGGACTCATCACAAGGGGCGTGCACAGGGAATCATGCCTGCGACAGTTTGACCATAGTCGGGTGTATCGGCCACCGCGTCGGGTTATACTGCCGCGCCTTTTTAGCGTCGCGCCAACAATACTTGCTCTTCTTGGCGACGCGCCTTGGAAAGGTGGCTTCAGCCGACCGATGCACTTCACTGAAGCCACCTTTATTGAATGTTCCCTTATAGAGGAGCGCGACTCATGACCGTGATCAAGCAAGACGACCTGATTCAGAGCGTTGCCGACGCCCTGCAATTCATTTCCTACTACCACCCCGTTGATTTCATCCAGGCCATGCACGAAGCCTACCTGCGCGAAGAGTCGCCAGCGGCCCGTGACTCCATTGCCCAGATCCTGATCAACTCGCGCATGTGCGCCACCGGCCATCGCCCGATCTGCCAGGACACCGGTATCGTCACCGTGTTCGTGCGCGTGGGCATGGACGTACGTTGGGATGGCGCCACCATGGGCCTGGACGACATGATCAACGAAGGCGTGCGTCGCGCCTACAACCTGCCGGAAAACGTCCTGCGCGCCTCCATCCTGGCCGACCCGGCAGGCGCGCGTAAAAACACCAAGGACAACACCCCGGCGGTCATCCACTACTCCATCGTCCCGGGCAACACCGTGGAAGTGGACGTGGCGGCCAAGGGCGGCGGTTCCGAGAACAAGTCGAAAATGGCCATGCTCAACCCGTCCGATTCGATCGTCGACTGGGTGCTCAAGACCGTTCCGACCATGGGCGCCGGCTGGTGCCCACCGGGCATGCTGGGTATCGGCATCGGCGGCACCGCCGAGAAAGCCGCGGTGATGGCCAAGGAAGTGTTGATGGAGTCCATCGACATCCACGAGCTGAAAAAGCGCGGCCCGCAGAACCGTATCGAAGAGATGCGCCTGGAGCTGTTCGAGAAGGTCAACCAACTGGGCATCGGCGCCCAGGGCCTGGGTGGCCTGACCACCGTGCTCGACGTGAAGATCATGGACTACCCGACCCACGCCGCCTCCTTGCCGGTGTGCATGATCCCCAACTGCGCCGCCACCCGTCACGCGCACTTTGTGCTCGACGGTTCGGGCCCGGCGTCGCTGGAAGCGCCACCGCTGGACGCCTACCCGGAAATCGTCTGGGAAGCCGGCCCATCGGCCCGCCGCGTCAACCTCGACACCCTGACCCCGGAAGAAGTGCAGAGCTGGCAGCCAGGCGAAACCGTGCTGCTCAACGGCAAGATGCTCACCGGCCGCGACGCTGCGCACAAGCGCATGGTCGAGATGCTGAACAAGGGCGAAACCCTGCCGGTGGACCTCAAGGGTCGTTTCATCTACTACGTCGGCCCGGTGGATCCGGTGCGCGAAGAAGTGGTTGGCCCGGCGGGCCCGACCACCGCGACGCGGATGGACAAGTTCACCCGTCAGATCCTCGAGCAAACCGGTCTGCTGGGCATGATCGGCAAGTCCGAGCGCGGCCCGACCGCGATCGAAGCGATCAAGGACCACAAGGCTGTTTACCTGATGGCCGTGGGCGGCGCTGCTTACCTGGTGGCGCAAGCCATCAAGAAGTCGCGCGTTGTCGCCTTCGCCGAACTGGGTATGGAAGCGATCTACGAGTTCGATGTGAAAGACATGCCGGTGACCGTTGCAGTCGATAGCAAAGGCGAATCCGTGCACATCACCGGTCCTGCCATCTGGCAGAAAAAGATCAGTGAAAGCCTGGCGGTAGAAGTGCAGTAAGCACTTCCCCTGCCGATAGAAAGGCGACTGCGGCTAAGGCCCGGTCGCCTTTTTTATGGCACATGGTATGGTGCTCACCCCTTACTGTGCCTGCCCATCACCGTATGATCGTGATCCCTCGCCCCCTGCGCCTGACGTTCTACTCCCTGCTGATCATCGCCGGTGCCGTGCTGGCTGCCGCCTTGGCCACCCGCCATGCCGAACGCCAGGCCCTGGTGGACGATGCCGCCCGTGCCAACCAGCAGTTGGCGCTGTATGCCAATTCCCTGCACACCCTGATCGAACGCTACCGCGCCCTGCCCGCCGTGCTGGCACTGGACTCGGAGATGATCAATGCCTTGAAGGGCCCGCTGGATACCACCACTCAGGACCTGCTCAACCGCAAGCTCGAACGCATCAACGGCGCAGCGCAGTCCTCCACACTGGAACTGATGGACCGTACCGGCCTGGCCGTGGCTGCCAGTAACTGGAACCTGCCCAGCAGTTATGTGGGGCATAACTATGCGTTCCGGCCTTACTTCAGCCAGACCTTGAGCCAGGGCACCGGGCGTTTTTATGCGGTGGGCGTGACCACCGGGATTCCTGGGTACTTCCTCTCCAGCGCGGTGCTGGATGAACGCGAGCAATTCCTCGGCGCCATGGTGGTCAAGCTGGAATTCCCCGAGCTTGAACGCGAGTGGGCCCAGGGCAATGACCTGCTGCTGGTCAGCGATGCCCGTGGCATCGTGTTTATCGCCAATCAACCCGGCTGGCGCTATCGCAACCTGCGACCGTTGTCGGCCAGTGACCTCGCCGAATTGAAGGCCACTCGCCAATACGACAAAAAACAACTGCAGCCGCTGGACACCCAGACGCTGCAGCGCTTTGACAAAAACAGCCACCTGATGCGCGTCAACGGCCCGGATGGCAACGCCAATTACATCTGGGAATCCCTCCCGCTGAAAGCCGAAGGCTGGACCCTGCACCTGCTGCGCAAGCCGCAGTTCGCCTTTGAGGATCAACGCAACGCTGGCCTGGCCGCCGCCGGTTCCTGGCTGGCGCTGGTGTTCCTGGTGCTGTTCCTGACTCAGCGCTGGCGCCTGGCCCGCTTGCGCCAGCGCAGTCGCGAGGAACTTGAGCAACTGGTAGAAGAACGCACCCAGGCACTGCGCACCGCCCAGGATGGCCTGGTGCAATCGGCCAAGTTGGCAGCGCTGGGGCAGATGTCCGCCGCCCTCGCCCACGAAATCAATCAGCCGCTGACGGCCCAGCGCATGCAGTTGGCTACCTTGCGCCTGCTGCTGGATCACGGTCGCATCGATGATGCCTACCAGGCGCTCACGCCACTGGACGATATGCTCACACGCATGGCCGCACTCACTGGCCACCTCAAGACCTTCGCGCGCAAGAGCCCGAGTGGCTTGCGCGAACGCCTGGACCTGGCCACCGTGGTCGATCAGTCCTTGCACTTGCTCGACGCACGCTTGCGCGACGAAGCCATCGGCGTGGTGCTGGACCTGACACGCCCCGCCTGGGTCCGCGGTGATGCGATCCGCCTGGAGCAGGTACTGATCAACCTGCTGCGCAACGCCCTTGATGCCATGGCCGACAAGCCGCGCAAACGCCTGGAAATCCGCCTGCATGCCGATCAACAGCTGTGGCAGCTCACCGTCAGCGACAGTGGCGGCGGAATTGCCGACGAACACCTGAACAGTGTGTTCGACCCGTTCTTCACCACCAAGCCCGTGGGTGACGGGCTCGGCTTGGGGCTGGCGGTGTCCTACGCTATCGTGCACGAACTGGGCGGACGCCTGATCGCCGGCAACCGTGGCGACGGTGCGGTGTTTACCCTGACCCTGCCCATTGCGCTGGAGACGCCCGACCTATGTTGAACGCAGTGATTGTGGTCGATGACGAAGCCAGTATTCGCACGGCCGTCGAGCAATGGTTGAGCTTGTCGGGGTTCGACGTGCAATTGTTCAACCGCGCCGAGGCGTGCCTGGCACAACTGCCCAAGGATTTTCCCGGCGTCATCTTGAGCGACGTGCGCATGCCGGGGCTCAGCGGCCTGGAGCTGCTGGCCGAAGTGCAGCGTCGCGATGCCGACTTACCAGTGATCCTCCTCACCGGCCATGGCGATGTGCCGATGGCTGTCGAAGCCATGCGCGACGGTGCCTACGACTTTCTGGAAAAACCCTTCAGCCCCGACGCCTTGCTCAACAGCCTGCGCCGCGCCCTGGACAAGCGTGGCTTGATCCTGGAAAACCGTCGCTTGCATCAACAGGCCGACCATCGGGCGCAGCTGGAATCGACGCTGCTGGGCGTGTCCCGGGGTTTGCAAACCTTGCGCCGCCAGGTGCTGGACCTGGCGAGCCTGCCGGTCAACGTGCTGATCCGTGGCGAGACCGGCAGCGGCAAGGAACTGGTCGCTCGCTGCCTGCACGACTTTGGCCCACGGGCGAAAAAACCCTTTGTGGCGCTCAATTGCGCCGCCATTCCCGAACAGCTGTTCGAAGCCGAGCTGTTCGGCCACGAAAGCGGCGCATTCACCGGCGCCCAAGGCAAGCGCATCGGCAAACTGGAATACGCCCACGGCGGCACGCTGTTCCTCGATGAAATCGAAAGCATGCCCCTGGCCCAGCAAGTGAAACTGCTGCGCGTGTTGCAGGAGCAGAAACTGGAGCGACTGGGCTCCAACCAAAGTATCCACGTCGACCTGCGCATCATTGCCGCCACCAAGCCGGATCTGCTGGACGAGGCCCGCGCCGGGCGCTTTCGCGAAGACCTGGCCTACCGCTTGAATGTCGCACAACTGCGCCTGCCGCCGTTGCGTGAGCGTCGAGAAGATATCCCGCTGCTGTTCGACCACTTTGCACAGAGTGCCGCCGAACGCCTGGGCCGTAATGTCGCCCCCCTGAGCGGCGCGCAACTGGGGCGCCTGCTCAGCCACGACTGGCCGGGCAATGTGCGTGAATTGGCCAACGTCGCCGAACGCCAGGTGCTGGGGCTTGGCGAACCGGAACCGGAAGGCATCGAGGCCGGGCAGTCACTGGCGGCGCAGCAGGAGGCCTTCGAGGCTCACTGCCTGAAAGCGGCGTTGACCCGGCACAAGGGCGATATCAAGGCCGTATTGGCCGAGCTGCAACTACCCCGGCGTACCTTCAATGAAAAGATGCAGCGCCATGGGCTCGTGCGGGAGACCTTCCTGTAGGACCCGGCTTGCCAGCGATGGCGTACTTGAGGACGCCATCGCTGGCAAGCCAGCTCCTACAATGGGCAGTGCGCGCCCGCGCCAATAAGCGGATTTCCGCTCACCCATCGAAAATCATCAGCGACTTTCCGCTCAAAAAAACCCTGGAACCCTTCTAGACCGGGCCTTCATCCACCTGGCACAGCTCCTGCTATAGCTCGAGCCAGGCAGCGTTCGCGCCGCTCCATAAAAACAACTAGATGAAGGATCCTTCAATGGATAACTCCAACGCCCTGCCTCTGGGGTCGGCGGCTGCGCCGGCGAAAGAGCGCACCACCTCCAGCCGTATCAAATCGATTTTCAGTGGTTCCGTCGGCAACATGGTCGAGTGGTACGACTGGTACGTCTATGCCGCCTTCTCGTTGTACTTCGCAAAAACCTTCTTCCCGAAAGGCGACACCACCGCCCAACTGCTCAACACCGCCGCGATCTTCGCCGTGGGCTTCCTGATGCGCCCCATCGGTGGCTGGCTGATGGGCCTGTACGCCGACAAAGTCGGGCGTAAAAAAGCCTTGATGGCCTCGGTCTACCTGATGTGCTTCGGCTCGCTGCTGATTGCCCTGAGCCCGGGCTATGAAATCATCGGTATCGGTGCGCCGATCCTGCTGGTATTTGCGCGCTTGCTGCAGGGCCTGTCGGTCGGCGGCGAATATGGCACCTCCGCCACTTACCTCAGCGAGATGGCCACCAAGGAGCGTCGTGGTTTCTACTCCAGCTTCCAGTACGTGACCCTGATCTCTGGCCAGCTCATCGCCCTGGCCGTGCTGATCGTGCTGCAACAATTGCTGACCACCGAGCAGCTGTATGCCTGGGGCTGGCGCATCCCGTTCGCCATTGGCGCGCTGTGCGCAGTGGTCGCGCTCTACCTGCGTCGCGGCATGGAAGAAACCGAGTCGTTCACCAAGAAGGAAAAAGCCAAGGAAAGCGCGATGCGCACCTTGATGCGCCATCCCAAGGAACTGCTGACCGTGGTCGGCCTGACCATGGGCGGCACCCTGGCGTTCTACACCTACACCACCTACATGCAGAAGTACCTGGTGAACACGGTCGGCATGAGTATTTCCGACTCCACCACCATCTCGGCAGCGACGTTGTTCCTGTTCATGTGCCTGCAACCGATCGTCGGCGGGTTGTCGGATAAAGTCGGCCGTCGGCCGATCCTGATCGCTTTCGGCATCCTCGGCACCCTGTTCACCGTGCCGATCCTCACCACCTTGCACACCATCCAGAGCTGGTGGGGCGCGTTCTTCCTGATCATGGCCGCACTGATCATCGTGAGCGGCTACACCTCGATCAACGCGGTGGTGAAGGCCGAGCTGTTCCCGACTGAAATCCGCGCCCTGGGCGTGGGCCTGCCATATGCCCTGACCGTATCGATCTTTGGCGGCACTGCTGAATACATCGCGCTGTGGTTCAAGAGCATCGGCATGGAAACCGGCTACTACTGGTACGTGACCGCGTGCATCGCGGTCTCGCTGGTGGTCTACGTGACCATGAAGGACACGCGTAAGCACTCGCGGATCACCACCGACTAACCGTTGAACGCAGTTCAAAATGTGGGAGCGGGCTTGCCCGCGAAAGCGGTGTGTCAGTCAACGATTGTAGAGACTGAACCACCGTATTCGCGGGCAAGCCCGCTCCCACATTGGGTATGATGCTGGTCCCGAAACCGAGAGCAGAACAGGCCATGTCCGACGATATCCATTTCTACGAACCCGCCAACGGCCACGGCCTGCCCCATGACCCGTTCAATGCCATCGTCGGCCCACGACCGATTGGCTGGATTTCGTCACACGACAGCGCCGGTCGCCTGAACCTGGCGCCCTACAGCTTTTTCAATGCGTTCAACTACATTCCGCCAATCATTGGGTTTTCCAGTGTCGGGCGTAAAGACAGCCTGAACAACATCGAACAGACCGGCGAGTTTGTGTGGAACCTGGCGACCCGCCCGCTGGCCGAGCAGATGAACCAGAGTTGCGCCGCCGTATCGCCCGAGGTCAACGAATTCGAATTGTCCGGCCTGACGCCGGTAGCATCGAAGATCGTTGGCGTACCTCGAGTGGGCGAGAGCCCGGTGTCGTTCGAGTGCAAGGTGACGCAGATCATCCAGCTTCAGCGCGCCGACACGGCATTGGTGCCTAGCTGGCTCGTGTTGGGCGAAGTGGTCGCGGTGCACATTGCCAAGTGGCTGCTCAAGGATGGCGTCTACGACACCGCCGCCGCCGAGCCGATTTTGCGCGGTGGCGGCCCGGCGGATTACTTCCAGTTGGGGCCGGAAGCGCTGTTCAAAATGTATCGCCCAGGCGCAACACCACGCTGACTGAAATGCAATAAAACCTGTGGGAGCGGGCTTGCTCGCGAAAGCGGTGGATCAGTCACAGCAGTATCGACTGACATGCCGGATTCGCGAGCAAGCCCGCTCCTACATTTGAATCAGCAGCGTTCTTTAGTTGGCAGCAGTAGCCCAAGAGAGTTGACCGTCTTCATCCACATCGACCAAGCACTCAAGCTGCAGGGTCGCCGCATCGTCGGCATCGGAGGCGGTCTTGAACTTTTGTCCATCAAGGATCTTGTGAAACTGCGGTGCGCCCATGCCATCCAGTGCCTTGACGGCGACGGCGGCGCTGTAGCCGCCTTCACCCGGTACTACGGCGGATACGGCTTCGTGGTGGGCAAATTGTTTACGTGCCATGTTGCAGGTCCTGGCCAATGGAAAAGTTGGCCATTCTAAACCTGATCAGCCGGCGAGTTGCAGGTACTCGCCGTAGGCGTGTGCAGCGGATGCATCGGTGAAGGTCTGGAAGTCCATGCTGCGCACAACCATGTCGTTCAACAGCTCGGTGAAGATCATCAGGGCCGGAGAGTTGAAGTAGGCGCTCATCGCCTGCTCGCTGCTCCAGAAGCCGGAGATCAACCAGACATCGGGATCGACCTGGGAATGCTGCAACGAGAATTGCAGGCAACCCTGAGCCTGACGGCCCGGTTCGATCAAACTGCTCAAGCGCGCACCGAGTTCGGTGCTGCACCCGGTGCGGGCGCGGATAAAGGCCATGTGGCTCGCGGGAATGGGGGTGGACATGTTCGACTCTCCCGTTGAGAAGTGATGCTCGGCAAGCACTGTGGGGGCGTGTTGCCACAGGATCAAAGATAACGGCGCGGGTGTGGGCGCGGTTAGTCGATTCCTGCCGGCTTATTGCACAATTCTGCGAGAAGCGTAAGCAAGACGTTCGGCGCTGCAGTTTTATTCCACAGGCCAACGCCTTGTTTCAGGGAGATGACAGGCATCACGATTGCCTGATTCACAATGTGTCGCAGGATCAGGCAAGGATTGTGCAGAATCGACGTAACACTGTTCGAAAAGCCGCCGCTAAGCTGGACCCCATCGAAGTAGCCAGTAGAGGACACGCCATGTCGTCGCCCGAACACCCATCCATCCCCCTTGATGCCGAGATGGAAAAACAGCGCGCCGAACTGGCCAGCATCGTGCACCGCCATACCTGGGAAGATGGTTCCTACGGTACGGCCATCACCACGTTGTTTCTGAACCGACACAACACACCGCGTGACTTCATGCCGGTGCTGGTGGAGCCTGCCCTGTGCATTCTTGCCAGCGGCAGCAAGGAAGTGCGCCTGGCCGACGAGATCTTTGCCTACGACCCGCTCAACTACCTGGTGTTCTCGGTCGCCATGCCGGTGGCCGGCCGGATCATCGATGCCACGCCGGAGGACCCGAACCTGTCGGTGCGCATCAATATCGACCCGGCGCAACTGACGGCCCTGATCGCCGAGGCCGGCCCGATGGGCGTGCCATCACGTCCGACCTCCCGTGGCATGTACGTCGACCGTATCGACAACCAATTGCTCGACGCTGTGCTGCGCCTGGCGCGCTTGCTCGATACGCCCAAAGACATTGCCATGCTCGCGCCCCTGATCAACCGCGAAATTCTTTATCGCCTGCTGCGCGGCCCACAGGGTTATCGGCTGTATGAAATCGCCGTCGCCAACAGCCAGAGCCATCGGGTCAGCCAGGCAATCAAGTGGTTGAACGGCAACTACGAACAACCGCTGCGCATCGATGACCTGGCCAAGGAAGTGAACCTGAGCGTCTCGACCTTGCATCATCGCTTCAAGGCAATCACCGCCATGAGCCCGCTGCAATACCAGAAGCAACTGCGCTTGCAGGAGGCGCGACGCTTGATGATTGCCGAAGGGCTGGAAGCCTCGGCGGCGGGCTATCGCGTGGGGTATGAAAGCCCGTCGCAGTTCAGTCGGGAATACAGCCGGTTGTTCGGCGCACCGCCGTTGCGCGACCTGGCCCGGTTGCGCCAAAGCATCTGACTAACCCTGACCGTGTAGGAGCCCGGCTTGCCGGCGATAGCGCCCTGAAGATCGCCCTCGCCGGCAAGCCGGGCTCCTACAGGGGGGTTGTTCAATCCAGGGTTCGGGGTAGCTGCAAGGTGACTCGCAAACCACCCTCGCGCAAATTCTGCAAACTCACTTCCCCGCCATGGCTGTGCGCAATGTTGCGCGCAATCCCCAGCCCCAGGCCGTAGCCTTGTTGCTGCCCGGCCAGGCGGAAGTGCGGCTCGAAGACTTGTTCCAGGCGCTGTTCCGGCACGCCAGGGCCTTCGTCATCCACGTGCAGGATGAACTCCGCACCATCGTCTTCGATGTGCAAATGGGCGTTCTGACCGTACTTCAACGCATTGTCGATCAGGTTGCCGATGCAGCGCTTGAGCGCCAGTGGCTTGCCCGGATAAGTCGTCAGGGCCCGGCCATGCTGGGTGACGCGGCCATTGCCGTTGGGCGCCAGGTACGGTTCCACCAGGCAGTCAAGCACGTGGTTCAAGTCCACCGGCTCGATGTTTTCGTGGATATCCGTATCTTTCACGCATTGCAGCGCGCCCTTCACCAGCAACTCCAGTTCATCCAGGTCACGGCCGAACTTGGTCTGCAGGTTTTCGTCTTCCAGCAATTCTACGCGCAGGCGCAGGCGGGTGATGGGTGTGCGCAAATCGTGGGAAATCGCGCTGAACAATTGGCTGCGTTCAGTGAGGTAGCGGCTGATGCGCTCACGCATGGCGTTGAACGCACGGCCCACTTCCACCACTTCACTGCCGCCGCCTTCGGCCACTGGCTCTACGTCTGCCCCCAGGGACATGTCCCGCGCCGCGCGCGCCAGGCGCTTGAGCGGCCGGCTCTGCCAGTGCACCAGCAGTCCGATGAACAGCAGCAGGAAACCGCTGGTCAGCACAATGAACCACACCTGCTGGGACGGCAGGCCTTGTTCTTCAAGGCTGGTGTAGGGCTCGGGCAACAGCGAGGCGATATACAGCCATTCGCCGGGTGCGAGCTGGATCTGGGTAACCAGCACCGGCGGGTTCACCGGTTCCAGGGTCAACGCGTAATGGGCCCAGGAGCGTGGCAGTTCATCGAGTTTCAGGCCGGCATTGAAGATGCGCAGGTCTTCTGCGCTGACGAACTCCACCGAGATATGCACGTCGGCGCCGAGGGTCTGTTTCAACACGTCATCCACCGCCTCGAGCACCGCCTGTTTACGCGGGGTCTGCGGCAGGATGGCCATGTCCAGCGGACGATCATTGAGGGTCACGACAAACCGCGTACCGCCCATGCTGCGCAACTGGTCCAGCACCAACGGCCGATACGCCACCGGCAACGAACGGAAATAACTCACGCTGGCCGTCATCGAATGCGCCAGGCTGCGGGCGCTGGTGACCAGGCCTTCGAGTTGGGTGGCGCGCAACTGCGACACCCAGATCACGCTGGACAGCGCCTGGGCAAACAACACCGCCAGCAGCGTCAACAGCAGCATGCGCCCCAGCAAGGAGCGCGGCACCGGGAAGCGCCGACGGCGCTCGGTCAAATGTTCAGTGGGCATTGCCGGCAACTACACTGGCTGCCAGTTGATAACCACTGCCGCGCACCGTGCGGATCAGCCTCGGCGGCTTCTCGGTATCGCGCAGGCGTTGGCGCAGGCGGCTGACGGCCATGTCGACGATACGGTCCAGCGGCATCAGGTCGCGGCCACGGGTGGCGTTGCCGATAGTGTCGCGGTCGAGGATCTGTTGCGGGTGGTCGAGAAACAATTTGAGCAGAGCAAAGTCGGCACCGGAGAGGATCACTTCTTCGCCGTCCACATGAAACAGGCGGTGGCTGATCATATCCAGGCGCCATTCATCAAACACCAGCACGTCCCCACCCACGCTGCGCTCCTGGCCGAACTGGCAACGGCGTAGCAAGGCCTTGATCCGTGCTTGCAGCTCGCGGGGGCTGAAAGGCTTGCCGATGTAGTCGTCGGCCCCCAGCTCCAGGCCGATCACGCGGTCGGCCTCGTCGGAACTGGCGGTGAGCATGATGATCGGCACCTGCGCCTGGCGCGGGTGCTGGCGGATCCAGCGGCAAAGGCTGAAACCGTCTTCGTCCGGCAACATCACATCGAGGATGACCAGGTCGCACGGCGCCTCGTTCATCGCCTGGCGGAACCCCGCGCCATCCGGCACGCCTCGCACCTGGAAACCGGCGCGACTGAGGTAGGTTTGCAGCAATTCGCGGATTTCCTGGTCGTCGTCGACGAGGAGAATCGATTTACTGATTACGCTCACGGGGTCCTCCTTGTTGTTATGGCCAAGCTTATGTCATTTGTTGTGTCTGAGGGCCTCATCGCCGGCAAGCCGGCTCCTACCGTTGATCGCGGTCCCCTGTAGGAGCCGGCTTGCCGGCGATGAGGCCATCACGACCTACGAAAAAGCCTGCTCCAGTGCCACCCCAGCCCCGGTCAACCCGGAATACGGCGCGGTCACCAACCACACCGGAATGCCCTTGAAGTAGTCGCTCATGCAGCCTTTGTCACTGAAGCTCTTGGCAAAGCCGCTGTTGATAAAGAAGTCGGCAAACCTCGGTATCACACCACCCACGATATACACACCACCGCGTCCACCGGTGGTCAGCACGTTGTTGCCCGCCACCCGGCCCAGCCAGATGCTGAACTGGTCCAGGACTTCCATGGCCACCGGGTCACCGGCCAGGCCTGCGGCCGTGATGGCCTCGGGTGTGTCCAGCACCGGCGCATGGCCATCGACTGCACAGATCGCCCGGTACAGACGCGGCAACCCGCCACCGCTCAAGGCGGTTTCGGCGCTGACATGGCCGATCTCAGTGTAAATGTGCTGCCACAACTGGGTTTCCCGCGGGCTGCTCAGGGGCAAGTCGACGTGCCCGCCCTCCCCCGGCAACGCTGCAAAGCGGCCGGCGCCGAGGTCCAGCAACGTGCCGACCCCCAGGCCGGTGCCCGGGCCGATCACCACGGCCGGACGCAATGGCTCCGGCGTGCCCTCGCAGACCACGCGGAATTCGTCGGGCTTGAGGCGGGTCATGCCCAGGGCCATGGCCGAGAAGTCATTGACCAGCAGCAATTCATCCACCTGCAAGGTTTTGCAAAAGGCGGTCTTGCTCAAGCGCCAGTGGTTGTTGGTGAATTTGAATTCATCACCGCTCACCGGCCCGGCCACTGACAGGCACACCGCGCCGATGTCGCCGATTTGCAGGCCTTCCTCGCGGAGGTAAACCTTGATCGCGTCCTCAGGGCCTGGGTAATCCGCCGTGGCATGCACACGGATCGAATGCAGTTCCTGATCCCGCCACAACGCAAAACGGGCGTTGGTACCCCCGATATCACCGACCAGCGCAAGCTTCACTTAAGCGTCTCCAAGGCAGAGGTAAAGGCGCTGGCGCCCTGCTCTGCGGAGCTTGCGGCCAAGCGCATAAATGCAAACAGCTCGCGACCGGCCCCCACGTTATTGCCCAACAGGCCCGTGGCAGGCGCGCGCGCTGCAAATTCTTCGGCGTCCACCTTAAGCTCCAAGGTGCCCTTAACGCCATCCACGCGAATGATATCGCCATCGCGCACCCGCGCCAGTGGCCCGCCGCTCTGGGCTTCGGGGTTGACGTGAATCGCGGCGGGGATCTTACCCGACGCGCCGGACATACGCCCGTCTGTTACCAGTGCGACCTTGAAGCCGCGGTCCTGCAATACGCCAAGGAACGGCGTCATCTTGTGCAATTCCGGCATGCCATTGGAGCGCGGGCCCTGGAAGCGCATCACTGCGACAAAGTCTTTTTCCAACTGACCGGCCTTGAACGCATCGGCCAGGTCCTGCTGGTCCTGGAACACCACGGCAGGTGCTTCGACGATCTGGTGCTCAAGGGCTACTGCAGAGACCTTCATCACGCCACGCCCGAGGTTGCCTTCCATCACGCGCAAGCCGCCCTCCGGCGAGAACGCACGGGCCACGGGGCGCAGGATGGTTTCGTCGAGGCTTTCGATGGGGCCGTCGCGCCAGACCAGTTCGCCGTCGACCAGGAACGGTTCCTGGATGTAACGGCTCAGGCCCTTGCCGGCCACGGTGTTGACGTCTTCGTGGAGCAGGCCGGCTTCGAGCAGCTCGCGGATCAGGAACGACATGCCGCCCGCCGCCTGGAAGTGGTTGATGTCAGCCTTGCCGTTTGGATACACGTGGGACAGGGTCGGCACCACCTCGGAGAGGTCGGCCATGTCCTGCCAGGTGAGGATGATGCCCGCGGACATGGCGATGGCCGGCATATGCAGGGTGTGGTTGGTGGAACCGCCGGTGGCGTTGAGGGCGACGATGGAGTTGACGATGGATTTCTCATCGACGATCTCGCCGATCGGCGTGAAGTTGCCGTTGGCCTTGGTCAGGCGCGTGACCTGGTGCGCGGCTTCGCGGGTCAGCGCATCACGCAGTGGCGTGTACGGGTTGACGAACGAGGCACCCGGCAGGTGCAGGCCCATCACTTCCATCAGCAGCTGGTTGGTGTTGGCGGTGCCGTAGAAGGTGCAGGTGCCGGGGCTGTGATAGGACTTCATCTCCGACTCCAGCAGCTCTTCGCGGGTGGCCTTGCCTTCGGCGTAGCGCTGGCGCACGTCGGCTTTCTGCTTGTTGGAGATACCCGACGGCATCGGCCCGCCCGGTACGAAGATCATCGGCAGGTGGCCGTAGCGCAGCGCGCCCATCATCAGGCCGGGGACGATCTTGTCGCAGATCCCCAGCATCAGCGCCGCATCGAACATGTTGTGGGACAGCGCTACCGCCGTGGACATGGCAATCACTTCACGACTGAGCAGGCTCAGCTCCATGCCGGGTTCGCCCTGGGTCACACCGTCGCACATGGCGGGGGTGCCGCCGGCGAACTGGCCGACCGAGCCGACTTCGCGCAGGGCTTTCTTGATCTGTTCCGGGAAGTGTTCGTACGGCTGATGCGCCGAGAGCATGTCGTTATATGACGAAACAATTGCCACGTTGGCGGCGTTCATCATGCGCAGGCTGTTTTTATCTTCGGTGCCGCAACCGGCCACGCCGTGGGCGAAGTTGGCGCATTGCAGCTTGCCGCGCATCGGACCGTCGCTGGCTGCGCCGCGAATGAGCGCAAGGTAAGCCTCGCGGGTGGCGCGGCTGCGGGCGATAAGCCGTTCGGTGACCTTAAGAACGCGGGGATGCATGTGTAGAACTCCAGGCTAACGGATGTGGCGACCTGAGTGTCTATGCTGATCAAACGCCCGCCGCGCATGGGATGGCAGGGAGTCGTTTGGATCATCGGACCAGTTGATTCAGGTCACTCGTTGTAGATTGAACAAAATATTGCCACTAAAAAGGCTTGTTTTCTATTTTTATGCGAATAATCTTGTAATTCTTACAACAAATCGACGACAGGCACTTTCCAATGACTCTTCGTATCGCAATCAATGGTTTTGGCCGTATCGGCCGTAATGTCCTGCGCGCACTGTATACCCAAGGCTATCGCCAGGATTTGCAGATCGTCGCCATCAATGATCTGGGCGACAGTTCGATCAATGCCCACCTGCTCAAATACGACACCGTGCATGGCACTTTCGAAGCAGAGGTCGCCCACGATCAGGAAAGCCTGACCGTCAATGGTGACCGGATTGCCGTCAGTGCCATTCGCAACCCGGCCGACCTGCCCTGGGCCGCGCACAAGATCGACGTGGTGTTCGAATGCACCGGCCTGTTCACCGACCGTGACAAGGCTGCTGCCCATATTACCGCTGGCGCGCGCAAGGTGATCATCTCGGCCCCGGCCAAGGGCGCGGATGCCACTGTGGTCTATGGCGTCAACCATGACATTTTGCGTCAATCCCACCAGATCATCTCCAATGCCTCGTGCACCACCAACTGCCTGGCGCCCGTGGCGCAGGTGCTGCACCGCGAGCTGGGGATCGAAAGCGGCCTGATGACCACGATTCATGCCTACACCAACGACCAGAACCTGACCGACGTCTACCACACCGACCCGTACCGCGCGCGCTCGGCCACCCAGAACATGATCCCGAGCAAGACCGGCGCCGCCGAAGCGGTAGGCCTGGTGCTGCCGGAACTGGCAGGCAAGCTGACCGGCATGGCCGTGCGGGTGCCGGTGATCAACGTGTCGCTGGTGGACCTCACCGTGCAGTTGAAAAAAGACGCCACGGCGGAAGAAGTCAACGCGCTGCTGAAAGAAGCCAGCCAGCACTCGAAGATCCTCGGCTACAACACCCTGCCGCTGGTTTCCAGTGACTTCAACCACAACCCGCTGTCGTCGATCTTCGATGCCAATCACACCAAGGTCAGCGGCAAACTGCTGAAAGTGCTGGCCTGGTACGACAACGAGTGGGGCTTCTCCAACCGCATGCTGGATAACTGCCTGGCGCTGTGCAACGCCGAGTAATCCTCGGCCGGAGCTCGCCTGTGTGGGAGCTGGCTTGCCTGCGATAGCATCGCCACGGTGTTACTGAAACACCGCGGTGCCTGCATCGCGGGCAAGCCCGGCTCCCACGGGGATCTTTGCAGCATCTCAAAGTGCCACTTGCCATTTGAGTTGATGATAAGCATTATCATTAACTGCAAACCGGTCTGGTATCACTGTGAGCCAATCTCGCTTCAACCACGTCTTTCTCACCCAACGGGTGATTCTGCTTCGCACCTTGCAGCGGATGGTGAATAATCACAGCACCGCCGAGGACCTGTTGCAGGAAACCTACCTGCGCGTCACCCGGGCCCTCAGCGAGCGGCCGATCGATCACCTTGAACCCTTCGTCTATCAAACTGCGCGCAACCTCGCGCTGGATCATCTGCGCGCGCGTCGGATCCAGGCCCGCACACTGCAGGAAGATGTCCCGCTGGACGTCCTGCAAAGCGTCGCCGCACCCATCAGTACGCCCGAAGATGCCACCCAGGCCGAACAGATGCTTGAGGCCCTGAGTGTCAGCCTCGGCCAGTTGAGCGCCCGCCAACAACGGATTTTCATCCTCAGCCGCCTGCATGGTTGCAGTTACCAGGAGATCGCCGATCAGTTGGACGTGTCCCTGAGCACCGTGCAAAAGGAACTGAAATTGATCATGGCCATCTGTGTAGGTGTGGCCGAACGGCTGGATCGGCCTTAAGCTTCGCCTGACAGAAGCATCGACCCAGACTGCAGGAAAATTGAATAGAACGTGGCGAAGACCCGAGGAACACCGTGACGGACCCGAATAAACTGCGCCCCCATGAGCTGGCTCATGAGGTGTTGCAAGACACGGCTATGGACCAAGCCCTCGACTGGCTGATCGCCTTGCAGTGCCCGCTGCCCGGACAGCAGGCCGAATTCGAAGCCTGGCTGGCCAGCGACCCCGCCCACGTCCACGCTTTCGGCAAGGCCCAGGCCGCCTGGGGTGGCGCGCCGGTGCACAGCGCCGCCGTCGCCCTGGCCGTACCCCGCAAGCCCAGTGCCTGGCGCCGGATCAAACCGCATTGGAAACCCCTGGCCACCGCCGCCGTGCTGCTGATCGGCCTGTTCAGCTTCAGCAACCTGCCAGTGCGCCTGCAAGCCGACCACCTCACCGTGGTGGGCGAACGCCAGCGCCTGCAACTGGACGACGGCTCGAAAGTGTTGCTCAACACCAACTCGGCGTTTTCCAGCAGCATCAAGGACCACCAGCGCATCGCCCGCCTGTATCAGGGCGAGGCGTTCTTCGAAATCGTGCCCAGCCACGGCCTGCCCCTGGAGATCGATGCCGGCCCCGTGCGCGCCAGCGTGCGCGATACAGCCTTCGCCGTGCGCTACCTCAATGGCGAAGCGCAGGTGCAAGTGCAGCGCGGCGATGTGGACCTGAGCAATACCTTCGACGATGCCCGCGTGCGCCTGCGCGCCGGTGAAAGTATCCGTATCGGGCCCAAGGGTTTCGGCCAGCCCGCCAAGCTGGACGCCAACAAAGACCTGGCCTGGGTGCAGGGTCGGCTGATCTTCGAAAACTGCCCGATGAGCGAAGTGCTTGCCGAACTGCGCCGCTATTACCCCGGCTGGATCGTCAACACCAACGACCGGCTTGCCAGCGTCGCCGTCACCGGCAATTACCGCCTCGACCAGCCTTTGGACGTCGTGCGTTCACTGGCGCACATCACCTCGGCCAAGCTGTCGGAATACCCGGCACTGGTGATCCTGAACTAAATGAGAATTATTTTTACTCGATAGCCAACGGCGGTACGTCTCGTCTTAGCCAATGCAACTGATTCCTATTTGTTTCAGTTCGCAACTATAAGATTCGTACCCCGGAGCGCTCTCGATGTCCTCTTGTTCCAACCGCCGGTCCTCTTCGCCCGTCCTGTCCTTGCTGACTGCAGCCATCCTGCTGGCCGGTGCGCCGGTCATGGCGGCCACCGCCGCCGAACCTGCCACCCGCAGCCAAGGCAACTACAACTTCAGCATCGAACAGCAACCGCTGGTCTCGGCGCTCAACGCCTTTACCGCCGTGACCGGCTGGCAAGTCGGCCTGCCGGCCGAGCTGGGCCAGGGCGTGTCATCCCCTGGCGTGCGCGGCCCGTTGTCGCCGGAAAAAGCCCTGGACCGGCTGTTGGTAGGGACCAACCTGAGCTACCGCAAACTGGGCAATAACAATATCGTGCTGGAAAAGCGCACGTCGGGCGGCACCCTCAACCTGCAACAGGTGACCATCAGCGCCACCCGTAACGAGCAGAACATCAGCAGCGTACCGAGCACCGTGACCGTGCAGGAGCGCGAGGAGCTGGACCGCCAGAACGTGAATACCATACGCGAACTGGTGCGTTACGAACCCAACGTCTCGGTCGGCGGTGCCGGTGGCCGCTCAAGCAATTCGGGCTACAACATTCGCGGCATCGACGGCGACCGCATCCTCACCCAGGTTGACGGTGTGGAAGTACCGGACAACTTCTTCAACGGCCCCTACGCCAAGACCCGCCGCAACTACGTCGACCCGGAAATCGTCAAGCGCGTGGAGATCCTGCGCGGCCCGGCCTCGGCCCTGTACGGCAGCAGCGCCATCGGCGGCGCCGTGAGCTACTTCACCCTCGACCCGGATGACATCATCAAGCCCGGCCAGGACTTCGGCGCCCGCCTGAAGACCGGCTACAGCTCCGCCGACGAAAGCTGGCTGACCTCTGGCACCGTCGCCGGCCGTGTGCAGGACTTCGACGGTTTGCTGCACTTGAGCCAGCGCAATGGCCATGAGATGGAATCCTACGATGGCAACAACGCCACGGGCCTGGCGCGCACCGGCGCCAACCCCGAGGATGCGCGCACGACCAACGTGCTGGCCAAGCTGGGCTGGAACTATGGCGATGACAATCGCCTGGGCCTGACCTACGAGAAGTACAAGGACGATCGCGACGTCAACCTCAAGAATGCCGTGGGCGGTCCGTTCACCGGCGGGAGCGGCTTCAACTTCTACCGGGCCCGTTCGGGCAACGACACCATCACCCGCGAGCGTTTTGGCATCGAAAACCGCTTCGCCCTGGACTCGCCGATTGCCGATCAGATCAAGACCAGCCTCAACTACCAGATCGCCAAGACCGACCAGTCCACCGCCGAAATCTACCAGCCGTCCCGCCGTGTCTTGCGCACCCGCGAAACCCTCTACGAAGAAAAACAATGGGTCTTCGATGCCCAGTTGGACAAGGCCTTCAGCATCGGCGACACCGATCACCAGGTCACTTACGGCACCACCCTCAGGCAGCAGAAGGTCACCGGCTCCCGCGAAGGCGCCGCGACCTGCCTGGCTGTCGGCGGCGGTTGCACGGCCATCGGCGCACCCAGCCCGACAGCCAGCGACAGCGTGAAGAAGGCCAGCGATTTCCCGGACCCGACCATCAACACGTACTCGCTGTTCGCGCAGGACCAGATCACCTGGGACAAGTGGACCTTCCTGCCCGCCGTGCGCTACGACTACACCCAACTCAAGCCCAAGTTGACTGAAGAGTTCCTCAACACCGTCGACCCGACGCGGATCTACGCCCACAGTGACAAGGAAAAAACCTGGCACCGCGTCACGCCAAAATTCGGCCTGACCTATGCGCTGACCGACCAGTACACCTGGTTCGGCCAATACGCCGAAGGCTTCCGCACACCTTCGGCCAAAGCCTTGTACGGCCGCTTTGAAAACCTGCAGCAGGGCTACACCGTCGAACCCAACCCGGACCTCAAGCCGGAAAGCAGCAAGGGCGTGGAAACCGGGATTCGCGGCAACTTCGACTCCGGTTCGTTTGATATCGCCGTGTTCTACAACAAATACCGCGACTTCATCGACGAGGACGCCTCCGTCGCCGGTGGTACCGCACAGCAATTCGAAGCCAACAACATCAAGCACGCCACGATCAAGGGGATCGAGGCCAAAGGGCGCCTGAACCTCGACGCGTTCGGTGCACCGCAAGGCCTGTACACCCAGGGTTCGGTTGGCTACACCTATGGCCGCAACGACGACAATGGCGAGCCGCTCAACAGCGTCAACCCGCTCAAGGGCGTATTCGGCCTGGGCTACGACCAGGACAACTACGGTGGCCTGCTGAGCTGGACCCTGGTGAAACAGCAGAACCGCGTCGACAGCACCACCTTCCACGCGCCTGACGGCAGCACCACCGGCCCGTTCAAGACCCCAGGCTTCGGCATCCTCGACCTGACCGGCTTCTACAAGGTCACCAATGACGTGACCATCAACGGCGGCCTCTACAACCTCACCGACAAGAAGTACTGGAACTGGGATGACGTGCGCAGCTACGACGGCGTCGGCGAAGCCGGTGTGACCTCCCCGGCCAACCTCGACCGCCTGACCCAGCCGGGTCGCAACTTTGCGATCAACGTGATCTGGGACATCTGAAGAAACCCGACTCACCCCGGCGTAATTATTCAACGCCGGGGTGAGGATTTTTTACTGTGCCGCGTCTTCTTGTTCGTCTAGTTGATAACAGCTCTCTTTCGGGCACCAAGGCGCTTCCCTTCTCAAGGACTTTTTTCATGACCGCTTCCCTAACCGCAGAACGTGCGAGCCTGCGCTCCCAGCGCCTGAACCAGATCACCAACGAGCCACACACCAAGCTCGATGCACTGGTCAAGGCCCACGCCCCGTTTGAAACCCAGGCCAACTTCGCCCGTTTCGTGGTCGCGCAATACCTGTTCCAGTCGGAACTGGTAGCCCTGTACAACGACCCCGAGCTGATCAAGATCGTGCCGGACCTGGCCGAGCGCTGCCGCGCCGAAGCCGCCAAGCTGGATCTGGGCGACCTGGACACCGAAGTGCCTGCCCCGGTCGCCGGCGCCGTGAAGAACCCAAGCAAGGCCGAAGCCCTGGGCTGGTTGTTCGTCTCCGAAGGCTCCAAGCTGGGCGCCGCGTTCCTGATCAAGCGCGCCGTGGGCCTGGGCCTGAGCGAAACCTTCGGTGCCCGTCACCTGGGTGAGCCGGCCGGTGGTCGTGCCGAAGGCTGGAAAAGCTTCACCCGTACCCTCGACGCCCTGGAATTCAGCGCCGAAGAAGAAGCCGCGGTGGAAAAAGGCGCAATCGACGCGTTCGTACGCTTCACCGTGCTGCTGGAACAGGCGTACGCTAGCGCCCCGGAACTGGCGTAATGTTCCGGTAGAAACCGGATCAATGTGGGAGCTGGCTTGCCTGCGATAGCGGTGCGTCAGGTATAGATGCAGTGACTGACACACCGCTATCGCAGGCAAGCCAGCTCCCACACTTGATTGCATTCCAACTCAGATAATCTGCATTTTCCCTACCAGATAAGCTTCACCATGACCGGCAAAACCCAATCCACCTCGAAAATCGCCCGGCTCCTCTTCGGTCTGCTGGCCTACGTCAGCCTGGGCATCGGGTTGGTGGCGATTGTCGTACCGGGTTTGCCCACCACCGAATTCATCCTGCTCGCTGCCTGGGCTGCCACCAAAAGCTCGCCGCGCCTCAGCGCCTGGCTGGAAAACCATCGGCTGTTCGGGCCGATCCTGTCCAATTGGCGCAACGGCAAGATCATCGCCCGCCGGGCCAAGGTCAGCGCCACCGTGAGCATGCTGCTATGCGCCACCCTGATGCTGGTGATACTTGATCAAGGCTGGCCGATCTACCTGGCGATTGCCGGAATGAGCCTGGGCAACCTGTGGATCTGGTCGCGACCGGAACGGCTTGCAGCGCCCGTGTAACGCTGCGTGCAGGGTTTTCCCTACCGCTCATCGCCTACTTCTCATGAAATGGTTTGTTACGCCGATGTTCCAGACATAGCGCTGAATGGACTTGGCCTGCACTGCGTGCTTTTCCACACGTCCATTCGCGAGTGAGCCTATGTTCAACACCCTCTCCATCCGCCTGAAAATCGTGCTGTTGTCCGGCCTTTGCCTGCTGGGGGTGATTGCGCTGGTCGTCAGCATCAATATCTACAACACCACCCAGAATGATCAGTTGGTCAGCGATTCAAGCTCGCGCATGCTCACCGCCAGTGTGGAACAACTGCTGCAGGCCAAGGCTGCCGAACAAGCGGTGCAGTTGCAGAAAACCTTTGGCGACAGCCTGGTGGCCGTGACCGCCCTGGCCGACCAGATCAAGGACCTGCGCAGCCTGGCCGCCCAACGCGGACTGGAGGCCGGCGCGCTGCGCGAAGCACTCAACCAGAGCCTGAAAACCGCCTTCGAGCGCAACAGCAAGGTGCTGGGCATCTGGCTTTCATTCGAGCCCAATGCCCTGGATGGCAAAGACAATGAATTCATCGACGACAAGGCCCGCGTCTCCAACGAGAAAGGCCGGTTCTCCAGCTACTGGAGCCGCGCCGGTGGTGAAGGCCTGAACACCATCATGGTCGAGGACGACCTGACCAAGACCACCCTCAACCTCAGCGGCACGCCCTATAACATCTGGTACACCTGCCCACGGGATACCCGCAACACCTGCCTGCTTGACCCGTACGAAGACACGGTGGCCGGCCAACCCGTGTTGATGACCACCATTTCCTTGCCCTTGCTGGTGGACGGCAAAGTCATCGGCGTCGTCGGTGTCGATATCGCCCTCACCTCCCTGCAAGCCACCACCGACGCCGCACAGAAAGACCTGTTCAACGGCGCGGCGCACCTGGAAATTCTATCCAGCAGCGGTTTGATTGCTGCCTACAGCGGCGAGCCGGCCAAGGTCGGCAAGAACCTGACCGACACCCTCGGCGCCGAAGGCAAGGAAATCGTGCAACTGCTGGCCAACGACAC
Source organism: Pseudomonas sp. CHM02 (assembly GCF_000612585.1). Taxonomy (GTDB): domain Bacteria; phylum Pseudomonadota; class Gammaproteobacteria; order Pseudomonadales; family Pseudomonadaceae; genus Aquipseudomonas. The sequence continues at coordinate 81,873 of NZ_JFCA01000005.1, forward strand.
CCGCATGATCCGCGAACAGGCCGACACCATTCGTGCCGTGTACCCGGTCAAGCCGATTGCCGACGCCAAGCCCTGGGGCGTGGTGATCAAGCTGTCGAAAACCGTGCTGCTCGCTGATAACGTCAAGCTGCAAGCCGTGCTCGACGATGCCCAAGCGACCGGCACCCTCAAGGCACTGCTGGTGGCCGCTGTGGCCGGCGTGCTGGGCCTGCTGCTGATCTGGCTGACCGCCACCGGCGTCACCCGTCCGATCAACAGCGTGGCAGCCATGCTCAAGGACATCGCCAGCGGTGACGGCGACCTCACCCAACGCCTGGCGTACGCGAAGAAGGATGAACTGGGCGAGTTGGTGAACTGGTTCAACCGTTTCCTCGACAAGCTGCAACCGACCATCGCGCAGATCAAGCAGAGCATCACCGAAGCTCGCGGCACCGCTGACCAGTCATCCGCCATCGCCCGCCAGACCAGCGAGGGTATGCAGGTGCAGTTCCGCGAGATCGACCAGGTCGCCACCGCATCCAATGAAATGAGCGCCACTGCCCACGACGTCGCCAACAGCGCCTCGAATGCCGCCAGTGCGGCACGCGGTGCCGATCAGTCGGCGCGCGAAGGCATGTCGATCATCGAGCAGAGCACCCGCGATATCACCTCCCTGGCCGAAGAGGTCAGCAAGGCCGTGGGCGAAGTCGAAGCCCTGGCGGTCAACAGCGAGCAGATTGGTTCAGTGCTGGAAGTGATCCGCAGCATTGCCGAGCAGACCAACCTGCTGGCACTCAACGCCGCCATCGAAGCCGCGCGCGCCGGGGAAAGCGGCCGGGGGTTTGCGGTGGTGGCCGACGAAGTGCGCAACCTGGCCAAGCGCACCCAGGATTCGGTGGAGGAAATCCGCCTGGTGATCGAACGCATCCAGAGCGGCACCCGTGGCGTGGTTGCCACCATGCACTCGAGCCAGAACCAGGCCCAGAGCAACGCGGGGCAGATCCATCAAGCGGTACAGGCTCTGGGCAAGATCAGCGATGCCGTCACCGTGATCAGCGACATGAACCTGCAGATCGCCAGTGCCGCCGAACAACAGAGCGCCGTGGCCGAAGAGGTCAACCGCAACGTCTCGGCGATCCGCACCGTGACCGAAACCCTCACCGGCCAGGCCACCGAGTCAGCGGCCATCAGCAGCCAACTCAATGCATTGGCCAGCCAGCAGATGAAGTTGATGGATCAGTTCAGGGTCTGACAGCTTGCACGAAACCCTGCAGGACCCGGCTTGCCGGCGATGGCAGCCTTGAAATTGATGCAACTCTCAAGGGCCTCATCGCCGGCAAGCCGGCCCCTACCATTAGAGACCAGTCCAAGCCTGGACAAACGCCGCCACATCCTCTTTAGCCGCCGTACGCGGCGGGTTCTGCGGCGTCCCCAGGTAGAGAAAGCCGATCACTTCCTCATTCGCCGTCAACCCCAGGCCTTTGGCAACGTGGGCCGAGTAGGACAATTCGCCCGTGCGCCACACCGCACCGATCCCCTGGGCATACGCGGCCAACAGGATACCGTGGGCGGCGCAGGCGGCAGCCAGCAGTTGCTCGGACTTGGGCACCTTGAAGTGTTCCTGCAGACGGGCAATCACCACCACCACCAGCGGCGCGCGCAATGGGCCGTTCTGCGCCTTGTCGATGGCGGCTTGCGGTGCATCGGCGTCCTGCAGGCGCGCAGCTTCGGCCAGCAGCGTGCCCATCTGCTCACGAGCAGCCCCTTCAACCGTCAGGAAACGCCAAGGGCGCAGTTGGCCGTGGTCAGGCGCGCGCATCGCCGCGGCGAACAGCACGTCGCGCTGCTCCTGGGTCGGTGCCGGCTCCAGCAGACGCGGCACGGAAACACGGTTGAGCAAAGCGTCGAGAGCCTGCATTGGCCACCTCCAGAAAAAAATGTGCGGTCATTCTAGCGGGAATGAATCGGGATGCCACCAAACGATAATTGCTCTTATTCATTGAGCCCCGCCCTGTTAGACTTTGCGACCATCTTTTTCGCCATCGCTTCAGGAAACTCGATGTTCCGTTCGCTTTTTCGCCTGTCTGCAGCGTTGCTGGCCTTGAGCCTGGCAGCCTGCGATGACGCGCCAAGGTTTACCAAGGCCGAGCCGGGTGAATCACGGGCGGGCGGCGCTGCGACGGTGAACAAGCGCGACCAGAACGCGTTTTCCCTGCCCTCGGCGAACCTGTCGCCCACGCGCCGCCTGGACTTCAGCGTCGGCAACAGTTTCTTTCGCAGCCCGTGGGTGATCGCGCCGTCCACCACCACGGCGCGTGATGGCCTGGGCCCGTTGTTCAATACCAATGCCTGCCAGAACTGCCATATCAAGGACGGCCGCGGCCACCCGCCGCTGCCCGACGCACCCAATGCGGTGTCGATGCTGGTGCGCCTGTCGATTCCGGATACCCCGTCCTACGCCAAGCTCATCGAACAGGTTGGCGTAGTGCCCGAGCCCGTCTACGGCGGACAACTGCAAGACATGGCGGTGCCCGGCGTCGTGCCGGAAGGCAAGGTGCGGGTCGACTACACGCCGGTCAACGTGACGTTCAAGGACGGCACCGTGGTCGAGCTGCGCAAGCCGGACCTGCAGATCACCCAGCTTGGCTACGGCCCGATGCATCCGGACACACGTTTCTCCGCCCGCATCGCCCCGCCGATGATCGGCCTGGGCCTGCTCGAAGCCATCAGCGACGCCGATATCCTGCGCAACACCGACCCGAAGACCGCCGACAAGGAAGCCATCGTCGGGCGCGCCAACTGGGTCTGGGACGATGCCCAGCAAAAAACCGTGCTCGGGCGTTTTGGCTGGAAAGCCGGGCAGCCCAACCTCAATCAACAAAATGTTCACGCGTTCTCTGGTGATATGGGCCTCACCACCACCCTGAGACCGTTCGATGACTGCACCGATGCCCAGGTCGCCTGCAAACAGGCCCCCAACGGCAATGGCGCCGACGGCGAGCAGGAAGTCAGCGACAATATCCTGCGCCTGGTGCTGTTCTACACCCGCAACCTGGCTGTGCCGGCGCGCCGTGGCGTCAATACGCCGCAGGTGCTGGCTGGCAAGAACCTGTTCTATCAAGCGGGCTGCCAGGGTTGCCACACGCCCGCGTTCACCACGGCCGCGAACGCCGCCGAACCGGAACTGGCCAACCAGGTGATCCGCCCCTACAGCGACCTGCTGTTGCACGACATGGGCGATGGCCTGGCCGACAACCGCAGTGAATTCAAGGCCGGTGGCCGCGACTGGCGCACGCCGCCGTTGTGGGGCATCGGCCTGACGCAAACCGTCAGTGGCCACACCCAGTTTTTGCATGATGGCCGCGCCCGCGACCTGCTCGAAGCCGTGCTGTGGCATGGCGGCGAAGCACAAGCGGCGCAGCAGCATGTGTTGTCCTTCAATGCCGAGCAGCGCGCTGCGTTGCTGGCGTTCCTGAATTCTTTATAAGCTTTGCCCCAATTACAGAAGGGAGCTCGACATGTTCCGTCCCAAGTTGTTGTTCACCAGCCTTGCCGCCCTCGCCCTCGGCGCCTGCTCGCCTCAGGACCCGCAAGCGGTGACCTCGGCGGCCATCGCCAAGCAAGTGATCCTGCCGACCTACAGCCGTTGGGTCGAAGCCGACCGCCAGTTGGCCGTCAGCGCCCTGGCCTACTGCCAGGGCAAGGAAAGCCTGGAGACCGCGCGTGCCGATTTCCTCCACGCACAAAAGGCCTGGGCCGAGTTGCAACCGCTGCTGATCGGCCCGCTGGCTGAAGGCAACCGCGCCTGGCAGGTACAGTTCTGGCCGGACAAGAAAAACCTGGTCGGTCGCCAGGTCGAGCAACTGGTCACTGCCCAGCCACAGATCGACGGCGCCGCCCTGGCCAAGTCCAGCGTGGTGGTGCAAGGCCTGTCGGCCTACGAATACATCCTCTACGACGCCAAGACCGAGATCGCCGACGAAACCCAGAAGGCCCGTTACTGCCCGCTGCTGGTGGCCATTGGTGACCGTCAGAAGGCCCTGGCCGAAGAGATCCTGGCCAGCTGGAACAGCACCGACGGCATGCTGGCGCAGATGACCAAGTTTCCGAACCAGCGCTACGCCGACTCCCACGAAGCCATTGCCGACCTGCTGCGCGTCCAAGTGACCGCACTGGACACCCTGAAGAAAAAACTCGGCACGCCAATGGGCCGCCAGACCAAGGGTATTCCACAACCGTTCCAGGCCGATGCGTGGCGCAGCCAGTCGTCCCTGCAAAGCCTGGAAGCCAGCCTTGCGGCAGCCCAGACCGTGTGGGTCGGGGTCGACAACAAAGGCCTGCGTGGCCTGCTGCCTTCCGAGCAGAAACCATTGGCCGACAAGATCGACGCCGCCTATGCCGCGTCGCTGAAACTGTTCGCCAGCAACCAGCGCACCCTCAATGAACTGCTGGCCGACGACGCCGGGCGCCAGCAGCTCAACGATATCTACGACAGCCTCAACGTCGTCCACCGCCTGCATGAAGGCGAATTGGCCAAGGCGCTGGGCATCCAACTGGGCTTCAATGCCAACGACGGTGACTGATGATGCTCAGGCGACAGGCTTTGGCGGTTGGCAGCGTGCTGCTCAGCGCCCTCACGTTGGGTGGCTGGACGCTGTTCAAAGGGAAGGACAAGGGGCCGCTGCTGCTGTCGGCGCGGGATGATGCGGACGGCAAGCACTATGCCGTGGGCTACCGCCTGGACGGCAAGCAGGTGTTTGCCACCCAGGTCGGCCAGCGTTGTCACGACATCATCAACCACCCGACACTGCCGATCGCACTGTTTGTCGCCCGGCGCCCGGGCACCGAGAGTTACCTGATCGACCTGCGTGATGGCGCGCTGCTGCAAACCATCACCTCGAACGCCAATCGCCACTTCTATGGCCATGCGGTCATTCACAAGAGCGGCGACTGGCTGTACGCCACCGAAAACGACACGTCCAACCCCGGCCGTGGCCTGCTCGGCGTGTACAGGTTCGACGGCGAGCGGCTGGTGCACAGTGGCGAAATCTCCACCCACGGTATCGGCCCGCATCAGGTGTCGTGGATGCCTGACGGCGAAACCCTGGTGGTGGCCAACGGCGGCATTCGTACCGAAGCCGAAAGCCGCGTGGAGATGAACCTCAACGCCATGGAACCGAGCCTGGTGCTGATGCACCGCGACGGCACCTTGATCAGCAAGGAAACCCTGGGCCAGCAGATGAACAGCGTGCGCCATATGGGGATCGCCAGCGATGGCACCCTCCTCACCGGGCAGCAGTTCATGGGACCGTCCCAGGAGCGTTCCGAGTTGTTGGCGATCAAGCGCCCTGGGCAGCCGTTCGTGGCCTTCCCGGTGGCCGATGAGCAGTTGCAGGCCATGGGGCACTACACCGCCAGCGTGGCGGTGCACAGTGAACTGCGCCTGGTGGCGTTGACCGCCCCGCGAGGCAACCGCTTCTTTATCTGGGACATAGACAGCGGTGAGCTGCGGCTGGATGGACCGTTGCCCGATTGTGCCGGTGTAGGTGCCGTAGAGGACGGCTTCGTCGTGACGTCCGGCCAGGGCCGCTGCCGCTTCTACGATTGCCGCCAAAAACAACTGGTAGCAAAACCGTTGGAATTGCCGGCCGGGCTCTGGGACAACCATCTGCATCTGATCTGACGCGCCACGCTTAACGGGGCCGATCCTGGCCCTGTTACCTGTCAAAAATACCGTCTGGATTCCCCACTACACTCTGTAGGCGCGAGCTTGCTCGCGAAGACCGTCAACGAAAACACAACGTCCCCAGGCCGTACGCGCCGCCCTCGCACCTGCAGCCCAGAGCCGTTTTTCGAGCGCAAAAAAAAGGCCTCGCATCGCAAGGCCCTTTTCCGGGGGGGGTGAATCGTTTCAACTCTGCGGCCTCATGCCTTGGGACATGCCAAACATGAACAGCAACAGCTCATGATCAGGCTTGACCGCCACACTCGCCTTGGCGACGCGCGGCAGCAGGCATTGCCCATCGCCCTGCGTTGCACTCAACACCTGTGTGCGAGGCAGTTCCCAGGCCGCCAGCGCCAGGGCTGCAACGCCCAGCGCTCCGACCAGGAACAAACCTCGTGCTATTTCTAGCTTCATCTGGTTAAACCCTTGATAGCGCTGCCAAACGCCGTCTCGTAAAAGTAGCTGAGTTTCTTCCAGTCGGTATCGTTCCACGACGAATGGCGGCGCAATTGCAGCATGTCATGGGAGGCCGCCCGATAAGCGGTCAAGCGCTGACGGCATTTTTCGAAATCCAGCAACGCCACTTCCACGTTGGCCGAATCACCTTCACCCGTCACCCGCACGAAAATATGCTTGATGTACAGGCAACCGTGCTGCCAACGGCCCTTGTGCATCCGCGCCAGCGTCCCGGCCAATTCCTTGAGTAAACGCTCATGCACCCACTCGCCGTAGTGCTCGCGGCCACCGGCGGCGTACCAGTTTTCAATTTCGTCGAAACCGTCGAGGGCGGCGGTGACCAACAGGGCCTTCCATTGGTGTTCGGGGTCGCGACGCGCCTCGCAAAACACCATTTCCGGCACACGCACATCCAACAGGCGCAGGCCCTTGATGGCATCGCGTTCGCGCAACACCGTGGGGCGACCGAAGGGGTGCAACCAGCTGCGGTAGATATGCCCGGTCTGGCGTTTGCTGTAGAGCAGGCGCCCATTGGGGCCCGTCACCCGCTGCACGCCACTTTCACCACCACGCCGACGGTTGGGCTCCTCGACCCACTCGCCCTGCTGGCGCCAGAAATACTCAAATCGCTCTTCGGGAGCTACGTGACTGCCTGCTACGCACTCAACTGCCATCCTGTTACCTCTTGCGCAATACATACACTCGCCACATGGCGTAGAGCGGTATGAAGTCCAGCGACTCCTGGACACGGAAACCGGCTTCCTCGAATTCTGCTTCAACGGTAGCAGCCGGTAACACAAACCGGTTTTGGTAACCTTCCTGCTCACCTTTCTTGCGACGTTTTACTTCGGCGCGCTTGCGTTTCCAGGCCTTGAAATTGCCGTCCACCCACAGCGAAACGATCACGCTGTCGCGGGTAACACGCTGAAACTCCCGCAATATCGCCAGCCTGTGCGCCGGCTCACCAATGTGGTGCATGAGCCGCATGCAGAAGATGCTGTCGACCGAGTTATCTGGCAGATCGATATCAAAGGCAGATGTCTGCAAGGGCCGTACCCGTTTCACCACGTCCGCCGGTTGGGCGATCGTCGCGACCTTCAACATCGACGCCGAATTGTCGGCACCGATAATCACGCGGTTGGGTTTCTCGGCCAGCAGCGGCCAGAACCGCCCGGCCCCGCATGGCAGGTCCAGCACCAGCCCCGGCTCACCGGCCATGGCCAGCGCGCCGCGCGCCAATTGCTCGTCGCGTTTGTGGGACAGCCGGCGAGCCAGATTGTCCTGATGCTTGAGCAAATAATTTTGCGCGTGCTCGTCGTCGTACTTTTCGGAAAATTCGAGCTTGATCGGGGTAGACATCACTGATCTCCAGTTACTGATGCCTACAACCTTAAGCAGTGAACTGTGAGCAACTGGTCAACCAAGTGTGAAAAAGTTGTCCTGTCCAATCTCATACATTTCAAGACTTTACAGACACAAGCGATATCACGGGGCCATCTTCGCCGAATAGCGGCGATCTCTGGCAGGATAGCGGCAGGGGGTGGAGTCAGGCGTTGACCTGACTCAATTGCACATGAAAGCGGCAGCCGTTGGGCTCCATGGTGCTGAGGCTCACGCTCCAGCCCTGGTTCTCGCAGATCCGCTGGACCAGCGACAACCCCAGGCCAAGGCCTTCACCGCGCTTCTCGTTGCCGCGCACGAACGGCTCGAACATCGCTTCGCGCTTGTCTTCGGGAATGCCGACGCCGGTGTCTTCCACCACAAAGCCGTCCGGCTCCAGGGTCAGGCGGATAAAGCCGTGCTCGGTGTAGTGCAAGGCATTGCGCAACAGGTTGCCCATCACCGCGTGCAGGAAGGTGGCGTTGTAACGGGTATCCAGCGGGTTGCCGGGCTGGTAGATCAATTCCAGCCCCTTGCGCTCGATGGGCTCGCGCCAGATGCCAAGCAGATCGTCGGCCACTTGCTCCAGGCTGACCTGGGGCGACATGGTGCCGTCGTCATGTTCGGCACGCGCCAGCATCAGGAAGGTTTGCACCAGTTCGCGCATTTCTTCACAGGCACGGGCGATGCGCTCGACCTGATTACGCCCGCGCTGGTCAATGGCCGGGTTTTCCAGCAACAGCTCGCAGGAACTGGCCAGCACCATCAACGGCGTGCGCAATTCGTGGCTGACATCGCTGGTAAACAGCTGCTCACGGGACAGCGCCTGGCGCAGGCGCCCCAGCGTGGCATCGAAAGCCACGGCCAATTCGCCCACTTCGTCCGCCGCATAGTCCGGCGCCAGGGGCGGTGCCAGGCCCAGCAGTTGGTCGCGATGACGTACCTGACGAGCCAGGCGCACCACCGGTGCCATCACTTTGCGCGCCAGCACCCAGCCGAGGAACACTGCCAGCGCCAGGCTGAGTACGAAACCCACCAACACGACGGCAAACAGCACGCGCTCGCGCTCTTCGAAATCGCTCTGATCCTGCAACAGCACGTAGCGCCTTCCGTCGACCACTTCGACCATGGCGTGGTACGACAGTGCTTCGCGGAACACTTCATGAAAGCCAGGCTCAAGATGGCGCAGATCCTTGGGCAACTCAAAGTCGCCTGGCCCGCCGCTGAAATAAAACAGTTGGTCCGGCTCGGGCCGGTGGCGCCAGTCCTCGACCGTGTCCATCAGCAGCAGTCGCTGCAAGTCACCGCCCAGGCCCGCCGAGATCAATTTCTCTTCCACCAGGTGCACAGTCGCAACGATACCCATGGCGAAGGCCCCCGCCACCAACGCACTCATCAAGGCAAAGGCAATGATGATCCGCTGGGCAAGGCTTTGCTTAAACTCCATCTCGACCCTCGGCCAAGCGATAACCGACGCCGTGCACCGTTTGCAGAAGCGGCTTGGCGAACGGTTTATCGATCACTTGACGCAATTGGTGAACGTGGCTGCGCAGGCTGTCGCTGTCCGGGCAGTCATCGCCCCACAGGGCCTCTTCGAGAATTTCGCGGCGCAGCACATGCGGGCTCTTCTGCATCAACACCGCCAGCAACTTCAGGCCGACCGGGTTGAGCTTGAGCAGGCGCCCTTCACGGGTCACTTCCAGGGTATCGAGGTCGTAGCTCAAGTCACCCACCTGCAGGGCACGGCGACCGCCACCCTGGGCCCGACGCAGCACGGCTTCGATACGCGCGGCCAGCTCCGAGAGGGCAAACGGCTTGAGCAGGTAATCATCGGCGCCGGACTTGAAGCCCTGCAGCCGGTCATCCAACTGGTCACGGGCGGTGAGCATGATCACCGGCGTGTCCCGGCGTGCGTCTTCACGCAGGCGCTTGCACAGGGTGTAGCCATCGATGCCAGGCAACATGATGTCGAGCACGATCAGGTCGTAATGCTCGGTGGCGGCCAGGTGCAGGCCTGACAAACCGTCCTGCGCACAGTCCACGGTATAGCCCTTCAAACCCAGGTAATCCGCCAGGTTGGCCAGAATATCGCGGTTGTCTTCAACCAATAAAATTCGCATGGGCAGTGTCTCCGTACGCGGTAACGGCCGTGTTGGCTCGCGCAGCTTAAGGCCAAGTGTGGCTTACGACTAGGGCAGCGGCGCGACTCTATAAGTTTTTTCAACCAATTGATTCGCTTCACGAGTTTTTCACTATCGCTTCACCCGGAGCCCACAGAAAGGCTGCCAGGATGATGCCCCCTCACGCCTGGCGAAACCCAGGCATAAAAAAACCCCGCCGGCATCACTGCCCGCGGGGCTTTTTCAGTACAGGGGTAAGGCTGGCTTACATCATGCCGCCCATGCCACCCATACCGCCCATATCTGGCATACCGCCGCCAGCCGCGCCTTCAGCCTTCGGCTCGTCGGCAATTGCAGCTTCGGTGGTCAGGATCAGACCGCCGATGGAAGCCGCGGCTTGCAGCGCGGAACGAGTCACCTTGGTAGGGTCCAGGATGCCCATTTCGATCATGTCGCCATAGACGCCAGTCGCAGCGTTGTAACCGTAGTTACCTTTGCCGTTCTTGACTTCGTTGACCACAACACTTGGCTCGTCGCCGGAGTTGGCAGCGATCTGGCGCAGTGGCGCTTCAACAGCGCGACGCAGTACTGCGATACCGACGTTCTGGTCGGCGTTGTCGCCGGTCAGGTTGGTCAAGGCTTCCAGAGCACGGATCAGCGCAACGCCACCGCCAGGTACCACGCCTTCTTCAACGGCTGCACGGGTTGCGTGCAGGGCGTCTTCAACGCGGGCTTTCTTCTCTTTCATTTCAACTTCGGAACCAGCGCCAACCTTGATCACTGCAACGCCGCCAGACAGTTTGGCCAGACGCTCTTGCAGTTTTTCACGGTCGTAGTCCGAGGACGTTTCGGCAACCTGGGCACGGATCTGAGTGATGCGCGACTGGATGTCGACTTCAACGCCAGCACCGTCAACGATGATGGTGTTTTCCTTGGAGATGGTCACGCGCTTGGCGCTACCCAGGTTTTCCAGGGTGGCGCTTTCCAGGCTCAGGCCGATCTCTTCGGAGATAACGGTACCGCCGGTCAGAACGGCGATATCCTGCAGCATGGCCTTGCGACGATCGCCGAAGCCTGGCGCCTTGACGGCTGCGACTTTGACGATGCCACGCATGTTGTTCACAACCAGAGTCGCCAAGGCTTCGCCTTCAACGTCTTCGGAAACGATCAACAGTGGGCGGCCGGCTTTGGCAACGGCTTCCAGCACTGGCAGCATTTCGCGGATGTTCGAGATCTTTTTGTCGACCAGCAGGATCAGCGGGCTGTCCAGCTCGGCAACCATGGTGTCTGGCTTGTTGACGAAGTACGGGGACAGGTAGCCACGGTCGAACTGCATGCCTTCTACAACCGACAGTTCGTTTTCCAGGCCAGTGCCTTCTTCAACGGTGATCACGCCTTCTTTACCGACTTTTTCCATGGCTTCGGCAATGATGTCGCCGATGGAGCTGTCGGAGTTGGCGGAGATGGTACCTACCTGAGCGATAGCCTTGGTGTCAGCGCATGGCTTGGACAGGTTTTTCAGCTCGGCGACGATGGCGATGGTGGCCTTGTCGATGCCGCGCTTGAGGTCCATCGGGTTCATACCGGCAGCGACGGCTTTGTAGCCTTCGTTGACGATCGCCTGGGCCAGAACGGTAGCGGTGGTGGTGCCGTCGCCTGCATCATCGTTGGCACGGGAGGCAACGTCTTTGACCAGCTGCGCGCCCATGTTTTCGAAACGGTCTTTGAGTTCGATTTCTTTGGCGACGGAAACGCCGTCCTTGGTGATGGTCGGAGCGCCGAAGCTCTTCTCGATGATCACGTTACGGCCTTTTGGGCCCAGGGTCGCTTTTACTGCGTCAGCCAGGATGTTGACACCGGTGAGCATTTTCTTGCGGGCGGAATCGCCGAATTTAACTTCTTTAGCAGCCATGATCGATAGTCCTTAAATACTTTGGAATAACGGGAAAATGAGCGGGAAATCAGCCTTCCAGTACGGCGAGAATCTCGTTCTCAGCCATGACCAGCAGGTCTTCGCCGTCGACTTTCACAGTGTTGCTGCCGGAGTAAGGGCCAAATACAACCTTGTCACCGACTTTAACGGCCAGCGCACGTACTTCACCGTTTTCCAGCGTCTTGCCTGGGCCAGCAGCGACGATCACACCGTGGTTGGCTTTTTCAGCAGCCGAACCTGGCAGAACGATCCCGCCGGCGGTTTTCTTTTCTTCTTCGCTGCGACGGATTACGACGCGGTCGTGCAGAGGACGAAGCTTGCTCATTGTCGATCTCTCCTAATTGTGTTTTTCATCGGCCGGTGTCTGTACCGGCGGGTTGTATTCCGGCGGTGCCGGTCGCGTCTCGCCAGGCAAGACGCGGAAGTCTGTCTGGTGTTGCCACCAGAAACCTTGCGGTGACCGTTACATAAGGGCGCATAAGCTTATTACAAGGGGCCTCGGCGGATTTTTTTTGCAGGTGCCGACGGCTGAAAGCAACACGGCACCCGAAGGTGCCGTGCCAGTAAAGCGGTTATTTGCTGTCGCGGTGTTCGAACTCGCCTTCGATCACATCACCTTCACGCCCCAACGGCTGGCGTGGCGCCGGACCGCCACGGGGTTGCAGGTCGTCGGCGAAAGCGCGCTGGCGAATCGCAGCCTCTTCGGCACGCTGGCGCATTTTGCCGGCCAGCAGCTTGCGGGTGACTGGCAACAGCATGACCAGGCCGACCACGTCACTGATGAAGCCCGGCAGGATCAACAGGCCACCGGCCAGGGCCATCATCAGGCCTTCAAGCATGGTCTGGGCGGGCAGTTCACCGCGGTTCAGGCTTTCACGGGCACGCAGTGCCGTGGCCAGGCCGGCGACGCGCAGCACCAGGACGCCGAGCATCGAGCCGAGAATGATCAGCAGCAGCGCCGGGAAAAACCCGATCGCACCGCTGACTTGAACGAATACGAACAGCTCCAACACCGGGAACAGCAGAAAGAGCAATAAAAAAGGGCGCATCAAATGGTTCCTCAACGCAAGAATGCCTTGCCAGTCCACCTTAGATGACGTCGCCATTTCGTGAATTCAAGCGTTGGCGGGCTCTTTTTTCGGCCAGACCTCGGCGTGAGCCAATGAAACCAGGGCCTCGCGGACTTGTGTCGGCGTGTTGCAAGACTCTGCAAACGGCAACCAATGCAGCGACTGGCCAATACGCAGGTGCATGCCCTCACTGTCGATACCGGCCAATTGTGCAGGCTCGGTGGCAGGCAGGCCCGCCAGCTCGACGTAGTGGGCGATGGCCTTGGTGTGATCGCTGTTCATGTGTTCGATCATGCTGCGTTCCGCCTTGCCGGCGAACGGGTTGGCCAGGGTCAATTGGTCGACCCAGTGAATCGCCCCGAAGCCGCCGATGTAACGGTGGCGTACCGGCTTGAGTACCCAGAAATCGAAGTCATGGGCCTTGTGGTAGTTGGCCGAATCGGGGAAGTAGCGGTAATAACGCTCGGCCGCCGCCTCGATGGCATCGCCCTCTTCCAGTTTCTCGGCTTCGGCCAGGTACGTCAGGCGCCCGACGGCCTGCACGTCATCGGCCTCACGCTCGCCTACCAGCAAGGAGCACTTGGGGTCTTTTTGCAGGTTATGGGTGTGCTGGGCAATGCGGCTGATCAGGATCAGCGGACGGCCCTGCTCGTCGAGGCAATACGGCACGACCGAACCGAAAGGGAAGCCGGGCATGGCTTTGGACAATGTGGAGAGAGCCCCACGGTATTCCTTGAGCAACAGCTCTCGGGCGTTCTTGGCAACCTGTGCGCTCAACGTATGACTCCTCGGGTATTCAGCCGCCCATGGCATATGGGAATGGATCTCAACACAAGGTAATCATTATCCGCAAAGGTTGCCAAGCAGGTTTTGTCCGGCTTTGTTACCAGGCCACGCCGAAGCCTGCGGTATAGCGAGTCTTGCTCAGGCTGCTGTCGGAGTCTCCACTGATAACGTCGCGTTCGGCCTTGAGGTTGAGCGACGCCCACTCGGTGACCTTGTAGCGCAGGCCCATTTCTGCGTCCAACGAGTATTCCGCCGGACCGCCGATGGGCTTGCCCACTTCGCCGTTGGTGAAGAATTCGACGGTCTTGCCCACCAGGTAGCGGTTGTAATTCCACTTCATGGCCAGGGAATAGAAGTTGTCCTTGCCGCCGTCGGCGTATTCATAGTCGGTGCGGTTGACCAGCGAGCCCAGGGAGAACGCGCCCAATTCATCGTCCCAGAACTGATAGCCCGGGCCCGTGCCGACGGTGCGCTGACGGGACAGGTCTTCAACCTTGTCGCGTTTGTAGGTCAAGCGCCCCTGCCAGAACCAGTGCTCGGTCAGGAAACGGTCGAGGTCGTATTCCAGGGCCCAGTTGTCGGTGGTGGTGACGTCGTCCTGGAACTCGCGGTTGTACTCGCCCTGCCCGGTATGGCGCCATTGACCATGGCGGGCGGTGGTCTTGAAGTCGATGTCGTAGTCGTTGGTGTCTTTATCGGCGCGTTTATAGTCCAGCGCCATGTCTACATTGCCCTTCCACACCAGGTCTTCGACCACCGGCTTGGGCTTGATGATCTGCTGGATGCTGGCCAGTTCGACGGTCTTGGGCGCTTCGCCGTTGGCCAGGACCACTTTGCCATCGTCCGCCGCTTTCAGGGACTTGGCCTTCTCGCCGGTATAGGCGTCCTGCTTGACCAGCAGCTCCTGGTCGCTCTCCAGGGTTTTCACCTGTTTCCAGTCTACCGGGATGGCGCCTGCGTAATCGGTCTGGATCAGCAGCTTGCCCCCGTCGAAGACTTTGATCTTGCCGGTCAGGCGGTCACCGTTCTTCAACCAGACGGTATCGGCCAACAAGGGCGTGGAGGCGCTGAAAACAGCGAGGCATAGCAGGGTTCTGGACAACATAAGCGGATAAGGAGCTCAAGGTTGGCGAAAAGGGGCGATTATCGTGTTAGATAGCTAGGACTGACTCAAGGATTTATGTTGAGTTCAATTCTCATCAGCACACTTACAGACCTTTCCTACAATTGTGCCGTCGGTATCAATGGATATGCCTACCGTGAATCAGCCCGCCGAACCACCACAAAGCCCCGCCGAAATGCGCCGTACCGCGCTGTACCTGACCCTGGCGCAAGTGCCCGAAGGTTGCGTGGTGAGTTACGGTGAGCTGGCGCACCTGGCTGGCCTCGGCCGTGCGGCACGCTGGGTGGGACGCACGTTGAGCCAGCTTCCCGAAGACACCAGGCTGCCCTGGCACCGCGTGCTGGGTGCCGGTGGTCGGATAAGTCTGCCGGTGGGCAGTGCGTCAGGTGATGAACAACGCGCGCGTTTGCGCGATGAAGGCGTCACTGTCCGCAACAATCGCGTGGATATTCAGCGCCATGGCTGGCGCCCGGTAGAGCACAGCGGTTAGAGTGCGCGCTTTGTTTCCGCAAATCTGAGGCAGACTCCAGCCCATGCCCCGTAAAACCTGGCGCGCCGCGCTCGCCGCCTATGCCAGCCCTTCGACGTTAGTGCTGTTGTTGCTCGGCTTTGCCGCCGGCTTGCCTTACATGTTGGTGTTCTCGACGCTTTCAGTGTGGTTGCGTGAGGCCGGTGTGGCCCGCGAGACCATCGGCTATGCGAGCCTGATCGGCCTGGCGTATGCCTTTAAATGGGTGTGGTCGCCACTGCTCGACCAATGGCGCCTGCCGCTGCTCGGCAAACTCGGGCGTCGTCGCTCCTGGCTGGTACTGGCCCAATCGCTGGTGATCCTCGGATTGATCGGCATGGGCTTTTGCGACCCGCAGAAACACCTGTCCTGGCTGATCGCTATCGCCGTCATCGTCGCCTTTGCGTCCGCCACCCAAGACATCGCCGTCGACGCCTACCGCCTGGAGATCGCCGACGACAGCCGCCAGGCCGCCCTGGCCGCCAGCTACATGTCCGGTTACCGCATCGCCGCCCTGCTGGCCACCGCGGGTGCACTGTTTTTCGCCGAAGGTTTTGGCTCCACCGGCTTCAACTATAAGCACTCGGCCTGGACCGGCACCTATGTGCTGTTCGGCGTGTTGATGATTCCGGCGCTGCTGACCACCCTGTTCATGCGCGAACCCAATGTGCCGCTGCGTACCCAACTGCAGGCCGGGCGCTACAGCTTCGTGCATCAGTTGGTCTCGGTGTTTGTACTGATCGTGCTGCTGGTGTCGGTACCGGCGATGTTCACCCAACTGTTCAACACCGATTTCGCCAGCGTGCTGTTCCACGGGGTCAGCCTGTGGGAGCTGCTGATGGAGGACCGCGCCTTCCTGCGTGCCATCCTCTATATCACCCTCACCGCCCTGTGCCTCTCGGCCATGGGCCGCCGTGGCCTGGCCCCCGTGCTGACGCCGGTCAACGACTTCATCCTGCGCTACCGCTGGCAGGCGTTGCTGTTGTTGGGGCTGATCGCTACCTATCGCATGTCCGACACCGTGATGGGTGTGATGGCCAACGTGTTCTACATCGACCAGGGCTTTACCAAGGACCAGATCGCCGGGGTCAGCAAGATCTTCGGCCTGATCATGACCCTGCTGGGCGCCGGCATGGGTGGCCTGCTGATCGTGCGTTTCGGTATCCTGCCGATCCTGTTCATCGGCGGCGTGGCGTCGGCGGGCACCAACCTGCTGTTCGTGATGCTCGCCGACATGGGCCCGGACCTGCAGATGCTGATCTTCACCATCTCCCTGGACAACTTCAGCTCCGGGCTGGCGACCTCGGCGTTTGTCGCCTATCTGTCGAGCCTGACCAACCTGAAGTTCTCCGCCACTCAATACGCCTTGCTCAGCTCGATCATGCTGTTGCTGCCGCGCCTGATCGGCGGGTACTCGGGGGTGATGGTGGAGAAGTTCGGGTATCACAACTTCTTCCTGATCACCTGCATGCTGGGTGTACCGACGCTGCTGCTGATTGCCTTGCATTGGTATCAGGAGAATCGGCGGGCGCGGTTGAGTCCGCCGGTCGAAGACTGATATTGGGGGGCCCTTTAAAAGCTGGACCGAGGTGCCCCCAATCGCGAGCAAGCTCTGCTCCTACAGACAGCCCAACATTCTGATGCCTGTACGGCGACAGCTTGCGCCCGTACAATCCCAAGTCATTTCAAGTCCAAGCAACCGACAACGGCCTACCATGCGTACCAGTCAATATTTGCTCGCCACACAGAAAGAAACGCCTTCCGACGCGGTCGTGATCAGTCACCAGCTGATGCTGCGTGCCGGCATGATCCGCAAACTGGCCTCCGGCCTGTACACCTGGCTGCCCATGGGCTTGAAGGTGATGCGCAAGGTCGAAGCCATCGTTCGTGAAGAAATGAACGCCGCCGGCTCTCTGGAAGTGTTGATGCCGAGCACCCAACCGGCTGAACTGTGGCAGGAATCCGGGCGCTGGGAAGAGTACGGCCCTGAGTTGCTGCGCTTCAAGGATCGTCATGGCCGCGATTTCTGCGCCGGCCCGACCCACGAAGAAGTGATCACCGACCTGATGCGCAACGAGCTGAGCAGCTACAAGCAGCTGCCGCTGAACCTGTATCAGATCCAGACCAAGTTCCGTGACGAAATCCGCCCACGCTTCGGTCTGATGCGCGGCCGTGAATTCATCATGAAGGACGCCTATTCGTTCCACGCTGACCAGGCTTCGCTGCAGGTCACCTACGACCGCATGCACACTGCCTACTGCAACGTGTTCACGCGCCTGGGCCTGAAATTCCGCCCGGTTGAAGCGGATAACGGCTCCATCGGCGGCGCCGGCTCCCACGAGTTCCACGTACTGGCCGAGTCCGGCGAAGACGACATCGTGTTCAGCAACGGCTCCGACTACGCAGCGAACATCGAAAAAGCCGAAGCCGTGCCACGGGAAACCTCCCGCGCAGCACCGACTGAGGAGCTGCGCCTGGTGGACACGCCGGACACCAAGACCATCGCGGCCCTGGTGGAAAAATTCAATCTGCCGATTGAAAAGACCATCAAGACCCTGATCGTGCGCGCCGAAGAAGAAGGCAAGCTGATCGCCCTGGTGATCCGTGGCGACCACGAACTCAACGAAATCAAGGCTGCCCAGCAACCTGGCGTGGCCAGCCCGCTGGTCATGGCTACCGACGCCGAACTGCGCGACGCCATTGGCGCCGGTGCCGGCTCGCTCGGCCCACTGAACCTGCCGCTGCCGATCATCATCGACCGCTCGGTCGAGCTGATGAGCGACTTCGGTATCGGTGCCAACATCGACGACAAGCACTACTTCGGCGTGAACTGGGAGCGTGACCTGCCAGTTCCGACCGTGGCCGACCTGCGCAACGTGGTGGCCGGTGACCCAAGCCCGGATGGCAAGGGCACCCTGGAAATCAAGCGCGGCATCGAAGTCGGGCACATCTTCCAGCTGGGCAACAAGTACAGCAAGGCGATGAAGTGCGAAGTGCTGGGCGAGAACGGCAAGCCGATCACCCTGGAAATGGGTTGCTACGGCATTGGCGTATCCCGCGTGGTGGCGGCTGCCATCGAGCAGAACAACGACGAGAAAGGCATCATCTGGAGTGACGCTTTGGCGCCGTTCCAGGTCGCCCTGGTACCGCTGCGGTATGAAACCGAGCAAGTACGCGAAGCCACCGACAAGCTGTACGCCGAACTGACGGCTGCTGGTTTTGAAGTGCTGCTCGATGACCGGGACAAGAAAACCAGCCCGGGCATCAAGTTCGCCGACATGGAGCTGATTGGCATCCCGCACCGGATCGTGGTCAGTGACCGCGGCCTGGCCGATGGCAATCTGGAATACAAGAGCCGGACCGAAGCCGAAGCCCAACCGTTGCCGGTGGCTGACGTGCTGTCTTTCCTTCAGGCGCGTATTCGTCGCTGAAAACCAGATCAAGAGAAGTCATGTTCAAGCGAAACACCAGAGCCCTGGGGGGCGCCGCCTTGTGCGGCGCCCTGCTGGTCAGCGGCTGCGCCAACCAGATGTCGCAACGCAGTGAGCACGAGGAGCGGGTCGAGCGTAAGTTGCTCGACCACAGCCTGCAGATCGATGTAGGCGACCCCAAAGTGTTGGAACTGCCGCAACGCCGAGTTCGCATTCACGAGCAGAAGACCTTCGAGGTCACCGAGTTCGAAGTCACCCGTCGCTACGACCGCTACACCCCCTATCAACCCTGGCGCAAACTCTATGAGATGCCACTGGGGGCGGTCGCCTTGGTGGCGGGCGCGGGCGCCAACGTGGCGAATATCTTCGCCCTCGGCAACCTGCCGACCAGCATGACTCACGACTGGCTGACCTACGGCGTGGACGGCCTCAACCCGTTCATGAACGTGCAATCCCACGGCCGTGCGCAACAGAACCTGGCGGGTATCGATGAAGTCCAGCGTGACAAGCGTGTGGAGTATTCGAGCCTGCCCTGGAGCGAACGCCCGGTGCAGGTCACTGCGGGCAAGCAAGTGCATGAGCTGACCACCGACCGCAACGGCGTCCTGCGCCTGAACCTGTTGGACAGCCCGTTTGCCGAGCAGGACCTGAACCGCGTCACGACCTTGAAAATCAGCGTGGAAGATGGCCAGGACGACGTGCATTCGGACTCGACACTGGCGATCAGCAACACCCTGCGCGGCAAGTTGCTGGAAGCCCACGGCCTGATCTACGACGATCTGGAAGACGACGAAGTCAGCCAGTGGGTGCACCGCGTCAAGCGCTTGTCGGAGCTGGGCCTGGAAGAAGAAGCCAGCGAGCTGGAACAAAGCCTGATCGAACTGACCCGCAATGATCCCGAGTTGCAGCAGGAATTCCTGCAGGCGCTCACCAAGGATGCGGGGCGGTTGGTGGCAGATCCTGGCGCTCGCTAAGCACAACGACGATAAAACTGTAGGAGCTGGCTTGCCAGCGATGGCGCCAGGTCAGCTTGCACATGAGGCGGCTGGTAGATCGCCATCGCCGGCAAGCCGGCGACTTATAGGTTTTTAATCCGGTTTCTACCAGGAGAATTCAAGTTGTTCGTTGCCATTGCTTAAATCCAACAACCGCACGCCGATCCCCAGCAACCGCACCGGTTTCCCGCCGCGATTGAATGCCTGCGTCAGCAGCTGTTGATAACTCTCCAGGTCCCGCCCTGCCCCCGCCTGCTCCAGTGTCGTCTGGGTAAAATCATGAAACTTCACCTTGACGAACGGCTTGCCCGCCCGGTAACTGCTGTCGATGCGCGCCATGCGCCCGGCCAGGGTGTCCATCAGTTCGGGGAGTTTGGCCAGGCAGCTTGAGAGATCGGGCAAGTCCACGTCGTAGGTGTTTTCCACACTGATCGATTGCCGGCGACTGTCGTTCTGCACCACACGGTCATCGATCCCACGTGCCAGGCTCCACAGCCGCTCGCCAAAACTGCCGAACTCGCGCACCAGCGCCAGCTTGTTCCATTCGCGCAGTTGCAGGCAGTCTTCGATTCCCAGACGCGCGAGCTTGTCCGCCGTGACCTTGCCAACACCGTGCAACTTGCTCACGCGCAACTGCGAGACGAAGTCCTCGACCTGGTCCGGCGTGATCACGAACAACCCATTGGGTTTCTTCCAGTCGCTGGCGATCTTCGCCAGGAACTTGTTCGGCGCCACACCGGCGGACACGGTGATGTGCAACTGGTTGGAGACGCGGCGGCGAATGTCCTGGGCAATGCGCGTGGCACTGCCGCCAAAGTGCGGGCTGTCGGACACGTCCAGATAGGCTTCATCCAGCGACAGCGGTTCGATCAGGTCGGTGTAGTCGCGGAAGATCGACTGGATTTCCTTCGACGCTTCCTTATAGGCATCCATGCGCGGCTTGACGATGGTGAGGTCCGGGCACAGCTTCAAGGCATGGCGCGATGACATGGCCGAGCGCACGCCATAGGCACGCGCCTCGTAGTTGCAGGTCGCAATCACGCCGCGCCGGTCCGCCGAGCCGCCCACCGCCAGTGGCTTTTGCGCCAGGCTCGGGTCATCGCGCATCTCGATGGCGGCGTAGAAGCAATCACAGTCGACGTGGATGATTTTGCGCTGCGTCATATAAACGGGGTGTGTACCTACGGGTGTCCAGTATCGCATCCACCCCTGTATATAGCACCAGTAGTTTGAATCTTCCGCTTGAGCGGTAGGAAAATTCCCGGATGAATTTATTTTCTCAATCGAATCTGGCATGCCGATAGAGCTGAAACCCTCGGCCAGACTGGGCTCGCAGGGTATCAAGAGGCCTTCATGGAGAGCTAACCGATTGAACCACAAGCGCTTTTCTTCAACTCACGGGTTGACACACCGGCGTTCATCTGTAGAATGCCGACACACAGACGCGGGATGGAGCAGTCTGGTAGCTCGTCGGGCTCATAACCCGAAGGTCGTCGGTTCAAATCCGGCTCCCGCAACCAAACATCAAGAAAGGCTACTCGAAAGAGTGGCCTTTTTTGTGCGTGCCTGTTTTGTAGTGAGCGGGCTTGCCCCGAGCCGGGTGGCGAAGCCACCGCAAACCCGGCGACCTGGCTTATCAGGGGCTCGGCGGTGCCTTTGTTGGGGCGGCTTCGCCACCCGGCGCGGGGCAAGCCCGCTCACCACAACCAGCCCGCTCAATACAAAAACCTTTTCCAATCTGAAACTTAGGTTGCCTGAGCAACAATTCCACACTTATTTGACCGATACATCCATTAACGGTTGACACCTCGCCGCTGGGCTGTAGAATGCCGCCCACAGACGCGGGATGGAGCAGTCTGGTAGCTCGTCGGGCTCATAACCCGAAGGTCGTCGGTTCAAATCCGGCTCCCGCAACCAAACATCAAAAAAGGCTACTCGAAAGAGTGGCCTTTTTTGTATCCGGTAAAAAAGTTCTTCTGAAACAATGGCATGGCATCTTTCATGAAACCGTACACGGTTTGTTGAGTCCATTTCCTTGCAAGCTATGCTCAATGCTCAAGCGCTACCCTCTACGACCAATGGCCGCTGTCGCCGCCCCCGGTGATACGCGTTAATATTTGCAATTATTTTGTCCATAGGGATTGGTAACTTGGCTGGATACCTCCATCCTGTCGCGCACAATCCACGAGGTGATTGATGCGCGCCAACTCGTCTGAACCACAAGACACTGTCACAGCAGAACAACCGATCACTCCTACTCGTTTGCGCTGGCTGGATCTGGTGAGCAAGTACCGGCAACCCCTTGGGCTGGCCGTCACGTTGTTGCTGTTCGCCATCGCCCTGATCGCCTGCCGCCACCTGCTGCTGGAACTCGACCTCTACGCCCTCCACGATTCGATCCTGGAAGTGCCCAAGCCTGCCCTGCTCGGCGCATTGGCGGCAGCTGTCGCCGGTTTCGTCATTCTATTGGGCTACGAATTTTCCGGCGCACGCTACGCGGGGGTAAAACTGCCCGCCAAGACCCTGGCCCTAGGTGGCTTTACCGCATTTGCCATCGGCAATGCGATTGGCCTGTCGATGCTTTCGGGTGGTTCGGTACGCTACCGTTTATATGCACGCCATGGCATCGGGGCCTCGGAAGTCGCGCACATGACCGTGTTCGCCAGCCTGGCCCTGGGCTGCGCGCTGCCACCGCTGGCCGCCTTGGCCACATTGAGCAACTTGCCGGCGGCATCCACCTACCTGCATCTGTCACAAAGCCTGCTCGGCGGCATTGCCGGCGCCGTGCTGCTGTTGTCGGCGGTGTTGTGCATCGGTATTTATCGCCGTCGCCTGCCCGAACAGCCTTATCCGGACAACCTACTGGTCAAGGCCGGCCGCCGCACCCTGCGCCTGCCTGGCCGGCGCTTGACGTTCCTGCAGTTGATCATCACCGCATTGGACGTCGCCGCTGCCGCCACTGTCCTTTATATGCTGCTGCCGGAAGCACCGCCCTTCGGCCCCTTCCTGCTCGTGTACCTGCTGGCTTTGGCCGCCGGTGTGCTCAGCCATGTACCGGGCGGCGTGGGCGTATTCGAAGCGATCCTGCTGGCGGCCTTCGCCGACAAACTGGGCGCCGCGCCCCTGGCCGCTGCCCTGCTGCTGTACCGCATGATCTACGTGGTGCTGCCGCTGCTGATCGCCTGCGTGTTCCTGCTGGTCAACGAAGCACAGCGCCTGTTCCAGACCCAGCAAAGCCTGCGGGTCGCATCAGGGCTGGCAGCGCCAGTACTGGCCGTCCTGGTTTTTTTGTCTGGCGTGGTCCTGCTGTTTTCTGGCGCCACGCCCGAAATCGACTCACGCCTGGAAAACATCGGTTTCCTGATTCCCCACCGCCTGATTGACGCCTCGCACTTTGGCGCCAGCCTGATCGGCGTGCTGTGCCTGCTGCTGGCCCAGGGCCTGCGTCGACGTTTGTCGGCCGCCTGGATGCTGACCATGGTGCTGCTATTGGTGGGTGCCCTGCTCTCGCTGCTCAAAGGGTTCGACTGGGAAGAAGCCAGCCTGATGACCATGACCGCCATCCTGCTGGCGATCTTCCGACGCTCGTTCTACCGCGCCAGCCGCCTCACCGAACTGCCCTTCTCGCCGCTGTACCTGGTGGCCAGTGTCTGCGTGCTGGGGGCTTCGATCTGGCTGCTGCTGTTCGCCTATCAGGACGTGCCTTACAGCCACCAGCTGTGGTGGCAGTTCACCCTGGACGCCAACGCCCCCCGCGGCCTGCGTTCGCTGCTGGGTGCCGCCGTGTTGCTGGTCATCGTGTCCCTGACCTGGCTGCTGCGCACTGCGCGCCCGGTGATCCACCTGCCCACCCCTGACGAACTGGAACGCGCCAGCAAGATCCTGATGGCCTCGTCCCAACCCGACGGCGGCCTGGCGCTCACGGGCGACAAGGCGCTGCTGTTCCACCCCAACGACGAAGCCTTCCTGATGTACGCCCGTCGCGGGCGCAGCCTGGTGGCGTTGTATGACCCGATCGGCCCGACCCAGCCACGGGCCGAAATGATCTGGCAGTTCCGCGACCTGTGCGACATTCACCACGCGCGCCCGGTGTTTTACCAGGTCCGTGCAGAGAACCTGCCGTACTACATGGACATCGGCCTCACCGCGATCAAGCTGGGCGAAGAAGCCCGCGTCGACCTGAAACGCTTTGACCTGGAAGCCAAGGGCAAAGAGATGAAGGACCTGCGCTACACCTGGAACCGCGGCTCGCGGGACGGCCTGTCCCTGGAGATCTTTGAACCGGGCACGGCACCGATGGACGAGCTCAAGGTCATCTCCGATGCCTGGTTGACCGGCAAGAACGTGCGGGAAAAAGGCTTTTCCCTGGGACGCTTCAGCGATGACTACCTCAAGCACTTTCGCATTGCGATCATTCGCTTCGAAGGGCGCCCGGTGGCCTTCGCCAACCTGCTCGAAACCTACAACCACGACCTGGCCAGTCTCGACCTGATGCGCGCCCACCCGGACGCGCCCAAGCTGACCATGGAATTCATGATGGTCGGCCTGATTCAACATTATAAGAGTCACGGCTACGCCCGCTTCAGCCTCGGCATGGTGCCGTTGTCGGGCCTGCAACCACGACGTGGCGCCCCGCTGACCCAACGCCTGGGCTCAATGGTGTTCCGTCGCGGCGAGCAACTGTATAACTTCCAAGGTTTGCGCCGCTTCAAAGACAAGTTCCAGCCTGACTGGGAACCCCGTTACATGGCCGTGCCCGCAGGACTTGATCCGCTGGTGGCGCTGGCCGATACCGCCGCCCTGATCGCGGGCGGCTTGACTGGATTGGTGAAACGCTGATGATTCGACGCTCCTGGCGGTATGTATTGGCCTTTGTAGTGCTGCTCGCCCTGATCCTGGGTGGCGGCTATTGGTACTGGAACCGCCCTGCCCCGCAGCCGACCCTGGAGCAACTGCCCCAGGCCGACGGTTCGGTCATGACCCGCGTGACCCCGAACGGCACGCCCAAAGCCCGTGTGGCTGTAGCCGTGATGGCAGATGCAACCCTGACAGACAGCCAACTGATTGCCTTGAGCCAAGGCGGCAAGGCGCAGATTGTCCAGGTGATCCTGCCCAAGGACGACTGCAAGCTGCAGGAACAAGCGCTGCAAAGCGCCCTGGGCCAGCTCAAGGGCCCGGCCACCCTGGTCAGCGGCATCGGCCCTGGCGCAAGCCTGGCATGGCGCTGGCTGGCCGCACAGAACGACGACAAGGCCAATGCCATCTCCGTCGGTTTCGCCATGACCCAGGAAGGCTGCAAGGACCCGCTGCCGAAAACGGCAGCCCACGGCAGTTGGCTGGTGGCCTGGAACGACAACCCTGACGATGATGCCGCCAGCTTCGTACGCGACACACCACGCGCCACCACCAGCATCAGCGACTACGACATTCATTACCCGCAAGTGCTGAACAACGAGTTGCGCAAGCAACTGGTGGGCTCGGACAACGGCGGCCTGGCGATCCCGGTGGTTGAAGTACCGGCTGGCCAAGCCAAGGACACCGTCACCCTGTTCCTCTCCGGCGACGGCGGCTGGCGTGACCTCGACCGCGACGTCGCCGGTGAAATGGCCAAGATCGGCTACCCGGTGGTCGGCATCGACACCCTGCGCTACTACTGGCAGCACAAGACCCCGGAACAAAGCGCCAAGGACCTCACCGAACTGATGCAGCACTACCGCCAGAAGTGGGGCACCAAGCGCTTCGTGCTGACCGGTTACTCGTTCGGCGCCGATGTATTGCCGGCCATCTACAACCGCCTGCCGGAAAACGAGCAGCAGCGCGTGGACGCAATCATCCTGCTGGCGTTTGCACGCACTGGCAGCTTCGAGATTGAAGTGGAAGGTTGGCTGGGCAACGCCGGCAAAGAAGCCGCCACCGGCCCGGAAATGGCCAAGCTGCCCCCCGAGAAAGTGGTGTGCATCTACGGTGCAGAAGAAGTCGACGAGAGCGGCTGCACCGACAAGACAGCCGTGGGTGAAGCCCTGAAGTTGCCAGGCGGGCATCACTTCGACGAGAACTACCCGGCGCTGGCCAAGCGCTTGGTGGATATCATCGTGAAGCACCAGGCCAAGGATAAAGCCGAGTAACGCCGACCCTGTGATGGGCTGGCCATGATGAGCCGCTTGTTGTGGTGAGCGGGCTTGCCCCGCGCTGGGTGGCGGAGCCGCCCTACAACCAGACGCCGCATTTCTGCCTGACAGAATGCGGCGTTTTTATTGGGGCTGCTTCGCTGCCCAGCGCGGGGCAAGCCCGCTCACCACAACAAGCCCGCTCATTACAGCAAGTCCATTGCACATTGGCTTTACGGTGTGGCTGAACGCTAGCGCGGTTCGATATGCGCAATCATCAGCTGCACGGTTTCATTGCCCCGAAACTCGTTCACATCCAGCTTGTAAGCCAACTCTACCCAACGCACCGTCGGATTCGGCCAGACTTCACGGTCTACCCCGAACGCAATGCCATCAAGCTTCACGGACCCGCATTCGCTCTTGAGCACGACCTTCAAGTGCCGCTCGCCCACCACGCGCTGTTCCACCAACTGAAACACGCCGTGAAACAACGGTTCGGGAAAGTGCTGCCCCCAGGGCCCGGCATGCCGCAATGCGCGGGCCAGCTCCAGGTGAAACTCTTCCACCGCCAGGGTGCCGTCGGACAGCAGGCGCCCGGTGAGGTCTTCTTCGCGCAATTGCCGACGCACTTCGGCATCAAAGGCCTCGGCAAACAGTGGGAAGTTTTCCTCGGGCAGTGTCAGACCGGCCGCCATGGCGTGGCCGCCGTATTTGGTGATCAGGTTGGGATGCTGGCTTGCGACCACCGCCAGGGCATCACGGATATGAAACCCCTGCACAGAGCGCCCTGAGCCCTTGAGCAGGCCATCGCCGGCATCGGCAAAGGCAATGGTCGGACGGAAATAGCGCTCTTTCATGCGCGACGCCAGAATACCGATCACGCCCTGGTGCCATTCCGGGTCGAACAGGCACAAGCCATAGGGCATCGACTCCACCGGCAAGTCCTTGAGCTGGGCCAGGGCCTCGCGCTGCATGCCTTGCTCGATGGACTTGCGATCCTGGTTCATGCCATCCAGTTGCGCGGCCATTTCACGGGCCGCGGCAACGTCGGTGGTGAGCAGGCATTCGATCCCCAGGCTCATGTCATCCAGGCGCCCGGCGGCATTCAGGCGCGGGCCGAGGATAAAACCCAGGTCGGTGGAGGTGATGCGAGCCGCATCGCGCTTGGCCACTTCCAGGATCGCCTTGATCCCCGGCCGCGCACGACCGGCGCGAATACGCTCCAGGCCCTGGTGCACCAGGATGCGGTTGTTGGCGTCCAGGGGCACCACGTCGGCGACGCTGCCCAGCGCGACGAGGTCAAGCAGCTCGCCGATGTTGGGTTGTGGCTTGCTCTCGTACCAGCCCAAGCTGCGCAGGCGCGCGCGCAGGGCCATCAGCACGTAAAAGATCACGCCGACCCCCGCCAGGGCCTTGCTCGGGAACTCACAGCCGGGCTGGTTCGGGTTGACGATAGCGTCCGCTGCCGGCAACTCGTCGCCGGGCAAGTGGTGGTCGGTCACCAGCACCTGCAACCCCGCCGCTTTCGCCGCCGCCACGCCTTCAACACTGGAGATACCGTTGTCCACGGTAATCAGCAGTTGTGGCTCGCGCTGCAGTGCAACGGCGACAATCTCCGGGGTCAGGCCGTAGCCGTACTCGAAGCGGTTCGGCACCAGGTAGTCGACATGCGCCGCACCGAGCAGGCGCAAGCCCAGGGTGCCCACGGTGCTGGCAGTGGCGCCGTCGGCGTCGAAGTCGCCGACGATGAGGATGCGCTGGCGCTGCTCCAGCGCAGTCACCAGCAGGTCCACCGCTGCGTCGATGCCCTTGAGCTGCTGATAGGGAATCAACCGCGCCAGGCTTTTATCCAGCTCGGCCTCGGACTGCACCCCGCGCGCGGCGTAGAGACGGGTCAACAGCGGTGGCAATTCACCGAGAAACGGCAGGACAGCAGGCAACGGACGAGGATCGATACGCATGGGGTGACGGGAGCTTCTCTTCTATTCGACAGTTAGTTAGCAAGGCTAAGGGCAACGCAGGTCAAATGTGGGAGCTGGCTTGTTGTGGCGAGGGCGCTTGCTCCCGTTGGCTGCGCAGCAGCCTCTCGCTTTTTGGGGGGCGCTTCGCACCCCAGCGCAAGCAAGCTTGCTCACCACAATAAGCCGGCTCCTACAGGTTTAGCCGCGTTCGCCGACCAGCCATTGCAGTTGTACTTCATGTTGGCCGCGATCATCGGTGACGAAGATCGTGCCTTCGCTGATCATCACGTCCCACTTGATAACACGCGGCATGTCCTTGGCCAGGGTCTCGAGGACTTCCTGAGGCACGGCGGCGATGTGCACGTTTTTCAGGTTATTGGCCACCGGCACCACCTTGCCTTCCCACACGCGCAGGCTGCCATAGGCCAGCAGGCTGGTGCGTTCGGTGCGACGCGAGCACCAGGTGAGGCGGTCGGCGTCGGGCTGGCCGACTTCGATCCAGTGCAGAACCCGGTCATCCAGGCTTTTTTCCCACAGGGCTGGCTCGTCTACATCTGACAGGCCACGGCCGAACGCCAACTGCTCGTTGTACCAGAGCGCGTAGGCCAAAAGACGCACGGTCATGCGCTCTTCGGTTTCCGAAGGGTGGCGGGCGATGGTCTGTTTAACGCTCTCGTACACCGAGCGATCGAGGTCGGTGAGGTTGAGTTCGAATTTGTAGGTCGTGGACGGCTGGGCCATGAACGGACTTCTAGAGACAGGGAAAGGCGGCCAGTCTAACCGATGGCGACGCGATTCAACGAATCCTGCGCTGCATCATCCTTATCCCAGGGGCACTCGGCTATGTTAAAAGGCATCACACCACCGCCCTGCGCAGACAAGGATCCCCATGTCGTTTAATGCCAAACCGCTTGCCGGCCTGAAAGTCATCGAACTCGGCACCCTGATCGCCGGCCCGTTCGCCTCACGTATCTGTGCGGAATTCGGTGCCGAGGTGATCAAGGTCGAATCGCCGGACGGCGGCGACCCGCTGCGCAAATGGCGCAAGCTGTACGAAGGCACTTCGCTGTGGTGGTTCGTGCAGGCGCGCAACAAGCAGTCGCTGACATTGAACCTCAAGCACCCGGACGGCCTGGCGATCCTCAAACACTTGCTGGCGGACGCCGACATCCTGATCGAGAACTTCCGCCCCGGCGTGCTGGAAAAGCTCGGCCTGAGCTGGGAAACCCTGCACGCCCTAAACCCCAAGCTGGTGATGGTGCGCCTCTCCGGCTTTGGCCAGACCGGGCCGATGAAAGACCAGCCAGGGTTCGGTGCGGTGGGTGAGTCCATGGGCGGCCTGCGCTACATCACCGGTTTCGAAGACCGGCCGCCTGTGCGTACCGGCATTTCCATCGGCGATTCAATTGCCGCGCTGTGGGCAGTGATCGGCGCGCTGATGGCGCTGCGTCATCGCGAAGTCAACGGCGGCCAGGGCCAGGTGGTGGATGTGGCGCTGTATGAAGCCATCTTCGCCATGATGGAAAGCATGATCCCGGAGTTTGACGTATTCGGCTTTATTCGCGAACGCACCGGCAACATCATGCCGGGCATCACGCCGTCCTCGATCCACACCAGCGCCGACGGCAAGCATGTGCAGATCGGCGCCAACGGCGATGCGATCTTCAAGCGCTTCATGTGCGCCATTGGCCGCGAAGACCTGGCCAATGATCCTGTGCTTGCCAGCAATGACGGACGCGATAGCCGCCGTGACGAGCTGTATGGAGTGATCGATCGCTGGGTGAACTCGTTGCCGCTGGATCAGGTGGTCGACCTGCTGAACAAAGCCGACGTGCCTGCCAGCCGGATCTACAGTGCCGAGGACATGCTCGGCGACCCGCAATTCCTCGCCAGGGAGATGTTCCTCAAGGCCCAGCTTCCCGGCGGCAAGGACTTCAAGATGCCGGGCATCGTGCCCAAGCTGTCGGACACACCGGGCAGCTGCGAATGGGTGGGGCCACAGTTGGGTGAACACAACAGCGTGGTGCTGGGCGGACTCGGTTATGACGCTGCCGCCATTGCGCGTTTACGCGAGGAAGGCGCGATCTGATGACTCGCCGGCTTGTTCAGCTGTGTCTCACTGTCATGCTGGCCTGCGGCTGGCGCCTGGCGGCCAGCGCTGAAGACACGCTGATCTGGCTATTGCGTGACCTGCCGCCCTTGACCATTTTCGAAGGCCCGCGCAAAGGCCAGGGCGCACTGGACCAGCTGTCGCCGAGACTGATCAAACGCCTGCCGGAATATCGGCACCAGGTATTGCGCGAGATTCCCCAGGAAGCGGTACAGCAGTCGTATGCCTCATGGCTGGACCCGATCATGCGCGCGCATTACCTGCGGGATAACCCGAGTTTCTTCCAGGATTCGCCGGAGCCCTGAGCACTCACGGGATAAATCGCAGGCAAAAAGAAACCCCGAAGCGTGGGGAGACACTTCAGGGTTAAACGTGGCCTACAAAGACCAGTACAACAAGGCACAAACACCGGAGCACAATGTTTGCTCTTGCTGTTACAAAATCTGACCGGCCACGCTGTAGGAAGTTTCCGTATATAAACAATTCTTCATGCGACGGCGGCGCTGCGGGTCTGGGCAGCGTTGCGCAAGGCCGCAATGACCGACGGTTCCAGGCGCCCTTCGGCAATCTTGAGGTCGCGCAACAGGCAATCCACCACATCTACCAGTACGCGCTTGTCCATCAATTGTGCGCGATCGACTTCACGTTCGACCACGATAGCGCCGGCAGGATTCTTCACGGTCACCAGGCACTCGTCCTGCACACCAGAGGTGGTCAGCGTAACCTGATAAGGGCTCAGTGCTTCTTCGAGCAATAGGCTGATACTTTCCATCTCGATCACCACTCAATAGTTCGGGAACAATCGTTTCAACGGGAGCTGCATCTATCCTAAGTGACTGTTTGTGACGTAGGAAAGTTCGCTTTATCGTCTTTATGGGGCCGTCAGGGGGTGACGGATTCCAGCATGCGCTTGCAACATGACAACGAAAAAACGGCCGCACATAAGTGCTTACGCAATGGGCGGCTGTTTTCAGGGTTTCCGGGCGCTGAGGGCAAAGGTGAATCCTATACTCGGTGGGCGCTGATCACTTTGCCTTGCAGGCAGGAGCGCAGGTCAAAAGGCCCTTATTGCGAAGGATAAAAACGATGCTGGAACACGACAAAGAGCAAGCTGCGTTAGAGAAGATTCACGCCGACATATCACGCATCTACGCAGAGCAACGCAAACTCACTGCCGAAGCACATAAAATAACCCGTGAGAATTTCTGGTATCCCCTGGGGGTCGTCATGGCCATGTTTACGGCGTTCAGCACTGTGTTAGCCATCGCGCAGAAACTACTCACGTAGCCGCTTACACCCAGCGGGGCCTGCCAGAAACGAAAAACGCCGCTGACCCAAGGAAGGGAAAGCGGCGTTTTTGTCTACGCGGTGTGCCTTACAGCGGCTTACCCCGGTTGCCGTGCTGGCTCACGAACGCTTGCACGGCCTTCAGGTCATTGGCCAAGACGGTGCAACGCTCTTCACGCTCGAACAGGTCAGCCAGGTGCACCGGCAATTCCAGGGCCTTGCCAACGCCGGCCTTCTCCACCGCTTCCGGGAATTTCACCGGATGGGCGGTACCGAGGATCACCATCGGGATGTCCAGGCTGCGACGGCATTCACGGGCCGCCTTAACGCCGATGGCGGTGTGCGGGTCAAGCAGCTCGCCGGTCTGGGCGTAGACTTCTGCGATGGTTTCGCAGGTCTGCGCGTCGTCTACAGCCAGGGAGTCGAACAGCTTGCGGGTTTCGGTCCAGCGCTCCTCGTCGACGCTGAAGCCGCCACCGCTCTTGAAGGTGTCCATCAAGCCGGCAATGGCCGAGCCGTTGCGACCGTGCATGTCGAACAGCAGGCGCTCGAAGTTCGAGGAAACCATGATGTCCATGGACGGCGACAGGGTCGCGTGCAGGGTTTCCTTGACGTACTGGTTGCCGCTCATGAAGCGGTGCAGGATGTCGTTGCGGTTGGTGGCGACGATCAACTGGTTGATCGGCAGGCCCATGTTGCGCGCCAGGTAACCGGCGAAAATATCGCCGAAGTTGCCAGTCGGCACCGAGAACGACACCGAACGCGCCGGCCCGCCCAACTGCAGCGATGCATGGAAGTAGTAGACGACCTGGGCCATGATCCGCGCCCAGTTGATCGAGTTCACTGCCACCAGGCGCGTGCCTTTCAGGAAGCTCTGGTCAGCGAAGCTGTTCTTGACCATTTCCTGGCAGTCATCGAAGTTGCCTTCGATGGCGATGTTGTGGATGTTCTCACCAAAAATGGTGGTCATCTGCCGACGCTGCACTTCCGACACGCGCTTGTGCGGGTGCAGGATGAAGATGTCGACGTTTTCGCAGTGCTTGCAGCCTTCGATGGCGGCCGAACCGGTATCACCGGAGGTGGCACCCATGATCACCACGCGCTCGCCGCGCTTCTCCAGTACGTAGTCCAGCAAACGACCCAGCAGTTGCAGGGCGAAGTCCTTGAACGCCAGGGTGGGGCCGTGGAACAGCTCCAGCACCCATTCGTTGCCGTTCAACTGGCGCAGAGGCGCGATGGCGTTGTGGGAGAACACGCCGTAGGTCTCTTCCAGAATCTTTTTAAAGTCCGCATCCGGGATGCTGCCGGTGACGAACGGGCGCATCACCCGGAACGCCAGCTCGTGGTACGGCAGGCCGGCCCACGAAGCGATTTCTTCCTGGGTAAAACGTGGCAGGTTTTCCGGCACGTACAGGCCGCCGTCAGTGGCAAGACCTGCCAGCAGGACGTCTTCGAAATTCAGGGCCGGTGCCTGGCCGCGGGTGCTGATATAACGCATGACTGGCTCCTCTAGAGCATTCCTGGACAAGGGCCGCCGAACCTGCGGGGCCCTTGTCGCAAAACGATTAGTTCAGGTGTTCGACGCGAATCCGCACCACCGGGCCGACCACGCCTTGCAGGGCTTCCAGGGCAGCGATGGCATCGTTGATGTGCTGCTCGAGCACGCGGTGAGTCAGCAGGATCATCGGCACCTGGCCGTTTTGCTCCTCGACTTCCTTCTGCATGATCGACTCGATGTTGATGCCGCGCTCCGACAGGATGCTGGCGACCTGGGCCAATACGCCCGGGTGATCCTGGGCCTGGATGCGCAGGTAGTAAGCGCTTTCGCAGGCTTCGATCGGCAGGATCGGGTGCGCCGACAGCGAATCCGGCTGGAAGGCCAGGTGCGGTACGCGGTTTTCCGGGTCGCTGGTCATGGCGCGGACCACGTCCACCAGGTCGGCGATCACCGACGAAGCGGTCGGTTCCATGCCGGCGCCGGCGCCGTAGAACAGGGTCGAACCCGCCGCATCACCGTTGACCATCACAGCGTTCATCACGCCATTGACGTTGGCAATCAGGCGATCGGCCGGGATCAGTGTCGGGTGCACACGCAACTCGATACCGGCTGGCGTGCTGCGCGCCACGCCCAGGTGCTTGATGCGGTAGCCCAGGGCTTCGGCGTAGTTCACGTCGGCGGTGGTCAGCTTGGTGATGCCTTCGGTGTACGCCTTGTCGAACTGCAGCGGGATACCAAAGGCAATGGACGCCAGGATGGTCAGCTTGTGGGCAGCGTCGATGCCTTCCACGTCGAAGGTCGGGTCGGCTTCGGCATAACCCAGGGCCTGGGCTTCGGCCAGCACGTCTTCGAAGGTGCGGCCCTTCTCGCGCATTTCCGTGAGGATGAAGTTGCCGGTGCCGTTGATGATACCGGCCACCCAGTTGATACGGTTGGCGGACAGGCCTTCACGGATCGCCTTGATCACCGGTATGCCACCGGCCACCGCGGCTTCGAACGCGACGATCACGCCCTTCTCACGCGCCTTGGCGAAGATCTCGTTGCCGTGCACGGCGATCAGCGCCTTGTTGGCGGTGACCACGTGCTTGCCGTTCTCGATCGCCTTGAGCACCAGCTCGCGGGCCACGGTGTAGCCGCCCACTAGTTCGATGACGATATCGATTTCAGGGTTGGTGGCAACGGCGAACACGTCGTTGGTAATCGCAATACCGGTCGTTTGGAACTGAGGCTTTGGCGAACGCGTGGCAATTTGCGCCACTTCAATCCCGCGCCCTGCACGGCGGGAAATTTCCTCAGCGTTACGCTGAAGTACGTTAAAGGTGCCGCCACCGACGGTCCCTAACCCACAGATGCCTACTTTGACCGGTTTCACTGAAGAACTCCCCATGAAACGGCCGACGCTAGGTCGGCCGTGGAAAACAGCCGCACAACTGCGGCTTTCAATTAATGGCCCGTCGACTTATCCACAGGCCATGATCGTCAAAGGTTCGACGATGCTGGTTTATTTGGCACTCAGCGCCAGTTTGGCAACTTGTGGCGCCGGCTGGTAGCCCGGAATCACTTGGCCGTCAGCCAAAACGATGGCCGGTGTACCGTTCACGCCGATGGACTGGCCCAGGGCGAACTGCTTGGAAACCGGGTTGGCGCATTTCGCCGCCTTGATTTCCTTGCCGTCGACCATTTTGTCCATGGCTGCTTTCTTGTCGGCCGAGCACCAGACGGCTTGCAACTGCTCGTCACCCGGCGAACCCAGGCCCTGGCGCGGGAACGCGACGTAGCGCACTTCCACACCCAGCTTGTTCAGCGCAGGTACTTCGGCGTGCAGCTTGTGGCAGTACGGGCAGGTGGTGTCGGTGAACACGGTGATGTGGGTCTTGGTCTCGCCGATGGCGGGGTAAACCACGGTTTCAGCCACCGGGATGCCATTGATCAGCTTGGACACGCCCAGGCGTTCGGCTTTCTCGGTCAGGTTGACCGGCTTGCCGTCCTTCAACTGGAACAGGTAGCCCTGGACGATGTACTGGCCGTCGGCACTGGCGTACAGCACACGGCTGCCCTTGAGCTTGACTTCGTAAAGGCCGGCCATCGGGCTGGCGCTGATGCTTTCGATCGGCGTGTCGAGCTGCAGGTTCGCCAGGCTCTTGCGGATGGTCTGCTCGGCCGCGTCATCGGCAAACGCAAAGGTGGAAACCAACGCAATGGCTGCGGCGGCAATAATCTGGGTCAAGCGCATGGGAACTCCTGAAGGCAGATGTAGGGACGGGAAGGAATACTGCTTGGAAAAACACAGCGCTGGGCCGTCCCCTTTGCTAACCGGCAAAGCCTACCACAGTTGGGCCGCAGGGCAGCCCGTGGCGGGATAAATTGGCTTTTTACAGGATGTTTTTCAGCCTCGCGGGTGATGCTTGGCGTGCATATCCTGCAAGCGTGCGCGCGCCACGTGGGTGTAGATCTGGGTTGTGGATAAGTCGCTGTGGCCGAGCAGCATTTGCACCACGCGCAAATCCGCGCCGTGATTGAGCAGATGCGTGGCAAATGCATGGCGCAACGTGTGGGGCGACAGGGCCTTGCCGATGCCGGCGACCTTGGCCTGGTGCTTGATACGGTGCCAGAATGTCTGGCGGGTCATCTGTTCGCCGCGCAGGCTGGGGAACAGCACATCGCTGGGGCGCCCGCCGAGCAGCTCACTGCGAGCATCGCGCATATAGCGCTCGACCCACACAATCGCCTCCTCGCCCATGGGCACCAGGCGCTCCTTGCTGCCCTTGCCCATCACCCGCAACACGCCCTGGCGCAGGTTCACTTGCTCCAGGGTCAGGCTGATCAGCTCGGTCACCCGCAGGCCGCAGGCGTACAGCACTTCGAGCATGGCGCGGTCGCGCTGGCCGATGGCTTCGCTCAGGTCGGGGGCGGCGAGCAAGGCATCCACGTCGGCTTCCGAGAGGGATTTAGGCAATGGCCTGCCGAGTTGCGGCATGTCGACTTGCAGGGTGGGGTCGAGGGCAATCAGCTTTTCTCGCAGCAGATAACGATAAAACCCACGCACACCGGAGAGGAATCGTGCGGTAGAACGTGGCTTGTAGTTCTGCTCCAGGCGCCAGGCGAGGTGATCGAGGATCAGCTCACGGCCAGCGTTGATCAGTTCGAGGTTTTTTTCCTGCAGCCAGCCATTGAACAGCGCCAAGTCGCTGCGGTAGGCCTGGCGCGTGTTGTCTGACAGGCCTTTTTCCAGCCACAGTGCGTCAAGGAAACGGTCTATCAGGGGGTGGTCAATGGCAGGCATGGAGGCTCAGGCGGATTTCTGTAATGTCTGTTAGATCCTATCGCAGGCAAGCCAGCTCCCACAGGGGTTTTGTGTCGGGCGCTTAGATGTGCCCGACACCGATCAAATGTGGGAGCTGGCTTGCCTGCGAAGGCCGCAACTCGGTCCCAGCTCAGTCGGCAAAGCCAGGTAACACCGGCACTGGGCGTTTGTCCGCATCAATGGCGACAAAGCTGAACACGCCCTGGATTGCTTTTTCGCGGCCATCGGCGCTCATGCTTTCGACGAACACTTCCACCTCGACCTTGAGGCTGGTGTTACCCACTTTGATCACACGGCCGATCAGCTCGACGATGGAGCCCGCCGGGATCGCGTGGTTGAAGTCGATACGATCGGTAGACACCGTCACCAGCGGCAAGCGGCAAAACCGCGTGGCGGTAATGAACGACACTTCATCCATCCACGCCAAGGCGGTGCCACCGAACAGGGTGTTGTGGTGGTTTGTGGTCGGCGGGAACACCGCCTTGGTCACGTGGGTGACGGACAGGTCAGTGCGGCGCTGGATTTCTTCGAGGCGGGTGGTCATGGACAAATACCGGCAATGGACAAATTTCAGGCACAAAAAAGCAGCCCGTAGGCTGCTTTTTTCTGCATCGGGAAGCTGGACTTAAGCCAGTTTTTCCTTGATGCGAGCTGCTTTACCGGACAGGTCACGCAGGTAGTACAGCTTGGCTTTACGTACGTCACCGCGACGCTTGACGGCCATGCTGTCGATTTGCGGGCTGTAGGTCTGGAAAGTACGCTCTACGCCAACACCGTTGGAGATTTTACGAACAGTGAAAGCACTGTTCACACCACGGTTACGCTTGGCGATTACCACGCCTTCGAACGCTTGCAGACGCGAACGGTCGCCTTCCTTCACTTTCACCTGAACGACAATGGTGTCGCCCGGGGCAAAGGTAGGGATCTCTTTGGTCATCTGCTCTGCTTCGAGTGCAAGGATGATTTTGTTAGTCATGCTGTGCTCCTAAGGTAAGTCAATGGACCTACCATCGATACGTTGTTAACTATCGTCCCGCGCGAGGATGTATTCCTCGAGCAGCTTCTTCTCTTCTCCAGAAAGCGAGCGGCTTTCCAGAAGATCGGCGCGTCGTTCATAGGTCCGACCAAGGGACTGCTGTAAACGCCAACGCCGGATGTGTGCGTGATTGCCACTTAGCAATACGTCGGGAACACGCTGATCCGCATACACCTCCGGGCGGGTGTAGTGCGGGCAATCCAGCAAACCATCCGTGAAGGAATCTTCCTCCGCGGAGTCCGCATGCCCTAAAGCTCCAGGCAGCAGTCGTGTAACCGCATCTATCAGGACCATCGCCGGCAGCTCACCGCCAGACAGGACATAGTCCCCAATCGACCACTCTTCATCGACATGAGCATCAATAAAACGCTCGTCAATGCCTTCATAGCGACCGGCAATCAGGATCAGTGCTTCCTCATTCGCCAGTTCGCGTACCGCAGCCTGTTTCAGCTGACGGCCTTGAGGGGACAGGTAAATTACCTTCGCCTTCTCCCCGGCGGCGGCCTTGGCCTGAACCAACGCGTCTTCCAGGGGCTTGATCTTCATCACCATACCCGGACCACCGCCAAATGGGCGATCGTCCACCGTGTGATGCCGATCCGTCGTGTAGTCTCGCGGGTTCCAACAGGTAAGCTGCAACAGCCCCTGTTTCACCGCCCGACTGGTGATGCCGTACTCGCTGATGGCGGAAAACATCTCGGGAAACAAACTGATCACTTCAATGCGCAAATTAGCCACGCTTAGAAGTCCGCGTCCCATTCCACCCTCATCTCGCCCGCTGCCAGGTCGACGGCCAACACGCATTGCTCGGTATACGGCAACAGGCGTTCGCGATCATCCAGGCTGCCAGCGCAAGGCTTGACCACCATTACATCATTGGCGCCGGTTTCCAGAAGATGATCGATTTTCCCGAGCAGTTGCCCGAGTTGATCAATAACCTTCAGACCTTCCAGCTGGTACCAGTAGTACTCGCCGTCGGTCAATTCAGGGAACAGGTTGCGTGGCACGCAGATCTCATAACCGGCCAGAAGACGAGCTTCTTCACGGTCATCAAGACCCTTGAGCTTCGCGACCAGGAACTTATCGCTCCCGCGTCCACTGACCAGCTCGACCTGTTTCACACTACCTTCGCGCTTGAGCGTCCAGGTCTTGTACTGCAACAGGTTTTCAGTCGGATCCGTAAAGGAATACACCTTCACTTCGCCGCGAACGCCATGAATAGAGTAAATCTTGCCGATAACGATCAAATCATCAGCAACAGCTGGCGTCGCGTTCATATTGCTCAGGCTGCGGCCTTAGCCGAGTCCTTCAACAGCTGAGCAACACGCTCAGATGGTTGTGCACCAACGCTCAGCCAGTAGGCTACGCGCTCTTGGTTCACGGACAGACGAACTTCTTGACCACGAGCGATCGGGTTGAAGAAGCCAACTTGTTCCTTGTGAGAGCCGTCACGTGGGTTGCGGCTGTCAGTTACGGTCAAGTGGTAAAACGGGCGCTTTTTGGAGCCGCCAAGGGCAAGACGGATTGTTAGCATGTGAACATCGTTCCTGTAGTCGGTGCTGCAAATCTAAATGCACAGCGGGCATAGGTGCCCGAAAGGCCGCATATTCTAAGGAATATCCGGACTTTTGCAAATGTCTTTTTCTGGCGCCTATCGGCGTGCCATTCAGATCTGCTATAGAGCCGTCGGTTAAAACGGCGAGTCAGCGCCCGCCAATCGCGGGTTTGCTGGAGATCCCACGTCCCTGTGGGTCGGAGCAGGAGCTGGGCTCCCGCTCGAATTCTTTACATTTTCGGCATGCCGCCGCCGGGCAACATGCCGCCCATGCCGCGCATCATCTTGGCCATACCGCCTTTGGCGGAGAATTTCTTCATCATCTTCTGCATCTGCTTGTGCTGCTTGATCAAGCGACCGATGTCCTGCACCTGGGTGCCGGAGCCCATGGCGATCCGGCGCTTGCGCGAACCGCTGATCAGCTCAGGGTCGCGGCGCTCGGCCGGGGTCATGGAGTTGATGATGGCTTCCATCTGCTTGAACTGCTTCTCTGCCGCGCCCTGGGCATTGCCCATTTGCGCCAGGTTCACACCACCGATGTTCGGCAGCTTGTCCATCAGGCCGCCAAGGCCGCCCATGTTCTTCATTTGTTGCAGTTGGTCACGGAAGTCTTCGAGGTCGAAGCCCTTGCCCTTCTTCAGCTTCTTGGCCAGTTTGTCGGCCTTGTCCTTGTCGAGGGTCGCTTCGGCCTGTTCGATCAGGCTGAGCACATCACCCATGCCGAGGATACGCGAGGCGATACGCTCAGGGTGGAACGGTTCGAGCGCTTCACTCTTCTCGCCCATACCGATGAACTTGATCGGCTTGCCGGTGATGGCACGCACCGACAGCGCAGCACCGCCACGGGCGTCGCCGTCGACCTTGGTGAGGATCACACCGGTCAGCGGCAATGCATCGCCGAAGGCCTTGGCGGTGTTGGCGGCATCCTGGCCCGTCATGGCGTCGACCACGAACAGCGTCTCGACCGGATTGATCGCGGCATGCAGCGCCTTGATCTCGCCCATCATCTCTTCGTCGATGTGCAGGCGACCGGCGGTATCGACGATAACCACGTCGATGAATTTCAGCCTGGCTTCTTTAATAGCCGCGTTGGCGATGTCGACCGGCTTCTGGCTCAGGTCGGACGGGAAGAAGGTCACGCCCACTTCGCCCGCGAGCATTTCCAATTGCTTGATGGCCGCCGGACGGTACACGTCGGCCGACACCACCATCACGGACTTCTTCTTGCGCTCTTTAAGGAAGCGCGCCAGCTTGCCGGCGGTGGTGGTTTTACCGGCACCCTGCAGACCGGCCATCAACACGACGGCCGGTGGCACGGCGCTGAGGTTCAGATCTTCGTTGGCGGCGCCCATCAGGCTTTCGAGTTCGGCCTGGACGATCTTCACAAAGGCCTGGCCCGGGGTCAGGCTGCGGGACACTTCGGTGCCGACCGCGCGTTCCTTGACCGAGTTGACGAAGTCCTTCACCACCGGCAAGGCCACGTCGGCTTCCAGCAACGCCATGCGCACTTCACGCAGGGTGTCTTTAATATTGTCCTCGGTCAGCTTGGCCTTGCCGGTAACGTGGCGCAGCGTCTGCGAGAGACGGTCAGTCAAGTTTTCAAACATGCGCGATCCTTTCAGGCCCTATTCATCGAAATGCATTGGTAGACCGAGGTAATGGCAGCCCAGGCTGTGGCAGATCGCTATTAACAACAGCGCTCGGCGAGCCTGCGGCGTGGGCAGATCACGGATTATAGCGAAGACTGCCGCCATGCACACCCGCTGTCTGGCCTGAGAGTCTTTCGTGTTACGCGGGGGTATGCCAAACTCAGCGCCTTTCGGGCCTGCTTAACAGGATTTATGCTCCCTTTGTCACCCAGTTTGCTACCCAGCCTCGCCGCCGCCATCTTGTATGCCGCTGCGACCCTTTATCAGGGCACTCGTCTGGCCAAAGGCGCCAAGGCCGACAAACGCCTGCTGGTAGGCCTTGGCGTTCTCGCCCTGCTGGCCCACGCCGCCAGCCTGTTCACGCATTTGATGACGCCCGTCGGCCTGGGCCTGGACTTTTTCAGCGCCGCCAGCCTGATTGCAGCCGCCGTCATCGCACTGACGCTGATGGCCTGCTACCGAATTCCCGTCGAGAACCTGCTGGTGCTGCTATTCCCGCTGGGAATGCTGACGGTGCTGCTGGCGCAATTCGCTCCCACCGGCACCGTGCAGGTGATTGATGAGGAGCCGGGCATCCTCGCGCATATCCTGCTGTCGATCCTGGCCTATGGCATGTTCACCATCGCGGTGTTCCAAGCCCTGCTCCTGCTGCTGCAGGACCACCAGCTCAAGCACAAGCACCCGTCCGGACTGATCAAGAACTTCCCGCCGCTGCAAACCATGGAGAGCCTGCTGTTCGGTTTCCTGTGGGCCGGCTGGACCCTGCTGTCGCTGTCGTTGATCTCCGGCTGGCTGTTCGTCGAAAACCTGTTCGCCCAGCACCTGGTGCACAAGACCCTGCTGGCGTGCCTGGCCTGGGTGGTGTTCAGCGTCCTGCTGTGGGGCCGTAACCGCCTCGGCTGGCGTGGGCACAAAGCGATTCGCTGGACCCTGGCCGGTTTCTGCCTGCTGATGCTGGCCTATTTCGGCAGCAAGCTGGTTCGCGAATACATCCTGCATATCTGACGGGCAGCGATCATGGACAACTTGCCCCTGGGGCCGATGCTTGCGGTAATCGCCTTGCTGGTTTTGTGGGCGG
The DNA here is from genome assembly GCF_000612585.1 of Pseudomonas sp. CHM02. Lineage (GTDB taxonomy): Bacteria > Pseudomonadota > Gammaproteobacteria > Pseudomonadales > Pseudomonadaceae > Aquipseudomonas. Next base: position 122,964 of record NZ_JFCA01000005.1, read on the forward strand.
CGCTGTTTACCGCCATCGAAGCCGCGCAACAACACCTGCTGGCCCTGCGCCCCGGTACTCGCCAGGGCGACAAGGCTGCCGCCCGCCTGAACTTCCCGCGTCATAGCCTGATCCTGTGCAACAGCCTGTGCCGCGCTGCGGTAGTGATCCTCTGCACACTGCTGGCGATCTACGCCTGGGCGCAGAATGGCCCATGGCTCGGCTGGCTGATCGCCTGTGCACTTTTGCTGATTTTCGCCGACTACCTGCCCCGCGCCCTGGCCACCCGCTATCCACAAGCAGTGCTGGGCTTTGGCAATACACTGCTGGGCGTACCACTGAAAATCCTCTACCCGCTCGCCTGGCTGCTCAATGGCATCAGCCTGTTGCTGCTGCGCCCATTTGCGCGCAAGGCCGGCGTGGTGAAGAAGAGCGACGAACCGCTGCCCGACCAAGACGATGAGCCGGAACCCGAGTCTGACGAAGGCCGCACCCCAGGCATGCCCGGCATCCACGCGCTGGACAACATCACCGTCAATGACATCCTGGTGCCACGCAGCGAAGTGGACGGTATCAACCTGGATGACTCGGTCGAGGACATCATCGAGCAACTGCGCACCTCCCCACGTACGCGCCTGCCGGTGTTCCACAGCGACATCAACCAGGTCCAGGCCGTGCTCAACACCCGGCAGGTCCAGCACCTGCTGCCCGATGCCAGCCTGACCAAAGAGGCGCTGCTCGCCGCTTGCCACGAACCCTACTTCGTCCCGGAAAGCACGCCCCTGCAACTGCAACTGCTGAACTTCCACAAACAGCAGCGTCGCCTGGGCATGGTGGTGGACGAGTACGGCGAAGTGCTGGGCATCGTGACCCTGGAAGATATCCTCGAAGAAATCGTCGGCGAATTCGAAAGCGAACAGAGCGCCGACAACCCGCATATCGAGCCCCAGCCGGACGGCCGCTACATCATTGACGGTGCCGCGTCGATCCGCGACTTGAACAAGAGCCTGAACTGGCACCTGCCCAGCGATGGCCCCAAGACCCTCAACGGCCTGGTCACCGAAGCCCTGGAGACCATCCCGGACTGCGCGGTGTGCCTGAAAGTCGGTCGCTACCGCCTGGAAATCCTCGAGACCGAGGACAACCGGGTGAGCAAGGTGCTGATCTGGCACACCAGCAAAATGCCCGTTGCCGCCTGAATCAACTCGGTTCATGTGGGAGCTGGCTTGCCTGCGATAAAATCGCCTCGGTTTCACTGAATGACCGAGGTGCCTGCATCGCAGCGGTGCGACGACTCGACAAGCCAGCTCCCACACAGACCCAGTTCCAAACCTTAGATCCTCACCAGCCCACTTGTTGTATGTTCAAACCCCTTCCTATAATCCCAGCGGCTTACCAGAGCCCCGCCCGACCGCGTGCTACCCGCACTGAACGCGTCCAGGCACCGCTTAACTGTGTCTGACCGGTGTTCGCTCCCATCCCGAGCCGCCCCGCGCGCACCCCTGATCCATGGGTGTTCGACCAATAATAATCCGCGTTCAAACGCGCAATGACCGTCAGGGATACCGCCATGAGCACCACCTATAACGAGGCCGCGACCGCCGCCCCGACCAACTCGACTGCACGGGTCGCCACGGCGAGCATCGTCGGCACCGCCATCGAGTTCTACGACTTCTATATCTACGCCACGGCTGCTGCGCTGGTGATCGGCCCGGTGTTCTTCCCGCAAAGCTCCGGCACGGCGCAGATGCTGGCATCGTTCCTGACCTTCGGTATCGCCTTTATTGCCCGCCCACTGGGCTCGGCGCTGTTCGGCCACTTCGGCGACCGCATCGGGCGTAAATCCACCCTGGTGGCGTCACTGCTGCTGATGGGCGTGTGCACCACGCTGATTGGCTTGCTGCCCGGCTATGACAGCATCGGGGCCTGGGCGCCGATCCTGCTGTGTGTGCTGCGTTTCGGCCAGGGCCTGGGCCTTGGCGGCGAATGGGGCGGCGCGGCGCTGTTGGCGACCGAGAATGCGCCCAAAGGCAAACGCGCCTGGTTCGGCATGTTTCCCCAGCTGGGTCCTTCGATCGGCTTCCTGGCAGCCAACGGTTTGTTCCTGATTCTGGCCATGAGCCTGAACGACGAGCAGTTCCGCAGCTGGGGCTGGCGCATTCCGTTCATCCTCAGCGCTGCACTGGTGATGGTTGGCCTGTACGCACGCCTGAAACTGCATGAGACGCCTGTCTTCGCCAACGCCGTGGCCAAGGAAGCCCCGGTCAAAGTGCCGTTGGTGGAATTGTTCAGCCAACACTGGCTGCCCGTATTGCTGGGTGCCGCGTCGATGGTGGTGTGCTATGCACTGTTCTACATCACCACGGCGTTTTCCCTGAGCTACGGGGTTTCCACCCTGGGCTACAGCCGAGAAACCTTCCTCGGCCTGCTGTGCTTTGCCGTGCTGTTCATGGGGCTGGCGACACCGCTGGCGGCCTTGGCCAGTGATCGCTACGGGCGCAAGCCGGTGCTGATCGTCGGCGCGATCCTGGCGATTCTGTCGGGCTTTACCATGGAGCCATTGCTCACCCACGGTTCGACCTGGGCCGTGGCGCTGTTCCTGGCGCTGGAGCTGTTCCTGATGGGCGTGACCTTCGCACCGATGGGCGCGCTGTTGCCGGAACTGTTCCCGACCCGCGTGCGTTATACCGGTGCTTCGGCGGCGTATAACCTGGGTGGGATCGTGGGGGCATCGGCGGCACCGTTTTTCGCGACCAAGCTGGTGGCGATGGGTGGCCTGAGTTATGTCGGTGGGTATGTGTCGGCGGCAGCGCTGCTCAGCTTGATTGCTGTGCTGTGCCTGAAAGAGACGCGCAACAACGATTTGAATCGCGTGGGCTGATAGACCGCTATCGGGGGCAAGCCCCCTCCCACATTTGAATGTATTCACAAATCTAACTCTGTGAACTGGATCAAGTGTGGGAGGGGGCTTGCCCCCGATGCTTTTAGAGCTCTACCACCACTGCCTGGGAAGCCCGGGTAGCCTTGGCCCGGGCCGCTTCAATCGACTCATCCCGCGCCAACGCCACACCCATGCGGCGCTGGCCATTCACTTCCGGCTTGCCGAACAGGCGCAGCGCGGTATCAGGCTCGCTCAACGCAGCGCCCAGGTTGGCGAACGCGGTCTGGGTCGACTGCCCTTCCACCAGAATCACTGCAGAGGCCGAAGGCCCGAACTGACGGATCAATGGGATCGGCAGGCCGAGGATGGCACGTGCATGCAGGGCGAACTGCGACAGATCCTGGGAAATCAGGGTCACCAGGCCGGTGTCATGCGGACGCGGCGACACTTCGCTGAACCACACCTGATCACCTTTGATGAACAGCTCCACGCCAAACAGGCCACGGCCACCCAGGGCTTCGGTCACCGCTTTGGCAACGCGCTCGGATTCGGCCAGGGCAATCGGGCTCATGGCCTGCGGCTGCCAGGATTCCTGGTAGTCGCCCTTCTCCTGACGGTGGCCGACTGGCGCGCAGAAGGTGGTGCCGCCGATGTGACGCACGGTCAGCAGGGTGATTTCGTAGTCGAAGTCGATGAAGCCTTCGATGATCACACGGCCTTTACCCGCACGCCCGCCCTCCTGGGCGTAGTCCCAGGCTTTCTGCACGTCGTCGGTGCTGCGCAGCAGGCTCTGGCCCTTGCCCGACGAACTCATCACCGGCTTGACCACGCACGGGAAGCCCAGGTCCTGCACGGCCTTGCTGTAGTCTTCGAAGGTATCGGCGAAGTGGTACGGCGAGGTCGGCAGGTCCAGCTCTTCGGCGGCCAGGCGGCGGATGCCTTCGCGGTTCATGGTCAGCGAGGTGGCACGCGCGGTCGGGATCACGGTGAAGCCTTCGGCTTCCAGTTCCACCAGGGTGGCGGTGGCGATGGCTTCGATTTCCGGCACGATGAAGTGCGGTTTTTCCGCTTCGATCACCGCACGCAGGGCGGCGCCGTCGAGCATGTTGATCACGTGGCTGCGGTGCGCAACCTGCATGGCCGGCGCGTTGGCGTAGCGATCCACGGCAATCACTTCAACGCCCAGGCGTTGCAGTTCGATTACCACTTCCTTGCCCAGCTCACCGCAGCCACACAGCAAAACGCGGGTCGCGGTTGGCGACAATGGAGTTCCGATTCGGGTCATCTCAGGTCCTCAGGGGAGCGGATCATTTGGAGAAAGGCCGGCATTTTACATGAACTGCAGGAATTGGCCTCAGTTGGCGACGGCCCGCTTGCGCACACGCCACGCCATGATCAGCCACACCACCGTGACCCCGGCGAATTTCGACACCAGCGCGGTGCCCGCTACTGCTGGAGTGAGCGCGCCGATCAGGCCGAAGAAGATAAAGGTGTCGAGGGGAATGCTCAGCGCCGAACTTATCCACAGACGGTCGTGCAGCGGACGCCTGGTGATGCTGAACACCAGCCAGTCGATGCACTCGGACACCGCGAACGCCGTGGCGCTGGCCAGGGCGATGGACGGGTCGGAGGTGATATACGACAGCACCAGCGCCGCCAGCATGGCGATGATTGCGCCGTGGCCGAAGCGGGTTTGCACCATGTCACGCAGGATGAATACCAAGCCACCCCAGGCGGACCAGATAACGTCCAGGTGCGGGGCGGTGGAGAAGGCGAAGTTGATCAGCACGACGCTGCTGATGTAGGCGATCAGGAAGAGCATGGGAAAGTGGACCTGTGGGTTATGCCGCACAGGGTACTTCACAATTAGAAATATGTCGTCTGGGCGGGCCCTATCGGGGGCAAGCCCCCTCCCACAGGTGACCGCGTGTAATCTGTAGGAATGCGGTCAAAATGTGGGAGGGGGCTTGCCCCCGATAGCGGCGGTTCAGGCACCGGATTTGCCGGGAATCATCCACACCAACCCACTCGCCTTCGCCCGCTCATGACACAACCCCAACACCACCCGGCGCTCGGCATTGTCCATGCGACTCCAACGCGTGATCTCATCCACCGTGCGCTGGCAGCCGGTGCAAATGTCGTCATCGTCCAGCGCGCAGATGCTCACGCACGGCGAAGCGACAGGGCGCTCTACCGGGCTCATTCTTCCTGCTCGACCAAGTCCCGTGCGTAACGCTGGGAGTTATGCACATAGTGCGCAGCGCTGGCTTCGAGCATGCGCTTTTGCGCGTCGGTCAGTTCACGCACCACCTTGCCCGGCGAACCCATCACCAGCGAACCATCGGGAATTTCCTTGCCTTCACCGATCAGCGAATTGGCGCCGATAATGCAGTGCTTGCCGATCTTGGCACCGTTGAGGATCACCGCGTTGATACCGATCAGGCTGTAATCATCCACTGTGCAACCATGCAACATGGCGTTATGGCCAATGGTCACGCCGGTGCCGAGGGTCAGCGGATAGCCCATGTCGGTGTGCATCACGCTGCCATCCTGCACATTGCTGTTCTTGCCGATCAGGATCAGTTCGTTGTCGCCACGCAACACCGCGTTGAACCAGACGTTGGCGCCCTCCTCCAGCTTGACCTTGCCCACCAGCGTGGCATTCGGCGCCACCCAGCTCTGTGGATGAGTCTCGACGCGGGCGTCGCCCAGGCGGTATTTCATGGTTTTTCCTCACGGCGTTGCCATTCAGGCGATGGCTTAGATATTGATGAAGCTCTTGGGTGGCTGGTGCAGGCTGATCTTGGCGTCGTCATAGAGCAGATTGATCAGCTCCACGATCATGATGGCCGTCAGCCCCCAGATCTTGTATTCGCCGAACCGATAACTGGGCACGTACCAGCTGCGGCCCTGGTAATCGATCCGGTGGGTATGTTCACGCGGGTCCTGTCGGAAGAAGTCCAACGGCACGCTGAAAACGGCAGCAATCTCGGCATCGTTGGCCAGGTATTCGACGTAATCGGGAATGACGCCGACATAAGGTGTAACGCGAATGCCGTGCAGGGAGATCAAGGGGCTCAGTGGGCCGATCACCTCGACCAGTCCGGGCGGCAGGCCGATTTCTTCTTCGGCTTCGCGCAGCGCGGTGAAGATCAGGTCCGGGTCTTCGGGGTCGCGGCGTCCACCGGGGAAAGCCACTTCGCCACCATGGGTCGACAGGCCGCTGGCGCGCAGGGTCAGGATCAGCTCAGGTTCGTCACTGCGGGTAATCGGCACCAGTACCGCGGCCTCGGGGAAACGCCCGTCGGTTTCCAGCGTGTGGGGGGTGTGATTGCTTACCCGGCGAAGTAGCTCGTCCAGCATGAGTCATCTCGGTCTGTTGGCTACCTTGCATCATGCACCAAAGCGTGCGGGCGCCCAACCCCAAAACCCGCGCAGTGTCGCTAAACGACAACTTGCAGCGCCCAGCCCGTCACGCCAAGATAGACGCACTTTCCAGGAACCCCAGCATGAATTTCTGCAGCCAGTGCGGCAAACCGGTTACCCAGCGCATCCCCGAAGGCGACGGCCGCCTGCGCTTTGTGTGTGATCACTGCTCGACCATCCACTACCAGAACCCCAATATCGTCGCCGGCACCGTACCGGTGTGGGGCGATAAAGTGCTGCTGTGCCGCCGCGCCATCGAGCCGCGCCTGGGTTACTGGACCCTGCCCGCGGGTTTCATGGAAAACGGCGAGACGGTGGAACAGGCCGCCATGCGCGAAACCCAGGAAGAAGCCTGCGCCCGCGTACACAACCTGAGCATCTACACGCTGATCGACGTGCCGCATATCAATCAGGTACATATCTTCTACCGCGCCGACCTGCTCGACCTCGACTTCGCCGCCGGCCCCGAAAGCCTTGAAGTGCAACTGTTCGACGAAGCCGACATCCCTTGGTCCGAGCTGGCTTTCCGCACGGTCGGGCGTACCCTTGAATACTTCTTCGCAGACCGTCGGCAACAGTCGTTCCCGGTGCGCAGCGAGGCCGTGCCGCCAATGGGCAAGCCCGCGCCATGACACAAGGGATACCCGTTTTGATGCGTTGGTTGCTTGCTCTGCTCTGCCTATCATTCGCCACACTGGCGCCAGCCTCCACGGTGCAAACCCTGGGCGGCAAAACCGTCGAAAAAGTCCTGGTGCTCAAGTCCGCCCATCAACTTCAGTTGATCAACGACGGCAAGCCCTTCAAGACCTACCGTATTTCACTGGGTAAAAACCCCAAGGGCCACAAGCTGATCGAGGGCGACCGCCGCACGCCAGAGGGGCTCTACTGGATCGATTGGCGCAAGACCAGCGACCGCTTCAACCTGGCCATGCACATCTCTTACCCGAATATCAGCGACGCCGCCCGCGCCCGCCGCGAAGGCGTAAAGCCCGGCAGCATGATCATGATCCACGGCACGCCCGACACCGAGGAATACCCGGAACAGTGGTTCCACACCCTGGACTGGACCGACGGCTGCATCGGCATGCGCAACGTGGATATGCGCGAAGTGTGGAACCTGGTCAAAGACGGCACCCTGATCGAGATTCGTCCGTAATCTCGTACCGTTGGTAAAATAATTCAAAAATATTTCCTCCCCGGCCCTGCGCCCGCCGGTGAATACCAGTTCACCCCAGCGGGCTGCGCACTTCTGCGCGCGACAAAGACCTCTCTAATACCACTTGATACCAGGCACCATTAAAGGGCCCTAAAACCAGTGTATGCACCGTTTTCGCTGCATTGACATGGTATTTAAGTGGTATTAATTTCCGGCCAATACCGGGCGACAACACTCCAATAACCGCATCGGAAACCTGACAGATGAATTCCATCCTGGCCCTGCGCCCCGACGACAAACAATCCACGCCGCTGTACCTGCAACTGGCGCGCAAGCTGGAAGCGGCGATCCATGCCGGCCAGTGGACATCCGAGCAGGCGCTGCCGTCGGAGCGGGCGCTCAGTGAGCAACTGAGCATTTCCCGGGTCACCGCCCGCAAAGCACTGGAAGTGTTGTTTGCCCAAGGCCTGATCCGCCGCAGCCAGGGCTCCGGCACCTTTATCACGCCGCGCCTGGAGCAACCGCTGTCGCGCCTCTCGGGCTTCAGCGAGATGTTGCGCCTCAAGGGTTTTGTGCCCAGTTCCCAGTGGCTGGAGCGCGACATCACTCCGCCGACCCACGAAGAACTGATCCGCCTGTGCCTGTCGACCAACGATAAAGTGGCGCGGCTCAAGCGCCTGCGCAAAGCCGACGACACGGTCATGGCCATCGAGATGACCGCCGTGCCCGCTTCGGTACTGCCACAGCCACAGGCCTTGGGCAGTTCGCTGTACGAATACTTTGAAAGCATCGGCAAGCCCATCGTCCGCGCCTTGCAGCATGTACAAGCCATCAACGCCTCGGACGAGTTCGCCAGTCTCGTGGGCATCGCCCCCGGCACCGCCATGCTGCTGATGACCCGAGTCGGCTACACCGCCGACAACACGCCGATCGAAATTACCGACACCTACTGCCGCAACGACTACTACGACTTCGTCGCAGAGCTGCGCCGCCATGACTATTCCGCTGAACTGCGAACTTTTTAGAGAACTGCCCATGTCCGAAGACAACATCCTCACGCCCAACGGCTGGATTCGCGGCCGTCTGGTGCACGAGTACGGCAAGGTGGTCGCCATCGAAGGCACGCCGTGCGACCCGGCTGACAACGACTTGCCCTACCTGCTGCCAGGCTTTATCGACCTGCATGTGCACGGCGGCGGCGGCAAGGACATCATGGAAGGCGTTGCAGCCTTCGAGACCATCACCCGCACCCACGTGCGTTTTGGCACCACCTCGCTGCTGGCCACCACCATGACCGCACCGGCGGATGAGATCTCCAGCGTGCTCGGCCAGCTCGGCACTTTCTGCGAGCAACGTCCTGCTGGCAGCGCCCGTGTGCTCGGCGTGCACCTGGAAGGGCCCTACATCAATCCGGGAAAACTCGGCGCCCAACCCAACTTCGCCCACACCGCGTTGATGGCCGAAGTGGAAGCCTACCTGCGCCTGGCACCGATCCGGGTGATCACCATCGCCCCCGAAATTGCCGGGCATGACGGTCTGATCCGCGCCCTCAGCGAACGCGGCGTGCGCATGCAGATCGGCCACACCCTGGGCAGCTACGAAGAAGGCGTCGCCGCCCTCGCCGCCGGCGCCACCAGCTTCACCCATTTGTACAACGCCATGAGCCCGCTGCATCACCGCGAGCCGGGCATCGTCGGCGCTGCCCTGGCTCACGCCAAATACGCCGAGCTGATCCCGGATCTGCTCCATGTTCACCCTGGCGCCATGCGTGTGGCCCTGCGTTCGATCCCGTGCCTGTACTGCGTCACCGATTCCACCGCCGCCGCCGGCATGCCGGATGGCGAATACAAGCTGGGCAGCCACACCGTGACCAAATGCCTGGGCGGCGTGCGCCTGGCCGACGGCACCCTGGCCGGCAGCACGCTGACCATGGACCAGGCGCTGCGCAACCTGGTGAAGATCGGCCTGCCTATCAGCGAAGCCTCACAACGCCTGTCGCAATTTCCTGCGGACTACCTGGGCCTGGAAGAACGCGGTCGCCTGCAACCCGGCAGCTTTGCCGACTGCGTGCGCCTGGACCGCTCCCTGACACTCACCGACGTAATGGTCGAAGGAGAAACCATTGACTTCAAAAATGCTTGAAGAGGCCCTGGCCTCCTGCGACGCCGTCGCCGCTCAACTGCAACGCCTGGACCCGCTGCTGGAAGAAGTGGCCGGCCGCCTGCGCCGCCAGCCGCCGCAAGTGGCGATGACCATCGCACGCGGCAGCTCGGACCATGCCGCCAGCTACTTCGCCTACCTGGCCATGCAACACGTGGGTATTCCGGTGGCATCGTTGCCCATGTCAGTGGTGACGTTATTGCAGGCACCGTTGAAGGTCAGTGGCCAAGTGGCCTTTGGTTTCTCCCAGTCGGGCCAGAGCCCGGACCTGGTCAACAGCCTGCGCCTGCTGCGCAAGCGCGGTGCCTTGAGCATTTCGCTAGTCAACGCCGAAGAGTCGCCGCTGGAAGCCGCCTGTGAATTCCACGTGCCACTGTGCGCCGGGCCGGAAACGAGCGTGGCGGCCACCAAGAGTTTCATCGCCACCCTCAGCGCCAGCGCGCAGTTGATCGGCCACTGGAATCAGGAAGCCAATCTGCTGCAAGCCTGTCGCGCCCTGCCCGGCGACCTGCGCGCCGCCGCCCGACAGGATTGGACGATCGCCATCGACGCCCTGCGCGATACCCAGCAATTGATGGTCATCGGCCGAGGCGCCGGTTTTGCCATCGCCCAGGAAGCCGCGCTCAAGCTCAAGGAAACCTCGGCGATCCAGGCCGAAGCCTTCAGCAGCGCCGAAGTGCGCCACGGGCCGATGGCGTTGATCGACAAGAATTACCCCTTGCTGGTGTTCGCCCCACGCGGCGCCGAGCAAGCCGGCCTGTTGAGCCTGGCCGCCGATATGCGCCAACGCGGCGCCCGCGTGTTGCTGGCCGCGCCGGACGATATCGTCGAACGCGACCTGACCCTGAGCCGCGCCGAACACCCGAGCCTGGACCCGATCCTGGCCATCCAGAGTTTCTACGTCATGGCGGCAGGTTTAGCCGAAGCCCGGGGCATGGACCCGGACCAGCCGCGCCACTTGAGCAAAGTCACCCGCACTCACTGAGTCGATTGCCGTGTTTTCCTGATGAGTACCGTGCCCATGTCCAACAACAATAATGATCTGACCCTCAGCGCCCCTCTCACCGGGCCGGTGCTGACCCTGGGCAATGTTCCCGACGAGGTGTTCGCCAGCGGCGCCATGGGCGACGGCATTGCCATCGACCCGCTGAATGACTGCCTGCATGCGCCGTGTGACGGGGAAGTCATCCACGTCGCGCGCACCGGGCATGCGCTGACGATCCGCGCCGAGAACGGTGCCGAGGTATTGATGCATGTGGGCATCGATACGGTGGAATTGAATGGCGAAGGGTTCGCCTTGCTGGTGAAGGACGGCGCGCGCGTAACCAAGGGCCAGGCGTTGGTGCAGTTTGATCTGGACCGCATTGCGCGCCAGTGCAAGAGCCTGGTCAGCCTGATCATCCTGACCAATGGCGAGCGTTTTGAGTTACGCCAGGTTGCGGGAAAAACCGTCAAGGTCGGCGAGCCGTTGCTGCACATTGCCGCCCGTTCAGCGGCGCCGGTACCGGCGGCTGTGGACAACTCGTCGGTCACCGAAGTCCGCGCCAGTGTACGCATTACTCACCGTGGCGGTTTGCATGCACGCCCAGCCGCGTTGGTGCGCAAAACCGCGCAAGGTTTCAGCAGCCATGCGCAGTTGCACTTCGCCGGCAAGTCGGCGGCGTGCGACAGCCTGATCGGTTTGATGGGGCTGGGCATTGGTGAAGGTGATGAAGTACGGATCACCTGTCGCGGCAAGGATTGCGAGGCAGCGTTGCAGGCCTTGGTTGCCGCGTTGTCTGTGGCTGTCAGCGAAGAACACCACGCGCCGGTGGTGGTGGCTCCACGCAAGGCGAATACCGAAGCCGGCGTGCTGCAAGGTGTATGTGCCGCACCCGGCCTGGTCTGCGGACCGCTGTTCCGCCTGACTGGCATCGAACTGCCGGCCGACACCGGCAAGCATGTCGCCGACGAACAACTGCAACGCCTGGACGTGGCACTCGAGCAAGTGCGCGGCGAAATCCGCGCCACCCTGGATCACGCCCGCCAACGCAAGAGCGTCGATGAGGAAGAGATCTTCGCCGCCCACCTTGCGCTGCTGGAAGACCCGGCCCTGCTGGACGCCGCCACCATCGCGATCGAACACGGCAGCGCCGCCACCCACGCCTGGCGCGATGCAATCCAGGCGCAATGCGCGGTGCTACTGGCCTTGGGCAAACCGTTGTTTGCCGAGCGCGCCAATGACCTGCGCGACCTGCAACAACGGGTGTTGCGTGCCCTGCTGGGCGAAGCCTGGCATTTCGAATTGCCGGCCGGGGCGATTGTCAGCGCCCATGAATTGACCCCGTCTGACTTGCTGCAACTGAGCGCGCAACAGGCCGTCGGCATCTGCATGGCCGAAGGCGGCGCGACGTCCCATGTGGCGATCCTGGCCCGCGGCAAAGGGCTGCCCTGTGTGGTCGCATTGGGCGCTGACGTACTCGACGTGCCACAAGGCCAACGCGTGGTGCTGGACGCCGCGAACGGCCGCCTTGAACTGGCGCCGAGCGACGCTCGCCATGCCCAAGTGCACCAGATTCGCGATGCGCAAAACCTGCGGCGCCAGCAGCAACAGGCCCAAGCCCAGCAGCCGGCACGCACCAGCGATGGCATGACCATCGAGGTCGCCGCGAATGTCGCCTCCAGCGCCGAAGCCCTCGTGGCATTTGAAAACGGTGCCGATGGCGTCGGCCTGCTGCGCACCGAATTCCTCTTCGTCGACCGCCGCACCGCGCCGGATGAACAGGAACAACGCCACGCCTACCAAGCCGTTCTGGATGCCATGGGCGACAAGTCAGTGATCATCCGCACCATCGACGTGGGTGGCGACAAGCAACTCGACTACCTGCCACTGCCGGTCGAGGCCAACCCGGTGCTGGGCTTGCGTGGTATTCGCATGGCCCAGGTACGCCCGGAACTGCTCGACCAGCAACTGCGCGCGCTGCTGCAGGTCTCGCCGCTGGAGCGCTGCCGGATCATGCTGCCGATGGTCAGCGAGGTCGATGAACTGCTGCAGATTCGCCAGCGCCTGGATGAGCTGTGCGTGGAGCTTGAGCTGACCCAGCGCCCCGAACTGGGCGTGATGATCGAGGTGCCCGCCGCTGCACTGATGGCCGAGCAACTGGCCAAGCACGCGGACTTCCTGTCCATCGGCACCAATGACCTGTCCCAGTACACCCTGGCCATGGACCGCGATCACGCCGGCCTCGCCGCGCGGGTCGATGCCTTGCACCCGGCGCTGCTGCGGCTGATCGCCCAGACCTGCGCAGGGGCTGCAAAGCACGGGCGTTGGGTCGGCGTGTGCGGCGCCCTGGCGTCCGACCCGCTGGCCACGCCGGTACTGGTTGGCCTGGGGGTCAGCGAGCTGTCCGTCAGCCCGCTGCAGATCGGAGAAATCAAGGACCGCGTCCGCCACCTGGACGCGGCGCAATGCCGGCAACTGAGCCACAGCCTGCTCGACCTGAGCAGCGCCAAGGCCGTTCGCCAAGCCTGTCAACACCACTGGCCGCTGAGCTGATAACAACAACAAAAGGAGACACGCCATGTACCAACATTTCATCGAAGGCCTGCAACGCCTGGGCCGTGCACTGATGCTGCCGATCGCGATCCTGCCGATCGCCGGCCTGTTGCTGCGCCTGGGTGACACCGACCTGCTGAACATCGCGGTGATGCACGACGCCGGGCAGGCGATCTTCGCCAACCTGGCGCTGATCTTCGCCATCGGCATCGCCGTGGGTTTCGCCCGCGACAACAACGGCACGGCGGGCCTGGCCGGGGCGATCGGTTACCTGGTGATGGTCTCCACGCTCAAGGTGATGGACACAACCATCAACATGGGCATGCTCGCCGGTATCGCCAGCGGCCTGATGGCGGGCGGGCTGTATAACCGCTTCAAGGACATCAAGCTGCCGGAGTACCTGGCGTTCTTTGGTGGGCGGCGATTTGTGCCGATTGTCACCGGCTTTTCGGCCGTCGCGCTGGGCGTGATCTTCGGTCTGATCTGGCCGCCGATCCAGCATGGCATCAACAGCTTCGGCGTGTTGCTGATGGAAAGCGGCAGCATTGGTGCCTTCGTGTTCGGCGTGTTCAACCGCCTGCTGATCGTCACCGGCCTGCACCATATCCTCAACAATATGGCGTGGTTCGTGTTCGGCAGCTTCACCGACCCGGCGACCGGCGCCGTAGTCACGGGCGACCTCACCCGCTACTTCGCCGGCGACCCGAAAGGCGGCCAGTTCATGACCGGCATGTTCCCGGTGATGCTGTTCGGCCTGCCCGCAGCCTGCCTGGCGATGTACCGCAACGCCCTGCCGGAACGCCGCAAAGTGATGGGCGGGATTTTCCTGTCGATGGCGCTGACCTCGTTCCTGACCGGGGTGACCGAGCCGATTGAATTCGCCTTCATGTTCCTCGCACCGTTCCTGTACCTGATCCACGCCGTACTGACTGGCCTGTCGATGGCGGTCACCGACATGCTGAATATCCACCTGGGCTTTACCTTCTCCGGTGGTTTTATCGACATGGTGCTGGGCTGGGGCAAGTCCACCAACGGCTGGCTGGTGGTGCCCGTAGGCCTGGCTTACGCGGTGATCTACTACAGCGTATTCAACTACTGCATTCGTCGCTTCAACCTCAAAACGCCGGGGCGTGAAGATATCCAGGTGGTCCAGGCCGAAGTGATGAGTGATAACCAGCGGGCCACGGCTTACATTCAGGCGCTGGGCGGAGCGGAGAATCTGCTGAGCGTCGGCGCCTGCACCACACGCCTGCGGTTGGACATGGTGGACCGCAACAAGGCGGTGGATGCGCAGCTGAAAGCACTGGGCGCCATGGCGGTCGTGCGACCGGGTAATGGCGGGAGCCTGCAAGTGGTGGTCGGGCCGATGGCCGACAGCATTGCCGATGAGATCCGGTTGGCCATGCCATCGTTTGTTGCCAGTGCGCCGATAGCGGTTGCACCTGTGGATAAACCGGTGGCAGTGAATGTGCAGGAGGCCGAGAAATGGCTGAGCGCTTTGGGTGGCCGGGGCAATGTGCGTCAGCTGGACGCCGTGGCGATGACCCGGTTGCGCGTGGAATTGGGCGATGATTCGGTGTTGTCCGAAGCGGATCTCATGACACTGGGATGCCAAGGTGTGAGCCAGTTGGACAGCGGTGTTTGGCACCTGTTGATTGGTGACAAGGCGTCAGGGCTGAGTGAGGCGTTGGAACGCCTGGTCAATGGCCGTGAGGTGGGTGCCAGGGTTTAGAGGTGCAGTGGCTGGCCTGGCCTCATCGCCGGCAAGCCGGCTCCCAGTTGATCGCATTGCCACATCAATCTGGCAATCGATCCATCATCAACCGGTGAAAGCGTTACCTCTGTAGGAGCCGGCTTGCCGGTGATGAGGCCCGTACAGGCAACAAAAAACCCGCTGACCAAACTGGTCCAGCGGGTTTCTTGTTTATGCAGCCAACGAATCAAAAATCCGCCAACTGCCACACCTCATACGCCGGTGTCTCATACGGATGGCTGAGTTTGAGCGCAGCCACAACAGCCACGATCAACTCATCCGCCACCACCAGCTCAACCTTCCACTCTTCAACCACTTCAACCTGGCCGACCTGCCCGATAAACGGCTGGCTGCCGTCCAACGCGCGGAATTGGCCCTGGCCCAGCACTTGCCAGGCGCAACTGTCGTAGCTGCCGATGCGCCCGCCGCCAGCGGCAAAGACGGCGGCTTTCACCGTCTCCACATGGCTTGCAGGCACGAAGAAGGCGAGCTTGTACACCGTCTTAGTTCACCCACACGCGAGCGTTGCGGAACATGCGCATCCAGGCGCCGTCTTCGTTCCACTCTTCCGGACGCCACGAGTTCTGCACGGCGCGGAACACACGCTCCGGGTGCGGCATCATGATGGTCACGCGACCGTCACGGCTGGTGAGGCCGGTGATCCCGCGCGGCGAGCCGTTCGGGTTGGCCGGGTAGGTCTCGGTGACCTTGCCGTGGTTGTCGACGAAACGCATGGCCACGCAACCGGACAGGTCGGCTTCGAGCAAGGCTTCTTCGCTTTCGAACTCGGCATGGCCTTCACCGTGGGCGATGGCGATTGGCATGCGCGAACCGGCCATGCCTTGCAGGAAGATCGAGTTGGACTCCTGCACCTGCACCATGGCGACACGGGCTTCGAACTGCTCGGAACGGTTACGCACAAAGTGCGGCCAGAACTCGCTGCCCGGGATCAGTTCATGCAGGTTGGACATCATCTGGCAACCGTTGCACACACCCAGGGTGAAGCTGTCGTTGCGCTCGAAGAAGCCCTGGAACGCGTCGCGGGCACGGCTGTTGAACAGGGCCGACTTGGCCCAGCCTTCACCGGCCCCCAGCACGTCGCCGTAGGAGAAACCGCCGCAGGCGACCAGGCCTTTGAACTCGTTGAGGTCAACGCGACCGGCGAGGATGTCGCTCATGTGCACGTCGATCGCATTGAAGCCGGCGCGGTCGAACGCAGCCGCCATTTCCACCTGGCCGTTGACGCCCTGCTCACGCAGTACGGCAACTTGTGGGCGAATGCCTTTCTTGATGTAAGGCGCGGCGATGTCCTGGTTGACGTCGAAGCTGAGCTTGGTGCTCAGGCCCGGGTTGTCTTCTTCCAGGATCACGTCGAATTCCTGCTCGGCGCAGTCGGCGTTATCACGCAGGCGCTGGATCTGGTAGCTGGTCTCGGCCCACTGGCGTTGCAGCAAGCGGCGCTGGCCGGCAAACACGGTGTCGCCGTTGAACGAGATGTTGATCTCGCCATTGTTGATCGGCTGACCGATCACTGCCACGCAGTCGTCCAGGCCAGCGGCGCTGAATTGTGCAAGCACGTCCGGGGTAGCGTCCTGGCGAACCTGGATCACCGCACCCAACTCTTCGTTGAACAGGATGCCGTTGATTTCAGAGGCATCCTCGGCAACGCTGTCGAGCACGATGTTCAGGCCGCAGTGACCGGCGAAGGCCATCTCGACAACGCTGGTCAGCAAGCCGCCATCGGAACGGTCGTGGTAAGCCAGCAGGTGGCCATCGGCATTCAGGCCCTGGATTACGGCGAAGAAGGCTTTCAGGTCTTCGGCGTCATCGACGTCCGGTGCCTGCTTGCCGAGCTTGCCATGGGTCTGTGCCAGGATCGAGGCGCCCATGCGGTTCTGGCCACGGCCGAGGTCGATCAGGATCAGGTCGGTGGTGCCCTTGTCCATGCGCAGTTGCGGGGTCAGGGTCTGGCGGATGTCGGTGACCGGAGCGAAACCGGTAACGATCAGCGACAGCGGCGAGGTGACGCTCTTGTCAGTGCCGTCTTCGTTCCAACGGGTGGCCATGGACATGGAGTCCTTGCCCACCGGAATGGTGATACCCAGTTCCGGGCACAGCTCCATGCCGACCGCTTTGACGGTGTCGTACAGGCGCGCATCTTCACCTGGGTGACCCGCTGCCGACATCCAGTTGGCCGACAACTTGATGTCGGACAGCTTGCCAATGCGCGAAGCGGCGATGTTGGTGAGGGTTTCACCAATGGCCATGCGGCCCGACGCCGGAGCATCCAGCAGGGCCAGCGGCGTGCGCTCGCCCATGGCCATGGCTTCACCGGTATAGACGTCGAAGCTGGTGGCGGTGACAGCAACGTCAGCCACTGGCACCTGCCACGGGCCGACCATTTGGTCACGGGCCACCAGGCCGGTGATGGTGCGGTCGCCGATGGTGATCAGGAAGCTTTTGCTCGCCACGGCCGGGTGGTGCAGCACGCGTTCGATGCTGTCGGCCAGTTCCAGTGTGCTTGGGTCGAAGTCATCGCCCAGCTCGGCTTCACGTACCGCCGAACGGTGCATGCGTGGGGCTTTGCCCAGCAGCACTTCGAGCGGCATGTCGACCGGGCTGTTGCCGAAGTGGCTATCGGTAACCGTCAGCTGTGGCTCGGCAGTGGCTTCGCCGACCACGGCAAACGGGCAGCGCTCGCGTTCGCAGATGGCCTGGAAGCGCGCGAAGTCTTCAGCGCCGACCGCCAGTACGTAGCGCTCCTGGGATTCGTTGCTCCAGATTTCGTGCGGGGCCATGCCCGGCTCGTCGTTTGGAATGTTGCGCAGTTCGAAACGGCCACCACGGTCGCCATCGTTGACCAGTTCCGGGAAGGCGTTGGACAAACCACCGGCGCCGACGTCGTGGATGAAGCTGATCGGGTTCTTGTCACCCAACTGCCAGCAACGGTCGATGACTTCCTGGCAGCGGCGTTCCATCTCTGGGTTTTCGCGCTGTACGGAAGCGAAGTCCAGGTCCGCCGAGCTGGTGCCCGTGGCCATGGAGGAAGCCGCGCCGCCACCCAGGCCGATCAACATCGCCGGGCCGCCGAGGACGATCAGCTTGGAGCCGACCAGGATCTCGCCTTTCTTGACGTGTTCTTCGCGGATGTTGCCCATGCCGCCGGCCAACATGATTGGCTTGTGATAGCCGCGCACTTCATCGCCACGCGGGGTGGTGATGGACTGTTCGAAGGTACGGAAGTAACCGGTCAGCGCCGGACGCCCGAATTCGTTGTTGAACGCGGCGCCGCCCAGCGGGCCTTCGATCATGATGTCCAGCGCGGTGACGATGCGCTCAGGCTTGCCGTACGGCACTTCCCATGGCTGTTCGAAGCCCGGGATCTGCAGGTTGGACACGGTGAAACCGGTGAGGCCCGCCTTGGGCTTGGCGCCACGGCCGGTGGCGCCTTCGTCGCGGATTTCGCCGCCGGAACCGGTGGCTGCGCCCGGGAACGGGGCAATCGCGGTCGGGTGGTTGTGGGTTTCGACCTTCATCAGGATATGCACCGGCTCCTGCACCGCGCCGTACTGGCGGGTCTCAGGGTCCGGGAAGAAACGGCCGGCGACGGAGCCGACGATCACCGAGGCGTTGTCCTTATAAGCAGAAAGAACGCCTTCGCTGTGCATCACGTAGGTGTTCTTGATCATGCCGAACAGGCTTTTTTCCTGGCTTTCGCCGTCGATGTCCCAACTGGCGTTGAAGATCTTGTGACGGCAGTGCTCGGAGTTGGCCTGGGCGAACATCATCAGTTCGATGTCGTGCGGGTTGCGCTTCAAGCCATTGAAGGCGTTGACCAGGTAGTCGATCTCGTCTTCGGCCAGGGCCAGGCCCAGTTCGGTGTTGGCCTTCTCGAGGGCGGCGCGGCCACCGCCGAGCACGTCAATCGCGGTCAGCGGCTTGGGTTCGGCATGGCTGAACAGGCCGGCAGCCTGCTCCAGCTGGCTGACGATGATCTGGGTCATGCGGTCGTGCAGGCTGCTGGCGATCAGCTCGGCTTCGGCATCGCTGAACTGGCCGGCGACGTAGAAAGCGATACCACGCTCCAGGCGCTGGATTTTTTCCAGGCCGCAGTTGCGGGCGATATCGCTGGCCTTGCTCGACCAGGGCGAGATGGTGCCGAACCGTGGCAGAACCAGGAACAAGCGGCCGTCAGGCTCTTGAACCGGAACGCTTGGGCCGTACTTCAGAAGGCGTGCCAGCACTTGCTGTTCGTCGGCGGTCAACACGCCGGTAACGTCGGCGAAGTGAGCAAATTCAGCATACAGGCCTGTAACAGCTGGAACCTTCTGGCTCAGTTGCTCAAGGAGTTTGCTGTGGCGAAAGGCAGAAAGGGCAGGAGCGCCGCGCAGGATCAACATCTTCGGGACAGCCTCGGGAAGGGGGTGTGCTTTGAGGCCGTGCATTCTAGCGTAAACCGCCGCCAACGGCACCCGAAACGCTACCGGTGGCTGCCGCCGAACGTCAGTTGGCCGGATTCCACCCCTTTCGGGAGGTCATACAGGGCATTCGGCGCAGTTATTTTAACCGTCACAATCCCTCGCCAAGCCGCGTTTCTGCGGGCTGCAGCACAGTTTTGCCGGTGCTAGCAGACAAGTCCCGCGCTGTCGAGATATGGCGCCGTGGGCCGTTTGCGTATACTGCGCAGATGTTCTCCCCAACTGCTTTGCGCCCGCGATGCGCCAAATGGCTCATCGCTACCGGACTCTTCCTGATGCTCAGCGCCTGTGTTGATAAACCCAGCACGCTCGAGCGAATCAAGGAGGATGGCGTATTGCGGGTGGTCACCCGGAACAGTCCGGCGACTTACTTCCAGGACCGCAACGGCGAAACCGGTTTCGAATACGAACTGGTCAAGCGCTTCGCCGACGACCTGGGCGTGAAGCTGGAGATCGAGACGGCCGACAACCTCGATGACCTGTTCGGCCAGTTGGGCAAGCCCAACGGCCCGGTCCTTGCGGCGGCCGGCCTGGTCAGCAGCGAACAGCGCCAGCAGCAGGTACGTTTCTCCCACCCTTATCTTGAAGTCACCCCGCAGATCATCTACCGCAATGGCCAGTCCCGCCCGACCAATGCGGCGGACCTGGTGGGCAAGAAGATCATGGTGCTCAAGGGCAGCACCCACGCCGAGCAACTGGCAGAGCTTAAAAAGCAGAATCCTGCGATTGAATACGAAGAATCCGACGCCGTTGAAGTCGTCGACCTGCTGCGCATGGTGGACGAGGGGCAAATCGACCTGACCCTGGTGGACTCCAACGAAGTGGCGATGAACCAGGTGTACTTCCCCAACGTGCGCGTGGCGTTCGACCTGGGCAATGCCAGCAACCAGAGTTGGGCGGTGGCCGCCGGCGAAGACAACAGCCTGCTCAACGAGATCAACAGTTACCTGGATAAAGTCGAAAAGAACGGCACGTTGCAGCGTCTGAAAGACCGCTACTACGGGCATGTCGATGTACTCGGCTACGTGGGCGCCTACACCTTTGCCCAGCATCTGCAGCAGCGTTTGCCCAAGTACGAGAAGCACTTTCGCGCCTATGCCAAGGAAGAAAAGGTCGATTGGCGCCTGTTGGCAGCCATCGGCTATCAGGAATCGCTATGGCAGCCGGCCGTCACCTCCAAGACCGGCGTGCGCGGCCTGATGATGCTGACCCAGAACACCGCTCAGGCGATGGGCGTGTCCAATCGCCTGGACCCCAAGCAAAGCATCATGGGCGGCGCCAAGTACCTGGCCAAGATCAAGGATGAACTGGACGACAGCATCGCCGAGCCGGACCGCACCTGGTTCGCCCTCGCCGCCTATAACGTCGGCACTGGCCACCTGGATGACGCACGCACGCTGGCCAAGCGTGAAGGCCTGAACCCGAACAAGTGGCTGGACGTGAAGAAGATGCTGCCGCGCCTGTCGCAGAAGCAGTGGTACAGCAAGACCCGCTACGGCTATGCCCGCGGTGGTGAGCCGGTGCACTTCGTGGCGAACATCCGCCGCTACTACGACATCCTCACCTGGGTAACCCAGCCGCAGCTGGAAGGCAACCAGGTGGTCGAAGGCAACTTGCATGTGCCGGGCGTGGACAAGACCAAGCCGCCCGAAGACAACCCGCAACTCTGACCCCCTATCCCGCCCTGTAGGAGACCGGCTTGCCGGCGATAGGGCCCTTGAGACCCCCATCGCCGGCAAGCCGGGCTCCTACAGTTGCGGGGTCAAGCCAGTGATCAGGTGTACAACCCCGCCTGCGAGTACCATCACTGCCGGTACACCCGCTGCCTTCAATGCCGCCGCATCCAACCGCCCCGCCTCCTGCAACTGCACCCGCACCCGCGTCAGCGCCACACGCTGCTGCGACTTGAGGTTATCCGCCCCGCCCAACGCGCTCAGCACGTCGGCCGACAGTAGGTTCTGCGTTGGCGCAGTGACGGTCTCGGCAATCAAATCCGGCGTCAGGGCTTTCCAGAACGCCCGCTGCAATTTCTCGAACATGCTCAAAGCTCCACGACAGGTGAGGTTTCAACGGTGGCTGCGTGATATTGGCGCAAAGCCTCACGCACTTGGGCGGCTTCTTCCAGGCCTAGCACCTGGCGGGCGATGATCTGGCAGTCGGCCAGGTCCAGCTCGCGCACGGTGGCCTTGATGGTGGGAATCAACGGTACGCTGACCGACAGCTCATCCACCCCCAGGCCGATCAACACCGGCACGGCCAGTGCTTCGGAGGCCAATGCGCCGCACACGCCCACCCACTTGCCATGGGCATGAGCGGCCTTGACCGTGGTGGCGATCAGGCGCAGCACCGCCGGGTGGAAGCTGTCGGCCTGGCTGGCCAGGCGCGGGTGGTCACGGTCCATGGCCAGGGTGTATTGGGTCAGGTCATTGGTGCCGATGGAGAAAAAGTCCACATGGGGCGCGAAGACATCCGCCATCAGCGCCGCAGACGGCACTTCAATCATGATGCCCAGCTTCGGCAACTCGGTGAGCCCCAGCGCCAGCGCTTCCTCTTCAAGGATCTTGCGCGCCAGGTGCAGCTCCGACAGCAGGCTGACCATCGGCAGCATGATGTGCAGCCGGGCAACACCGACACTGGCGAGAATCGCGCGAAATTGTTCGCGCAGCAGTTGCGGGCGCTCCAGGCACAGGCGGATGCCGCGCGAGCCGAGGAACGGGTTGGTCTCGGCATCCATGGGCACATAGGCCAACGGCTTGTCGCCACCGACGTCCAGGGTGCGCACCACCAGGTTGCGCTCGGTGCCCAGGGCACGGGCGATGCCGGTGTAGGTGCCAGCTTGCTCCTCAGGGCTCGGTGCACGGTTGCGGTCCAGATAGAGGAACTCCGAACGCAACAGGCCAACACCTTCACCGCCGAGGGCCAGGGCGTGCTCCACTTCCTGCAACGAGGCGACGTTGGCGGTGACTTCGACATGATGGCCGTCGCGGGTGGTGGCCGGTAAAGACGCCTGCGCTAGATCACGCTCATGGCTTAGCGCCTGTTGTTTACGCGCGGCTTCCAAGTGTTCGATTTCGGCCAGGTCCGGCTCCAGGTGCAGCTCGCCTTTGTCGGCGTCGAGCAGCACCTGCTTGCCATTGGCCAACGCCAGCACCTGGGCTGAAACACCGCAGATAGCCGGCAGGCCAAGGGCGCGGGCGAGGATCGCGACGTGGCTGGTCGCGCCGCCACCGACGGTGACAAACCCCAATACTTTGCGTGTATCCAGGCTGGCCGTCTGCGAGGGGGTGAGTTGCTCGGCGATCAGTATCGCGCGCTCGGGCAAGTCCCACGCGCTGTCCTGAATTCCCAGGAGCAGTTTCAGCACGCGCTGTCCGACATCCGCCAGGTCTGCCGCACGCTCGGCAAGCAGCGCATTGCCTGAAGCCAGGAACTGGTTGGCCGTCGCAACCGTGGCACTGTTCCACGCAAAGGCAGCGCTCTTGCCTTCAGCCAGCAGGCCATGGGCTTGCTCCAGCAACGTCGGGTCTTCAAGCAATTCCTGATGGGCCCGGAAGATGTCTGCCTGGGCACTGCCGACAGCCTTGTCTTGCAGCGCTTGCAACGCTTCGGTAGCAGCCATGAGGCCGCGCGCCAGGGCAGCACGCTCCGTCGTTTCACCCGCGCCTTGTGCCGTGATCGTCAGCTCCGGCTCGGTCACTTGAACAACCAGGCCAAACGCCGAACCCGGCGACGCACACACGCCCTTTAGCACCGTCGCCGAAGACACCACCGCGACCGGCTCGGCAACGCTCGCCACCTCCTCGCCACAGCCTTCAGCCAACAGGGCAACCAGCGCCTTGATCGCCGCCTCGGCCTCCTCGCCCGCCGCACTTACTTGCAAGGCGTCGCCCTGCACGGTCTGCAACGCCATGATCGCCACCAGCGACTTTGCGTTGGCGCTCCGGGTTTGCTTGTGCAGGTAGATGCTGGCATTGAAGCCCTTCGCCGCCTGGGCGAACACTGCCGCCGGACGTGCGTGCAAACCGTTGGCATTGGGCAAGGTCAGCGGCTTGGAGAACAGCGCATCGCCCTCCTCCTCGTCCACTGTTTCGACGGCTTCACTTGGGGATAACTGCAACAGTGGCTGGCCCGCCTCCACGAGGCTGCTGGCCAACACGGTAAACGGTTCGCCGCTGACCACTAGCATCAAGGTCAGCAGACTACGCGCATGGAGCGCCACGTAGTCGGCATCGAACTCGATCAGCGCCTGCCCGGCCTCCACCCGCTGGCCTTCCTGCACCAGGCGGGTGAACCCCTTGCCCGCCAGGTTCACGGTGTCCAGGCCGATATGCATCAGCACCTGCACGCCGTTGTCGTCGGTGACACTGACCGCATGCCCACTGTCCTGGATATTGCTGATCACCCCGGCCAGAGGCGCGCAGAGCGTCTGCGACGTGGGGTCGATGCACAGGCCATCGCCGATCAGGCGGCTGGAGAAAACCGGGTCCGGCACCTTGTCCAGCGCCAGCAGCACACCCGACAAGGGCGCCAGCAATTCCAGGGGTTGAGTTGTGGTCATGACTTCACCTGCTGTTTTGTTCTGTAAAAAATCATTGGGTGATGCAACCCCAAGATGACGACGATCCAATGTGGGAGCTGGCTTGCCTGCGATAGCATCGCCTCGGTTTCACTGAAAGACCGAGTCGCCCGCATCGCAGGCAAGCCAGCTCCCACACAAAGCGCACTCACATGAGTTCGCGCTATTTCCACCAATATTCGACCTGCACGCCAAAGTTCGAACCATGGCGCGCCGTGCCATACGAGCCGGTGTCGGACAATGCCGACCCCGCCGCCAATTCATTCGCCGCGCGTTTGGCCGCTTCGTTCCAGGTTGCATAGGTGTAGTACAAGCGCACCTCCGGACGCGCCCAGAAATCCGGGCCTTTGGGTGACCAGGTCGGGGCGAAGGTGAACTTGCTCAGTTTGCGTGTACCGCCGGTGGCGTCGACCTGATCATGCCCAAGCTCGGTGACCAGTTTGAACTGCTCGCTGATGGCATACGCCGGGCGCACACCGATGGACATCCAGGTCTGGTCCTGGCTGCCAGGGCGAATGTCTTTCTGGTACACCGCCTCGACTTGCCCACCAAAACGCGGCGTCACCTGCCAGTCGAAAAACTCCACGGCGCGGTAACTTTTGCTGCTGTTGTCCAGGAAGGTATTGCCGGTGTAGCCGAGGCCGGTACCGGGACCTTCGCCGTACTGCAAGGCGAACTTGTTCTTGCCGCCCAGGAAGGGCTTTTGCACATGCTGCGCGGTGATCGCCCAACCGCTGTTGGTGTCGCGCCCACCGGCCTTTTCGATGTAGCTCAGGCCCAATTCCAGCTCGCCGCCGGGGTTGGTCTTGAAGCCTGCGACGTTGAAGTCGTGACGGGTGGCGTATTCCTTCTGGTACAGGTTGTCCTTGCGGGAAATGGCGTAACTGTATTTGAGGTCGCCGATCAGCACGTCCTCGATCCCACCGCCCGTGGCGCTCTGGTTCCAGTAGTAGAAATCGGAGATATGGATGTCGTTACGTTTGTAGTAACGCCGACCGGCCCACACCGAACCGCCATTGAGCGCAGGCAGGTTGGACCACTGCGCATACATCTGCGGCATACGCGCCGAGCCGTTGTTTTCGCCCTGGAACTTCAGCTCGCGGTCGTACTTGTTGTAGAGCGACGCCATCGCATCGACGCTGAGCACCGAGCCATCATCGAGGGTGAGCAAGTCCTGACGCAGTTCCAGTTCGGCGTATTGTTCGCATTCGTTACCCAGACGGTATTTGGATTGCGCCCCCGGCAACTGGAAGCATTGCTGTGGGCCGCTGCCCGTTGAAGTGCCCGCGCCGCTGCGCAAGTAACCGGCAAATTCCAGTGCTTGAGCGCCGAAGGGCAGGCCCAGGCAAGACGCAACGAGGCCCAGCTTTATGGTTGTTTTCATGAAACGCTCCTTTTATTTTTATTGTTTTCTTACTTTTTTTGCCCGACACGATCCCTTGTAGGAGCCGGCTTTCCGGCGATAGCTGTCCGCAGAGCGATAGCGGTCTTGAGGGCGCTATCGCCGGCAAGCCGGCTCCTACAGGGGATCGTGGTGTTTCAGTCTTTCAGGTGCAGGACGAAGGATTCATAGGGGCGCAGTGCTACCGTGGCGATGCGCTGTGGGCAGTCGGGGTAGTTGCTGATCAGCAGGCGTTGTTCGCTGGTCGGGTTGATCACGTCGTCCGGCAGCTGGATTTCGCACGGCGTGCCGTAGAAGTTGTTCAGCACCAGCAGACGCTCGCCATGGCCTTCGCGCAGGTACGCCCAGACCTGCAGATGGTCTTGCAGCAGTGGGCGATAAACGCCTTCCTGGATCAGCGGTTCATGACGACGCAAGGCAATCAGCGCCCGGTAGTGATGCAGCACTGATTCCGGGTCATCCAACTGGCTCTCGACATTGATCTGCGCCGCGTTGGTCGGGATGCCGATCCACGGCTCGCCGCTGCTGAAACCCGCGTTGGCCTGGGTATTCCACTGCATCGGCGTACGGCCGTTGTCGCGGGACTTCTGCATGATCGCCGCCATGCTCGACGCCTCGGACTCACCCGCATCACGCTTGAGACGGAAGATGTTCAGGGTCTCCACATCGCGGTACTGCTCGATCCTGTCGAAGCCAGGATTGGTCATGCCCAGTTCTTCGCCCTGGTACACAAACGGCGTGCCCTGGAGGAAGTGCAGCGCGGTCGCCAGCATCTTGGCCGAGACCACACGATACTCACCGTCATTGCCGAAACGCGAGACCACCCGTGGCTGGTCGTGGTTACACCAGAACAGCGCGTTCCAGCCGCCACCGGCCTGCATGCCCATTTGCCAGTCGGAGAAGATTTGCTTGAGTTGCAGGAAGTCGAAGTCGGCCTTCACCCACTTCTGCAGGTTCGGATAATCGACTTTCAAGTGATGAAAGTTGAAGGTCATCGACAGCTCTTTCGACTCTGGCCGCGAGTAGCGGATGCAGTGTTCGAGACTGGTGGACGACATCTCGCCGACGTTGATCAGGTCGTGCCCTTCGAAGACTTCGCGGTGCATTTCCTGCAGGTATTCGTGCACGTTCGGGCCATCGGTGTAGAAGCGACGGCCGTCGCTGGTGTCTTCGGGGAAATCGGCGGGCTTGGAGATCAGATTGATCACGTCCAGGCGGAAGCCGCCCACGCCCTTGTCGCGCCAGAAGCACATCAGCTTGAACACCTCGGCGCGCACCTTGGGGTTGTCCCAATTCAGGTCGGCCTGGGTGTGGTCGAACAGGTGCAGGAAGTACTGGCCGGTTTGCGCTTCGTATTCCCAGGCCGAGCCGCCGAACTTGGATTCCCAGTTGTTCGGCTGATCGCGCCAGATGTAGAAGTCGCGGTACGGGTTGTCGAGGCTGCTGCGCGCCTGCTGGAACCACTCGTGTTCGATCGAGGTGTGGTTGACCACGATATCGAGCATCAGCTTGATGCCACGCTTGGCCGCTTCACTGATCAGCAGGTCGCAGTCGGCCATGGTCCCGTAGCTGGGGTCGATGGCGTAGTAGTCGCTGATGTCGTAGCCGTTGTCGCGCTGCGGCGAGCGCAGGAACGGAGTGATCCACAGGCAGTCGACGCCCAGCCATTGGAGGTAGTCGAGCTTGTCCACGATGCCCAGCAGGTCACCGGTGGCGTTACCCGCGTGGCTGTGGAAGCTTTTGGGGTAGATCTGGTAGATCACCGAGTGTTGCCAGTCTTGCATGGTGGGTTCCTTCAGTTGATTTTTTGTGCAGGCCTTGAGGGCTTCATCGCCGGCAAGCCGGCTCCTACGGTTGACCGCATTCCCTTGTAGGAGCCGGCTTGCCGGCGATAGCGGTCATTCAGGCGACGCGATACCCAGGCCGAACAATCTTCATGCTCAACGCACAGGTCAGGACAAACGGCACGACAATCGCGATCACCATCCCGATCACAAACATGGCGATGGAGTGCGGCACGATCGAAATGAACCCAGGCAACCCACCCACGCCGATCGCCGATGCCTGCACCTTGTTCAGCGACAGGAAGATACTGCCCAGCGCCGAGCCCACCAGGGCGGCATAGAACGGAAACTTGAAGCGCAGGTTCACCCCGAACATCGCCGGTTCAGTGATGCCGAAATACGCGGAGATTGCCGAGGTTGAAGCCATGCTTTTGTCCCGCGCATTGCGGGTGGTGTAGAACACCGCGAGCGCGGCGCTGCCCTGGGCCAGGTTGGACATGACGATCATCGGCCAGATAAAGGTGCCGCCCTGGGTGGAGATAAGCTGCAGGTCCACGGCGAGGAACATGTGGTGCATGCCGGTGATCACCAGTGGCGCATACAGCAGGCCGAAAATCGCCCCACCCACCATGGGTGCCAGGTCAAACAGCGTGACCACGCCTTCGGTAATCAGGATGCCGAGATGACGGGTGACCGGGCCGATGATGGCCAGGGCCAGCACCCCGGTGACGACGATGGTGGTGATCGGCACGACGAGCAGTTGAATCGCATTGGGCACCCGCGCCCGCAGCCATTTCTCGATCACACTCATCACGTAAGCCGCCATCAGGATCGGCAGGATCTGCCCCTGGTAACCGACCTTTTCAATCTGGAACCAACCGAAAATATCGAAGTACGGCAGGCTCTGGCCGTCGAGACCGGCGACTGCCTTGCCGTAGTTCCAGGCGTTGAGCAAGTCCGGGTGCACCAGCATCAGGCCGAGCACGATGCCGAGGATTTCGCTGCCGCCGAAACGCTTGGCCGCCGACCAGCCCACCAATGCCGGCAGGAACACGAACGAGGTGTTGGCCATCAGGTTGATCAGGCTCCACAGGCCATCCAGGTTCGGATAGGCCTCCAGCAGTGTCTTGCCCTCGATGAACATGCCCTTGGCGCCCATCAGGTTGTTCACGCCCATGAGCAAGCCGGCAATGATCAGCGCGGGCAGGATCGGCATGAACACATCGGAGAACACCCGCACCAGACGCTGCATGGCGTTGGTCTTGTCGGCGCCCTTCTTCTTCACGTCGGCGATGGTGGAAGCGGCGAGGCCGGTCTGCTCGCGCAAGGCGGCGTAGACCTTTTCCACTTCGCCGGGGCCGATCACTACCTGGAACAGGCCACCGGTAAAGAACGAACCCTTGACCAGATCGACCTGGTTCAATGCACTGCTGTTGACCCGGCTCGGGTCCTTGAGTGCCAGGCGCAGGCGGGTCACGCAGTGGGCAGCCTGCTCAAGGTTGTCGCTGCCCCCGAGGTTTTCGAGAATCTCGCGGGCAATGTTTGAATAGTCGTGGCTCATGCTTGGTTTCCACTTTGATTTTTTTATTTGGGGGCAGTCATTGGCAGCACGCCGAGGGCAAAAGTACTCGTCTGTACGAGTTAAAGCAACAACTCGTCTGTACGAGTTACAAAAAGTTTATTCCGTGTAGGAACCGGCGTGCCGGCGATGGCCCCCGTGAGACCGCCATCGCCGGCAAACCGGCGCCTACAGAAGGATCGTTCTCCGCAAGCCCAATGGACAAACCCCACCTGTGCCACTAAGGTTCCTGCCTGAACGCAAAGGCACAGAGCCATCCCCATGAGCAAATACAACCAGATCTATACGGATCTGCTTGCCAGCATCACCACTGAACGCCTGCAACGCGGCACGCGCCTTCCCTCCGAAACCGAACTGATGGACGCCTACCAGGCCAGTCGTGGCACCGTGCGTCGGGCCATCGAGCAGTTGCAGGAGCGTGGGTTTGCGCAAAAGATCCACGGCAAAGGCACCTTCGTGTTGTCACCCAACCCGATCGAGTTCCAACTGGGCGGCATTGTCAGCTTCCACGAAACTCACGCCGACCTGGGCGATGACGTGCGCACCGAAGTGGTCGAGTTCCTGCAGTTCCCACTGGAAGGCCCGCTGCTGCAACACATCGAAGCCGAACCCGGCACCCTGATTACCCGCATCAAACGGGTACGGCGCATCGGCGGCAAACGCGTGATCCTCGACATCAACCACTTCGTCGCCGATGTGATCCCTGGCCTGGACCGCTCGATTGCCGAGCAGTCGATCTACGCGTTTATCGAACAGACCTTGCAACTGCAAATTGCCTACGCCCAACGCACCATCGAGGCGTTGCCGCGGGGCAAGGACGACCAGACACACCTCGACCTCGAAGGTCAGAGCCATGTGATCGTGGTGAGCAACCAGACGTTTTTGCAGGATGGGCGGCAGTTCGAGTACACCGAGTCGCGGCATACGTTGGATAAGTTTTACTTTTCGGATATTGCGCGGCGGTAAAATCCACGCGCAGGTTTGGGGGGCTAACGGCTTGAGAGCCGCTCCCCTTAATCGATGGTGTAGCCCCGCCGCTGATCAAACTCCTGATATTTTCGGGAAATCGCAGGATCGTCTGAACGCCCTTCGACAGTGTCCGTCGTCACTAAGCCATTCAGGCCGCGGACGGAATGAATAGCGGCTTCCCATGCGCCTGACTCAAGCGGCGGTTCGATAAAGTTTTTCAAGTACTCATCCAGAATACCTTTATCAGGCATCTCGATCTCTTGACTCAAGGCAGATAGGTAGGCCGACTTATCCGTCCGCCCCCAATTGATCGAAAACCCTGCGCGATGACAGAGGACTGAATGAACCACCAGCATCGTTCTTCCATTGCCATCAAGAAACGGATGCCCGTAAGCAAAAAAGCCCATCACCAGCCCCGGTGACGTTTTAAGAACTGCCTTGTTTTGCCCCAAACGAAGCCCTTCTTCAACGGCTCTTTTGGCTTCGTACGGAAGGCAAAAACAGGTGCCTGCTTTAGAGATCGCCAAGTCAGGAGAAGTCGTCATCCTGTCAGTGCCAGCCCACGGATAAAGATCGCCAAACAGAAGCGCGTGGACCTGTAGAAAATCGCGATACGTGATCGTGCGTTTCTTCGCCAAATAGGCCATCGCGTCAGCAAGGTTCGCCGTAAACATGTCGTGTTCAAGCTGCTTGACGATATTGAGGTCTTTTTCACCCACAACGTTTCTGAGATAGCCCTTCGCGTCAAAGTCCTTGAATGGGTCAAACACGCTGCTTTTCCCTCAAGTAGTTAGTGAGCAGGTGAACAGCTTCCAGGCCGGTGACTTTTTTCTCTTTCTTCAGCGCGATGACCAAGTTCTCTATGACGTCAGTGCGAATATCATCTCCCGCCAGACGAGAGACATTTTCTGCCCACTCATCTGCGTAAGTCCTGATATAAGCAACCTGGCATGAAACCGCCAGATCCATCACATAACGCCGTAGTCCAGACTTAGGAATGATCAAGGCACCTGTTTTCGGATGACGCCTTACCGAGCTTTTTGGTTTCCGGGGAGCGGCGCGTTCATTGACATAAACCACTGACCGCCCACCAAGCGATAACTTGCGTCGAATTCGGCGGCTACCCTGTACGCAGATTTTTGCGTCTTTTGACGCCACTGAACGTCCGGACCCGGATTGGGTGACTTGCACAGACGCACTAACGCCCAACCGCTGAAGAACCTCAACGGCGAGTGTTTCAAGGTCAGCTATAGGAGTGACAACTCCCGAATCAGGGTGACACGAAGCTTTCGCGTAGATGCCAATGCCCATGCGGACGATCACGCCTTTGTGTATGAGCTCATCCAACGCAACAGATACCTGTGAATGCCCACCAAGCGCAGAAACATCCATGCGCAGGATCACGTTTCCCAGCATGCCATCAATAGCATTCTGCATACGCTCTTCCAGCTTCATGTACAGGCCTCCAAGATTGCGACCACTTACAGTGAGCGATGGCATCAGCTTGTTAATTCGAACAGAAACAACAAGGTAGCGTTGCTTCGTTTCGATTATGGGCAAGCCCAGGAAATTCTCCAACCCTTCCTAGCTTAAAGTAGAGTTTGTACGGGTCTCCGTTGGAAAGAAAGCACCGTTAACATTCCGGACAAGTGGCGTGGGCAATACCTCGAACGCAACCTTGGGCAGGAATGGGTGCAACCCATTTCTGAGGTTTATGGTGTGGAGCCCAATGAGCAGCGTATGAAGCTCTATTGCCTGCTGGATCGTGAAGCGGCCCCTCTTCTTCTGGCGAAGCAGCTTGTTACTGTTGAAATACGCAGCGACAAGACAAACAGATAAAACCATACGTAGAATGCCATCGTGGCTATGGAACACCTTCCTTCTAACCTCCTATGACCTAGGGGTTTCGCTCTCCACATTGCGCCTGCTTCTTGCAGGCGTTTTTACATCAGCTGTAGCACGACGCTGCAACTCGTCCATCACGGCGGCCAAGGGAGAAAATCAAGCATGAATCAGGAGCTGTTCCTACGTCGCCGTAGCAAAGTTCACGTACCAATGGGCACTGGCGGAGCTACACGGGCTCAGATTGCTTCGGCTGTCCGAGAAGTCGCGGCGTTCCGATACGTACTATCAGAACCTCTGATTGAGCAAGTCGGCAGGTTGTCAGCGACAGAACTCAAACACTGGCTGAGCGAAATTGTCGGGGTCCTTCAGCGGCAGACTGGTGCACATGTTCAGCACAGGCCGTTTTATCCTGACTTTCCAGAGCAAGTCCTAACGGCCTCAGAGGCGGAGTTGTACCTTAACGCCGTCATTCATTACTTCACGCTTCTACGTTTACCACCGACCGAACACGCTCGACCTGCGATGCTTGAAGGCAACTTCATAACTCGCGTGATCGAGCCGGGAAGCGTTTGTGAGTTCGAGTCACTCCTGGAACAGCTGATTTCATCGCGCACCTCACTCTCCGGAGAGGACGCCGCCGATGTCGCCTGGTTTATCCGAGCTTACAAAAGCGATGTGTTCCGAATGCTGCCTGAGGTCGTGCCGTTTCGGGAGATCCGTGCATTGGTTGGCGGCGCACTGATCCTGCATGTAGCTGGCGATGGACGGGTTGAGGCATTTCTGGAGCGAAACGTCGACACCGCGACTGACGTGCTACGACTCGCGGTTGCCCTGAATGGAGGAGACGTGTCACTGGCGACCGCGTCGACACGTTTCACTGCGATGAAGCGCTCGATGCGCCGTCTGCTGTTGCGCCTGCTCGACCGCATACCCAACGCTGCAGAAGACGTGATGCGGCATGCTGAGCGATGGAAACGACTCGCTGAAGTACTGCATCCAGGCGACTACGCCGATAAGTACCCACGAGCGCTAGCGGCGATCACGGCAGCGCGTCGCAACGAAGCGCCCGCTTCATTTGGATCACGTGTCGAAACCTTATTCGCTCAGCGCAATATCGCCACGCTTACGCCCCTACTACAGAGTCGTCCTGGTGAGTTCGCGCGACGGTTGGACGCGACCCTGCGACGTGCGGCGGAACCAGAGCTGGTTCTAGACGCGTTCGAGGCGGTTTCGGCACAAGTGTCCTCACCTATTCTATTGCAATTACTGGCCCAGGTACGCTCGCCGCGCCCTCTCCCTCTGCGAGCCTTCACGCCGAAAGGTGCACTGGCCAAAGTCTTTGCCATCAAAGATCGACGCGAATCTCTAACACCGGGCGTGTTGGCTCGTGCAGCCCGAATCTGCGAGGACGCTCTCGTAAAGCGTTTTGAGTCGCTGCCACCACTAGGTCGCTGTTTCATCGATCCCGCATTACGCGAGTACAAAGTACCGCTGGCACTGCGTGCCTCATCAAAATCACTACGTACGCTGGTGCGGGGTAGTCGATTGCCAATGCCCGACACCCGCTTCATTCGCCTGTTCCTGTGGTGGAAGAACGGCCGTGGACGCACGGACATCGACTTGTCCGCAGCATTTTTCGACGCCAACTTCGTGTTCAAAGAAACGGTCGCTTACTACAACCTTAAGGGTTACGGCGGCTACCACAGTGGTGACATCGTCGATGCACCGAAAGGGGCTTCGGAGTTTATCGACCTCGACCTTGATATCCTCGTCGAGAAGGGTATCCGCTATGTCGTCACGTCTATCAACTCATACACCGAGCAGTCGTACTGCGATCTTCCGGAGTGCTTCGCTGGCTGGATGGCCCGCGCCGACACGGCGTCGGGTGAAGTATTCGAGCCCAAATCCGTGTTCGACCGTATCGATATCGCATCCGACACAGTTATCTGCCTGCCATTCGTGATGGACTTGCAGGAGCGACACATGATTTGGGCCGATCTGGGACTCACTTCATCACCACGCTGGAACAACGTCGATAACAACCTCAGCGGGGTATCGTTGATGCTGCGGGCTTTGGTACATACACCACGGCCGGACTTGGAGACTCTGTTCGATTTACATGTTCGAGCACGGGGAGAACGAGTGGCTTCACCGCAGCAAGCACAGTCGGTGTTTGCACCTGATCAAGGGATAACACCGTTCGATACGGATTTGATTCGATCACAGTTTATCTAAGACCCTACACTAGCCTTTGCTGCAACTTGAAAAACATTTCTACGACCACGTCCCAAAATCCGTTGTGGCATATGATGAGTAGATACTTTCCCTATCGTTGGGCATTGGCCGACTTCTACAAAGCCTGGATGGTGATGCTCAGCGCGCTTCTCATTGCCTGCCAATCACCGCGCGAGGCACTGCAACACCTGGCTGATGAGCATGGCCGACAATTGGAGGTCCTGCCGGGACACAGCTTCCCCCTCTTGTTTCTTGCGCCGCACACTGCAGAAAAGATGACTCGCTTGCGTGTGTACCTGGAAGGCGATGGTCATTCCTGGGCCACGGCCACTCAACCCAGCCTGGATCCGAGCCCGCACAATCTGTTAGTACCACGGCTGGCGATCAATGATCCGACACCGAATGCGTACCTGGCACGCCCCTGCCAGTTCGTCATGACCGCTGCCTGTGAATCAGCACTTTGGACCCACCGACGATTTTCTCAGGAAGTGGTCACCCGCCTCAGCCAGGCGCTGGATCAATTAAAACAGCGCTACGGCAACAGTGAGTTCGAACTGGTCGGGTACTCCGGTGGCGCCGCGCTCGCATTACTGTTAGCGGCGCAACGCAATGACGTTACCCAGGTGCAAACCCTTGCAGGCAATCTCAGTCCACGCCTGTGGGCGACGATGAAAGGCCTGTCGCCACTCGACGGTTCACTGGATCCGCTGGACTATCGTAGTCGACTCGCCTTGTTGCCCCAGCGCCATCTCATCGGCGAAGCAGACCTGATCGTTCCAAGTCGTTTGGCGGACAGATATCAACAGGCGCTTGACTCGCCCCTCTCCGAATTCGTTCATGTACCGGGAGCAAGCCATGACAGGGGGTGGGAAGCGACATGGAGCCGATGGGATAAAACGCCATTGATGCATGAGAATCCTGAAATCAAGGGAAGATAGGTCCGCTTAGAAACATCCGAATACCACTCTTCTAGCGCGACCACAACCACTGCCTAAAAGTTTAATTTGTTGCTCAATTACCCCCGTAACACCGCGAAAAATAACGGTAACGTCGCATTTATTAGATTTTTTTCGTCACTTATCCTTTTTATGATGAATTGTCCTACAGGCATCGTGTAGATTCCCACGCGCTTGAATCAGCAATTCACTGACAAGCTGGCAGGGATGCCTAAAACAGACGCTGACGCGTGGGTTGTTCCCTGTCAGTTTCTGCCCTGTAAGGATACTGCCTTGAATATTTCCCACCTGCGCCGCTCTTTGTTGGCGCTGTCCGTCGCGACTGCTACTGCGACAGCATATGCCGTACCCGCCCCCGACTTGAACCACGACCTGAGCACAGGGGCATACAGCAGCTCCGGTGACGTATTCAATAACGCCACCTTCACCGGGACATCGCAAAACGCAGGTGTAGAGCTGACCAACGTGACCCTGGCGGGCAACCTGGTCAACCAGGGCAAAATCAACCTGACGGCTGCGACCCCCACCGACTTCCCGTCCGGTATCGCCATGACCCTCAATTCCAACGTCGGTGGCGACTTGGTAAATAATGGCGACATTACAGTGAGCGGTAACGCCGTCGTCGGGCTGGACCTGTATCTGGCAAAGATCGCTGGTGAAGTGAACAACAACGGCAACATCACTGTGACAGGCGCCAATGCCGAAGGCATGCTGATCACCTCGACCCAGGCGCGCATCAATAACTCGGGGACTATCACCGCGCATGGCATCGACTCTGTGGGTATCGACATCGAGAACGCACGCTTTACGGGTCAGATGACAGGCGCTCCCTTCCAGAGTGATATCAACAACAGCGGGACTATCTCCGCTGATGGGGTCGGTATCCGCTTTCGCAGTCTCGACACCTCCGTCGGTTCCGACAGCCTCTCTATCAGGCAGACAGGTGGCCTGATCGAAGGCGGCACCGCAGCCATTCTGGCGGACGACAATGCCCCACGTTCGTATTTCTACTGGGAGGGTGGCCAGGTCAAGGGTGACGTGCTGGGCCTGAGTGGTGTACTGGTGCGAGGGGACGCGCTGTTCGATGGCTCGACCATCCGCGCCAGTTACGTCGATATCGACGGTGGCCGCCTGACGCTGCTTCGCCCGCAGACTACGATTGTGGGGGACCTCGACATGGACAGCGCCACTGCGCGCCTGCGCCTGCTGCTGGACAACAATACACTGCCCAACACGCCGATCCTGAAAGTCACCGGCAATACCTTCTTCTCTGCAGGCAGCCAGATCGAACTGCAGGCGCGCTCCGATGACTTCCGCACGTCGGCCCAGGGCACGCGCTACACCCTGATCAACTCTGGCACCTGGGAAGACCCGCAGAACCTGTCCGTGGTTTCCTCCTCGGCGCTGCTTGAGGTGAGGAACTTCGGCATTGAAGGCCAGGACGTGAAAGCACTGGTTGCCACCCGCAGTGATGAGGTGATCACGCAAGACCTGATGAGCGCCCGTGGCTCGCGCAACGCGGTGAGCGCCATCAAGCCATTCAAGAACACACTCATGGGCCAACTGGACGAAAGTGACCCGGTATTCCAGCAATTCGCCAACGCCGCCTCCAGCGAAGAACTGGCCAAACTGGCCGAAAGCCTGACCCCCGACGTCAGCCGTGGCGCGATCAACGCAGCCACCAGCAGCCAAAACCTGGTTGCAAGTACCGTCAACCGCCGCGCCAGCAAAGCGCGTAGCGGCCTGTCCTCCGGTGATGTGCTGGCCGGGCAAGGCGTATGGCTGCAGGCACTGTCCAGCGATGCCAACCAGGACAGCCGCCACGGTATCGACGGCTATGACGCCAACACCAACGGCATCGCCGTGGGAGCCGACGGCAAGGTCAATGCCGATACCACCGTGGGCCTGGCTTACAGCTACCTGACCAGCGACGTGAAAACCGACCAGGGCAACAAAACCGACGTCAGCGGCCATGCACTGACCCTGTACGGCAACTGGGCGCGTGACAACTTCTTTGTCGACACCTCGCTGATGTACGGCTGGAACGACAACGAATCCAAACGCTACATCGCCGGCACCCGCGCCAAGGCCGACTACGACAGTGAGATCTTCGGCGTTAACGCGCTGGCCGGCTACACGTTCCAACTCGACAAACAGTGGCTGTTGGAACCACAAGTCGGTGCGCGCTATGCCAATGTATCGATTGATTCGTACCGTGAAAAAGGCAGCTCAGCCGCCCTCAACGTCGGCAGCCAGCGCTATGAAATCGGCGAAATGGGCCTGGGCGCTCGCCTGGCGGCCGCTTTTGACGTAGGTATGGGCAGCTTTGAACCGGAAGCCAAGCTGATGGCCTGGCACGATTTCATCGGCGACAAAGCTGGCACCACCTCCACCTTCGTGCTCGGCGGTACCCCGTTCACCACCACAGGCGCAACACCGGCGCGCGACAGCTACGAGCTGGGACTGGGCGCCAACTACCGCGTGGGCGCGTGGAGCGTGGGCGGGACATACACCTACCTGACCAGCAGCGGTTTCGACGCTGACACCTTCACTGCGAACGTGCGTTACGACTTCTGATCAACGTCTTCGCCTGAGACAACAAAGCCCGCCAATGCGGGCTTTGTTGTCTCAGGCTAATGGCATCCAGTACTAGCGTGGGCATGAAAAAAACGGCCTAAGCCGGTTCTTTCGTGCAGCACTGCGGGATCACTCCCACTCAATGGTCGCCGGCGGCTTGCTCGACACGTCATACGTCACGCGCGAAATACCTTCGATCTCATTGATGATACGGCCGCTGACAGTTTCCAGCAGTTCGTACGGCAGGTGTGCCCAGCGGGCGGTCATGAAGTCGATGGTTTCTACGGCACGCAGGGCAACGACCCACGCGTAGCGACGGCCATCGCCTACGACGCCAACGGATTTCACCGGTTGGAACACCACGAATGCCTGGCTGACTTTGTGGTACCAGTCGGCCTTGCGCAGTTCTTCGATGAAGATGTGGTCGGCGCGACGCAGCAGGTCGGCGTATTCCTTCTTCACTTCACCGAGGATCCGCACGCCCAGGCCCGGGCCCGGGAATGGGTGGCGGTAGACCATGTCGTACGGCAGGCCGAGTTCCAGGCCCAGACGGCGGACTTCGTCCTTGAACAGTTCGCGCAGCGGTTCTACCAGCTTGAGGTTCATTTCCTCAGGCAGGCCACCCACGTTGTGGTGGGACTTGATCACGTGGGCCTTGCCGCTCTTGGCACCGGCCGACTCGATCACGTCGGGGTAGATAGTGCCTTGGGCGAGGTACTTGATGTTGTCCAGTTTGCTGGACTGGGCATCGAATACGTCGATGAAGGTGCGGCCGATGATCTTGCGCTTCTTCTCCGGGTCGGACTCGCCGGCCAGGTTGTTGAGGAACTGGTCCTCGGCGTTGGCGCGGATCACCTTGACGCCCATGTTCTCGGCGAACATGGCCATCACTTGCTCGCCTTCGTGCAAGCGCAGCAGGCCGTTGTCGACGAAGACGCAGGTCAGTTGGTCGCCAATGGCTTTGTGCAGCAGCGCAGCAACCACGGAGGAGTCAACGCCGCCGGACAGGCCGAGCAATACGTTGTCGGTGCCGACCTGGGCGCGCACCTGGGCGATGGCGTCTTCAGCGATCTTCGATGGGGTCCACAGGGCTTCACACTCGCAGATGTCGAGGATGAAGCGCGACAGGATGCGCCCGCCTTGCTTGGTGTGGGTCACTTCCGGGTGGAACTGCACGCCGTAGTAACGACGCTCGTCACTGAACATGCCGGCGATCGGGCAGCTCGGGGTGCTGGCCAGGATATGGAAGTCTTCCGGCATCCTGGTGACCTTGTCACCGTGGCTCATCCACACGTCGAGGCCGAACAGGCCGTCGGCGTCGACGTGATCTTCGATGCCGTCCAGCAGGCGGCTCTTGCCGACCACGTCTACACGGGCATAACCGAATTCACGCAGCTCGGAACCTTCAACCTTGCCGCCCAGTTGCTCGGCCATGGTCTGCATGCCGTAGCAGATGCCGAAGACCGGTACGCCCAGGTCGAATACGGCTTGCGGGCAGCGTGGGCTGTTGGCTTCGTGCACGGACTCTGGGCCACCGGCGAGGATGACGCCTTTCGGTGCGAATTCGCGGATCGCTTCGTCGTCCATGTCGAACGGATGCAGTTCGCAGTACACGCCGATTTCACGCACGCGACGGGCGATCAGCTGGGTGTACTGGGAACCGAAATCGAGGATCAGGATACGGTGGGCGTGAATGTCGAGGGCCATGAAGTCAGTCTCGTCTAATGAATCAGAAACAACTCGGGGCTGAAGAACAGCCCCGGTTACTTAACATTTTGCTGGAAGCCTCAACCTACGCGGTAGTTTGGCGCTTCCTTGGTGATCTGCACGTCGTGGACATGGGATTCAGCCATGCCGGCGCCGGTGATCCGTACGAACTCTGGCTTGGTGCGCATTTCTTCGATGTCGGCGCTGCCGGTGTAGCCCATCGAGGAACGCAGGCCGCCCATCAGTTGATGGATGATCGCGCTCAGGGTGCCTTTGTACGGCACACGGCCTTCGATGCCTTCCGGGACGAGCTTCTCGGCGCCTGCCGAGGAGTCCTGGAAGTAACGGTCGGAAGAGCCTTGCGCCTGGGACATGGCGCCCAGCGAACCCATGCCACGGTAAGCCTTGTAGGAACGGCCCTGGAACAGTTCGATCTCGCCTGGCGCTTCTTCGGTACCGGCGAACATCGAGCCCATCATCACGCAGGAGGCACCGGCTACGATGGCCTTGGACAGGTCACCGGAGAAACGGATGCCGCCGTCGGCGATCAACGGTACGCCAGTGCCTTCAAGGGCAGCGGCGACGTTGGCGATGGCGCTGATTTGCGGCACGCCGACACCGGCGACGATACGCGTGGTGCAGATCGAGCCAGGGCCGATACCGACCTTGACTGCGTCGGCGCCAGCTTCGGCCAGGGCCTTGGCGGCAGCGCCGGTGGCGATGTTGCCGCCGATCACTTGTACTTCAGGGAAGTTCTGCTTGACCCAACGTACGCGATCGATCACGCCTTTGGAGTGACCGTGGGCAGTGTCGACCACCACCACGTCAACACCGGCAGCGACCAGGGCCGAAACGCGGTCGCCGGTGTCTTTACCGGTACCGACCGCAGCGCCAACGCGCAGACGACCTTGGTCATCCTTGCTGGCCAGCGGGTAGGCCTTGGCTTTTTCGATGTCGTTGACGGTCATCATGCCTTTGAGGGCGAATTTGTCGTCGACGATCAGCACGCGCTCGATGCGGTGCTTGTGCAGCAGTTCGCGCACATCGTTCTTGTCGGCGCCTTCCTTGACAGTGACCAGGCGCTCTTTCGGCGTCATCACTTCGCGGACGGTGACTTCAAGACGGTTCTCGAAACGCACGTCACGGGAAGTGACGATGCCGACCAGGTCGCCATCGTGCAGTACCGGAACGCCGGAGATGTTGTGCAGGCGGGTCAGGTCGAACAGGTCACGCACGGTGGCGTCGGCTTCGATGGTGATTGGATCTTTCACCACACCGGCTTCGTAACGCTTGACCTTGCGGACTTCGGCAGCTTGCTGCTCGATGGTCATGTTCTTGTGGATGATGCCGATGCCGCCTTCCTGAGCCATGGCGATGGCCAGACGGGCTTCGGTGACGGTGTCCATGGCAGCGGAAACCAGGGGAATATTCAGCTCGATGCCACGGGTTAGGCGGGTCTTGAGACTGACTTCGTTAGGAAGCACCTCGGAATAACCGGGCACTAGGAGAATGTCGTCGAATGTCAGAGCTTCTTGGCTGATACGCAGCATCGCGGGGGCTCCCGAGCGGGAAAATGGAAGCGCGCCATTATATACATGCACCCTGTCAGGCTCAATGTAAAACTCTGACAAACTTGGTAATACTGATAGATGGAGAAAAACAGCCACTGCGGGAGCCGGCTTGCCGGCGATGAGGCCCTTGAGCCTGGCGCTCGACCATTGGGCGCC
>NZ_JFCA01000006.1 GCF_000612585.1 Pseudomonas sp. CHM02
CCGGCAAGCCGGCTCCTACGGTGGGCGGCGATGGCTTAGGCGGCGAGCTTGCCGTTGGCGATGGCCGCCGATGCGGCCACCATGGCGCGCAGCAGCACCGCACACCCTGCCGCCAGGTCATCCGGCGCGGCATTCTCGATTTCGTTATGGCTGATGCCGCCTTCACACGGCACGAAGATCATCCCCGCCGGGCCGAGTTCGGCGACGAAGATTGCGTCGTGCCCTGCCCCGCTGACGATGTCCATGTTCGACAGGCCCAAGCCATTCGCCGCGTTGCGCACCGCGTCCACGCAGCCTTTGTCGAAGTACAGCGGCGGGAAGTCTGCGGTGGGCTCCATTTCAAAACTGAGTCCATGTTTGGCGCAGGTGTCTTCAATCACCTTGCGCACTTGGG
Organism: Pseudomonas sp. CHM02; assembly: GCF_000612585.1. GTDB lineage: Bacteria > Pseudomonadota > Gammaproteobacteria > Pseudomonadales > Pseudomonadaceae > Aquipseudomonas. Next base: position 395 of record NZ_JFCA01000006.1, read on the forward strand.
CAATCATCGAATCCAAGCGCGCCGGTTCCAGGTGACGGAAGTCCAGGGTCATGCGCACTTCGCCTGGGATGACGTTGCGCGAGCCGGGGTAAGCCTGCAGGCAACCGACCGTGCCACACGCATGGGGCTGATGCCCCAGCGCTGCCGCGTTGACCGCCGCTACCACCGCCGCAGCGCCCACCAGGGCATCCTTGCGCAGGTGCATCGGCGTTGGCCCCGCATGCGCTTCAACCCCACGCAGCTTCAGGTCAAACCACTTCTGCCCCAGGGCACCGAGCACTACGCCGATGGTTTTGTTCTCGTCCTCAAGAATCGGCCCCTGTTCGATATGCGCCTCGAAATACGCCCCCACTTTGTGCCCACTGACCGGCCGCGAGCCCGCATAGCCAATCGCATTCAATGCATCGCCCACGCTGACGCCGTCCACATCGACCTTGGCCAGGGTGTCGGCCAGGGTGAATTTCTCGGCAAACACCCCCGAGCCCATCATGCACGGCGGGAAGCGCGAGCCTTCTTCGTTGGTCCACACCACCACTTCCAGCGGCGCCTCGGTTTCCACTTTGAGGTCGTTGAGGGTGCGCAGCACTTCCACGCCCGCGAGCACGCCGAAGCAGCCGTCGAACTTGCCACCGGTGGGTTGGGTGTCGATGTGGCTGCCGGTCATCACCGGCGGCAGGTTGGGATTGCGCCCGGGGCGACGGGCGAAGATGTTGCCGATGCCGTCGACGGTCACGGTGCAGCCGGCGGCCTCGCACCACTGCACGAACAGGTCGCGGGCCTTGCGATCCAGGTCGGTAAGGGCTAGGCGACACACACCGCCCTTGGGCGTGGCGCCGAGCTTGGCCAGGTCCATCAAGGATTGCCACAAACGGTCGCGGTTGATGTGCTGATGGGTGGATTGCAGAACGTCGAGGGCAGCGTTCATGGGGGATCTCCTCAGGCTACATTTCTTATGGATTGAGCCGATTCCATCAATGGAATGCGGTCATACATGTGGGAGCGGGCTTGCTCGCGAAGAGGCCGTGTCAGTCGCTGCAAATGTCGCCTGAAAGACCGCATTCGCGAGCAAGCCCGCTCCCACATGTGGATTGCATTTCAAATTATTTACAGTGGTGTTTTCACCGCGACCGGGCTGGCCCCGCGCTTGGCATTGAGCCCGTAATACAACAGGCCACCCAGCGCCGAACCGGTAAACCAGCCATAGCTGTAGAACCAGCTGAACGCATCGCTGCCCAGCGACAGCAAGGTCAGCACCACCGGCACGCCAAAGGCGATGAAGCCGCTCCAGTTCCACGCCGGATACACGTCGTCGCGGTACAGGCCCGCCAGGTCAAGCTGCTGTTTGCGGGTGATGAAATAGTCCACCACCATGATCCCGGCGATCGGCCCCAACAGGCTTGAATAGCCGAGCAACCAATTGGAATAAACGGTCTCCAGGCTCACATCGGAAACGATCAACCCGAGTTTTTTCAGCAGTTCATGGGCCATCAACGCCAGCCCGACCAGGCCGGTGAGGATCACCGCCGTGGTGCGATTGATCAGCTTGGGCGCGATGTTCTGGAAGTCGTTGGTGGGCGAAACAATGTTCGCGGCGGTGTTGGTGGACAAGGTGGCGACGATGATCAGCGCCATGGCCACGGCCACCCACACCGGGCTCTGGATATGCCCAATCAGGGTCACCGGGTCGGAGACGCTGACGCCCACCAGTTTCACCGAGGCCGCGGTCATGATCACGCCGAGGGCGGCGAACAGGAACATGGTCAGCGGCAGGCCGAATATCTGCCCGAGGATCTGGTCCTTCTGGCTTTTGGCGTAGCGGCTGAAGTCGGGAATGTTCAATGACAGGGTGGCCCAGAAGCCCACCATCGCGGTGAGGCCGGCCATGAAGTAACCGGTGAGGCTCGCACCCTCGGGACGCTTGGGCGGGATCGCCATCAGTTCGCTGATCGACACGTTAGGCATCGCCCACACCAGCAGGCCAATCCCCACCGCCACCAGCAGCGGCGCCGACAGGGTCTCCAGGCGCTTGATCGACTCGGCGCCGCGCAGCACCACCCACAAGTTCAGGCACCAGAAAATCATGAAGCCAATCACTTCACCCGTGCCGCCGAGGGACTTCCAGCCCTCGAAAATCGAGCCCAGGAACAGGTGGATCGCCAGCCCGCCGAACATCGTCTGGATGCCAAACCAGCCGCACGCCACCAATGCGCGGATCAGGCACGGGACGTTGGAACCCAGGATGCCGAACGACGAACGCAGCAACACCGGAAACGGTATGCCGTACTTCGTGCCAGGGAACGCATTGAGGGTCAGCGGGATCAGCACCACGATGTTGGCCAGCAAAATGGCCATCAGCGCCTCGCCCACCGACAACCCGAAGTACGCGGTGAGTACACCGCCCAACGTATAGGTGGGCACGCAGATCGACATGCCGACCCACAGCGCGGTGATGTGCCACGTGTTCCAGGTGCGTTCATGCACCTTGGTCGGTGCCATGTCGTGGTTGTAGCGGGGGCTGTCGAGGACGTCGGGGCCGGCGTCGAGTTCGTACAGGCCGTTGCGCTCAATGACTTGCGATCTGTTCTGTTGCATGGCCGCTCCACGGTTTTTTCGAATTATTTTTGCTCGCCTGCGGTTGAGTACAGGCGGCCGGAGTACCTCGTAAACAACATGACATCACGGGTCCGGCCAGCCGCCACTGCACTCAATAACCGTGCCGACAACCGTTACCGCACCCACACCGCTTATATAACTGGCTGATGTTAATCAGCTTTCCGATTGAGCCTTCGGTACTTGCCGCGTTACTCAGGCTGGATAACGTGGAAGTTGCCCGAACGATCAGGACTCAATCTGGTGCAACACAATTATTTTTATTCACTGCCTTCGTCAAGAGGCATGTCTCAAGCGTCTGATTTGCAATAAGAAATGTTGCTCAATTTAAGAACCTGTCAAGTGCGTCAAAATGGTGAGAGGGCGCTACATTTTGGTGATTTCTATTTTTTATCCTTACTAATCAACACCTTAAATACAATATAAGCTTATAAAAAATCTTCTTGCCCAATCGAAAAACTCGGGCTAGTTTCTATTCCTGTCACCGATGACAGGAATGAACCGACCATCGGTAAGCAGTATTACAACACTTAGAACTGGCACAAGCCGGTCAAGCCTGTGAGGAACTCGACATGTCGCTGTTGATCCGTGGCGCCACCGTTATTACCCATGATGAAAGTTACCGCGCCGACGTGTTATGCGCAGGCGGTCTGATTCGCGCCATTGGCACGGATCTGGATATTCCGGCCGGCACTGAAATAATCGATGGCAGTGGCCAATACTTGATGCCCGGCGGCATCGACCCCCACACCCATATGCAATTGCCCTTCATGGGCACCGTGGCCAGTGAAGACTTTTTCAGCGGCACGGCAGCCGGCCTGGCGGGCGGCACCACGTCGATCATCGACTTCGTGATTCCCAACCCACAGCAATCCTTGCTGGAAGCCTTCCACCAGTGGCGCGGCTGGGCGGAAAAGTCCGCCGCCGACTACGGCTTTCACGTGGCGATCACCTGGTGGAGCGAGCAGGTGCGCGAGGAAATGGCCGAGCTGGTCAGCCAGCACGGCATCAACAGCTTCAAGCATTTCATGGCCTACAAGAACGCGATCATGGCGGCGGACGACACCCTGGTCGCCAGTTTCGAGCGCTGCCTGGAACTGGGCGCGGTGCCCACGGTGCATGCCGAGAACGGCGAGCTGGTGTATCACCTGCAACGCAAGCTGATGGCCCAGGGCATCACCGGGCCCGAAGCGCACCCGCTGTCGCGTCCGTCCCAGGTGGAAGGCGAAGCTGCCAGCCGCGCGATCCGCATCGCCGAGACCATCGGCACGCCGCTGTACCTGGTGCATGTGTCCACCAAGGAGGCGCTGGATGAAATCACCTACGCGCGTGGCAAGGGCCAGGCGGTCTACGGTGAAGTCCTCGCCGGCCACCTGCTGCTGGACGACAGCGTCTACCAGCACCCCGACTGGCAGACTGCCGCCGGCTACGTGATGAGCCCGCCCTTCCGCCCGCGCGGGCATCAGGAGGCGCTGTGGCATGGCCTGCAATCCGGCAACCTGCACACCACCGCCACCGACCACTGCTGCTTCTGCGCCGAGCAGAAGGCCGCTGGTCGCGACGACTTCAGCAAGATCCCCAACGGCACCGCGGGTATCGAAGACCGCATGGCGCTGCTGTGGGACGAAGGGGTCAACACCGGGCGCCTGTCGATGCAGGACTTCGTGGCGCTGACCTCCACCAACACCGCGAAGATCTTCAACCTTTACCCGCGCAAAGGCGCAATCCGCGTGGGTGCGGATGCCGACCTGGTGCTGTGGGACCCACAGGGTACGCGGACCATTTCCGCCAAGACCCATCACCAGCAGGTCGACTTCAACATCTTCGAAGGCAAGACCGTGCAAGGTGTGCCGAGCCACACCATCAGCCAGGGCAAGCTGGTCTGGGCCGATGGCGACCTGCGCGCCGAGCGCGGGGCCGGGCGGTATGTGGAACGGCCGGCGTATCCGGCGGTGTTCGAGCAGTTGAGCAAGCGGGCTGAGCGTTCCAGGCCCACTGCTGTGAAACGCTAAAAGCGGCCTTCGGCCTATCGCGGGCAAGTCGAATCGTCGCACCGCCGGCTCCCACATTTGAACGATGTGAACCCGATCCCATATGGGAGCTGGCTTGCCTGCGAAAAGGCCAGCAAAGGCAACACAAAAACCAATGCCCATCAGAGGCAGCACCTCAATAACCGTGAGGCCACCACCGTGATCCAGACCCTGACCCACCTCCCACATCCCGTTGAGGATGGCGCCACCCTCGCCAGCCATTTCACCGACCTGGCACCGCCCCTCAACGCCCGCCAGGCACAACTGGAAGCCTCGCGTTGCCTGTATTGCTACGACGCGCCGTGCGTGAACGCGTGCCCCAGCGAGATCGATATCCCGTCGTTCATCCGCAATATCCACACCGAAAACGTACAAGGCGCGGCGCAGAAAATCCTCTCGGCCAACATCCTCGGCGGCAGTTGCGCGCGGGTCTGCCCCACCGAGATCCTGTGCCAGCAAGCCTGCGTGCGTAACAACGCCGAAGAGTGCGCGCCGGTGTTGATCGGCCTGCTGCAACGATACGCGGTCGACAATGCACACTTCACCGAACACCCCTTCCACCGCGCTGCGCCCACCGGTAAGCGCATCGCGGTGGTAGGTGCCGGTCCCGCTGGCCTGGCCTGCGCCCACCGCAGTGCGTTGCACGGTCATGACGTGGTGATTTTCGAAGCCCGGGAGAAAGCCGGTGGCCTGAATGAATACGGGATCGCCAAGTACAAACTGGTGGACGACTTCGCACAGAAGGAGCTGGATTTCCTCCTGCAGATCGGCGGCATCGAGATTCGCCACGGCCAGCGCCTGGGGGACAACCTCAGCCTCAGCGAACTGCATCAGCAATTCGATGCGGTCTTCCTGGGGCTGGGCCTGGCCGCGAGCAAACAGCTGGGCCTGCCCTTTGAGGACGCCCCCGGCCTGCTCGCCGCCACCGACTACATCCGCGAGCTGCGCCAGGCCGACGACCTGACTCAACTGCCGCTGGCCGACCGTTGCATCGTGCTCGGCGCCGGCAATACCGCCATCGACATGGCCGTGCAAATGGCCCGCCTCGGCGCCCGTGATGTCAACCTCGTCTACCGCCGAGGCCTGGCGGACATGGGCGCGACCCATCACGAGCAGGACATCGCCAAAGCCAATCAGGTTCGTCTGCTGACCTGGGCGCAACCGGAAGCCGTGCTGCTGGACGAACAGGGCCACGTACGCGGCATGCGCTTCTTGCGCACGCGCATGGAAAACGGCCGCTTGCACCCCACCGGCGAAACCTTCGAACTGGCCGCCGATGCGATCTTCAAGGCCATCGGCCAGGGTTTTGATAACGAGGCGCTGCACGACCCGCTGGCGCAGCAACTGCACCGCGTCGGCGGGCGCATCTTCGTCGACGAACAACTGCGCACCAGCATTCCCGGGGTGTACGCCGGTGGTGATTGCGTCAGCCTCGGCCAGGACCTCACCGTGCAGGCCGTGCAACATGGCAAGCTGGCTGCTGAAGCCATGCACGCCCAACTCATGCTGAATGTGGAGGCTGCGTGATGGCCGATCTCTCGATTGTGTTCGCCGGTATCAAAGCCCCCAACCCGTTCTGGCTGGCCTCCGCGCCGCCCACCGACAAGGCCTACAACGTGGTGCGCGCCTTCGAAGCCGGCTGGGGCGGCGTGGTGTGGAAAACCCTGGGTGAAGACCCGGCAGCGGTCAACGTATCGTCACGTTACTCGGCGCACTACGGCGCCAACCGTGAAGTGCTGGGCATCAACAATATCGAACTGATCACCGACCGTTCCCTGGAGATCAACCTGCGGGAAATCACCCAGGTGAAAAAGGACTGGCCCGATCGCGCACTGATTGTGTCGCTGATGGTGCCGTGCGTGGAGGAATCCTGGAAAAACATCCTGCCGCGGGTGGAAGCCACCGGTTGCGACGGTATCGAACTGAACTTCGGCTGCCCCCACGGTATGCCCGAACGCGGCATGGGTGCGGCGGTGGGCCAGGTGCCGGAGTATGTGGAACAGGTAACGCGCTGGTGCAAGACGTATTGCTCGCTGCCGGTGATCGTCAAGCTCACGCCGAATATCACCGATATCCGCGTGGCGGCGCGGGCAGCGTATCGCGGGGGGGCGGACGCGGTGTCGCTGATCAACACCATCAACTCCATCACCAGCGTGGACCTGGAACGCATGGTCGCCCTCCCCGTGGTCGGCACCCAGAGCACCCACGGTGGTTACTGCGGTTCCGCGGTGAAGCCGATTGCGCTGAACATGGTCGCCGAAATCGCCCGCGACCCGCAGACCCAGGGCCTGCCGATCTGCGGCATTGGCGGCATCGGCAACTGGCGCGACGCGGCGGAATTCGTCGCCCTGGGCTGCGGTGCGGTGCAGGTGTGCACGGCGGCGATGCTGCATGGGTTTCGGATTGTGGAAGAGATGAAAGACGGATTGTCGCGATGGATGGACAGTCAGGGCTACCAGAGCTTGCAGGACTTTTCCGGGCGGGCGGTGGGCAATACCACCGATTGGAAGTACCTGGACATCAACTATCAGGTGATCGCCAAGATTGACCAGGAAGCCTGCATTGGCTGTGGGCGTTGCCATATTGCCTGTGAGGATACGTCGCACCAGGCCATTGCCAGTCTGAAACAGGCGGATGGCACGCATAAATATGAGGTGATCGATGATGAGTGCGTGGGCTGCAACCTATGCCAGATCACGTGCCCGGTGGCCGATTGCATCGAGATGGTGCCGATGGATACCGGCAAGCCGTTTTTGAATTGGACGCAGGATCCGCGGAACCCCTACCGGGAGGCGGTGTAGGCAAACCTGTGGTGAGCGGGCTTGCCCGCGCTGGGCTGCGAAGCGGCCCCAAATCAGGCACTGAGTTCTGTCTGAAGGACCGAGGTGTTTTTATTGGGGCTGCTTCGCAGCCCAGCGCGGGCAAGCCCGCTCACCACAACAACCAGCGTCACCATAAGGCTCAAGGCTCCAACCCAATCCCCCGCAAGATCACACTTGTCACCGTCTGGATCGCCTTCTCGAACTGCATGTCCGACAACGGCTGGTGATCGTTGAGGATCTTCACCTGGTGATCGAAGTCGGCATAGTGCTGCGTCGAGGCCCAGATCATGTACAGCAGGCTCGACGGCTCCACCGGCAGGATGCGTTTGTCTTCCACCCACTGGCGAATCTTCGCTTCCTTCATCTTGGCCCAGTCGTACAGGCTCTCGTCCAGCGCCTCACCGAGGGTCGGCGCGCCGTGGATGATTTCGTTGGCCCAGACTTTCGAACCATATGGCCGCGTACGCGAACGCTGCATTTTGGCGCGGATGTAACTGCTGAGCACCACCCGGGGGTCATCGAAGGTCTCGAAGCTCAGGGCGTCCTGCTTCCACACTTCCAGCAGGTCGAACAGCACGGCGCTGTACAGCTCGCTCTTGGTGGTGAAGTAGTAATGCAGGTTGGAGCGCGGCAGTTGCACTTCTTCGGCGATATCGGCCATGGCGGTGCTGCCATAGCCTTTCTCGGCGAAGATTTTCTCCGCCGCCAGCAGGATTTTTTCGACGTTGACCCGACGAATTCCGATCTTGTGATTGCCCATAAGGGCTCCCTGACAACAACTTGGCTTAAAGACTACCATCGGCTCTAGGTCGGGGCGACAGGCCATAATGAAACTTCTGACGCGAACCTTTCGCCTGGAAAACGGATTGGTTAGGATCGCGGTCCCCATGAAGGATCATTGCAATGACTATTCGACCTCGCGTGGCCGCTGACGACCCAGTGCTGGGAGCGCTGTGGGAGCGCTCGGTACGCGCCACCCATGACTTCCTCCCCGAGGATGACATTCAACGCTTGCTGCCCCTGGTGCGCGATACTTACCTGCCGATGCCCGCACTCGATGTGTGGGTTTACGAAGACCCACAGGGTATCGCCGGTTTTATCGGCACCGGAGGGCAAAATGTCGAAATGCTGTTTATCGACCCGGACCGTCGTGGCCAGGGCATCGGTCGCCAGTTACTGGATCACGCCCGCGCCCGTCACGACACCCTCACCGTCGATGTGAACGAACAAAACCCCCAGGCCGTGGGGTTCTACCTGCATTATGGTTTTATCCAGGTCGCGCGCTCGCCGCTGGATGGCGAAGGCAAGCCCTTTCCCTTGCTGCACATGGCTCTACCGACTCCCTGAACCTGAAGGTATTGAACAATGCTGATCAAGAAAACCCTGACCACCGTCGCCCTGCTCGCCTCCCTGCTGGGCGCTTCGGCGGCGTTTGCCCACGCCCATCTCAAGAGCGCCGAACCTGCGGCAGACAGCAGCGTGGCTGCGCCCAAGGACCTGCGCCTGACCTTCAGCGAAGGCGTCGAGGCCACGTTTACCAAGGTGTCCCTAAGCAAGGACGGCACCGAAATCGCGATCAAGGGCCTGGAAACCCAGGACGCCGACAAGAAAGTCCTCGTCGTCACGCCCGCCGCACCGTTGGCCGCCGGCACCTACAAGGTGGTGTGGAACGCGGTCTCGGTCGACACCCACAAGAGCAATGGTGAATACAGCTTCAAGGTCGGCCAATAACCCATGGCGACCCTGCTGGTGCTGTGCCGCTTCCTGCATTTCATCGTCGTGCTGTTGATGTTCGGGGCCTGTGTGTTCAGGCCCTGGCTGATGGGCGCTGAACCGCAACCGGCACTCGACCGGCAACTTCACCGTATCACCCGTGGGCTGGCCTGGCTGGGACTGGGCTCCGGTATCGCCTGGTTGCTGTTGATCACCGCCAGCATGGCCGGCAGCTGGGACGCGGCTTGGCAGCCGGCCACGGTGCAACGGGTACTGGGCAAGACCTTCTTTGGCCAGGTGTGGACCTGGCACCTGTTGCTTAACCTGCTGCTGGTGATCGTGCTGGTCAAACCCTGGCCGGCGTTGCGCCTGCCAGTGATCGCGTTGCTGCTGGCGACGCTGGCGCCGGTCGGGCATGGCGCCATGCTCGATGGGCTCGGCGGGCAATTGCTGATGCTCAACCAAGTGGTGCATCTGGTCTGCGTGGGGGCGTGGCTCGGCGGGTTGTTACTGCTCGTACTGATCCTCAGGCAGTCGCACCGCTACCCGTTGCAGCCGATCCTCAAGCGCTTCAGCGGTGTGGGTTATGGCCTGGTCGCCGGCTTGCTGGTGACCGGCTTGATCAATGTGCGCGTCCTCACCGGGCAACTGTGGCCCACGCCGTTGTTCAACGGCTTCGCCCTGATCCTGTTGATCAAAGTGCTGTTGGTACTCGGCATGCTGGCGCTGGCCTTGATGAACCGGCTGCGTATCGAACGCTGCGAAGAGCGACTGGCCACGCTGAAGACCAGCGTGATGCTGGAATGGTTATTGGGTGTTTCAGCGGTCGCCGCCGTATCTCTGCTGGGCATCCTCCCACCGATGGTCATGGCGGGCTAAAAACTGAGGTTGAAAGGCAATCAGTGTGGGCGCTGTTGATCGATCCACGCCAAGTCATCATACAACTTCTGCTTGACAACCCTCGAAGCCCTCGCAAATATTCCGTCAAATGTTGTACGACGACGTACGACAAACAATAAAAACAACAAAAGAAACGGAGCTTCACAGTGAGTCAATTCGCCTGCAATTCCTCCTCGCGTATCGGTTTTATCGGCCTCGGCAGCCTGGCGTTCACCTTGCCCCTCATCGCTCAGGCCGAAGGCTTCGTCGACGATGCCAAGGCCACGCTCAACCTGCGCAACGCCTACTTCAACCGCAACTTCACCCACCCGACCTACCCCCAGGGCAAGGCCGAAGAGTGGACGCAGAACTTCATTCTCGATGCCAAATCGGGCTTCACCCAGGGCACCGTGGGTTTCGGCCTTGATGTGCTGGGCCTGTACGCCCAGAAGCTCGATGGCGGCAAAGGTACTGGCGGCACGCAGTTGCTGCCGATCCATGACGATGGCCGCCCCGCCGACAACTTCGGCCGCCTGGGCTTGGCACTGAAAACCCGGCTGTCGAAGACCGAGCTCAAAGTCGGCGAGTGGATGCCGGTGCTGCCGATCCTGCGCTCCGACGATGGCCGCTCGTTGCCCCAGACCTTCCGTGGCGGCCAGGTCACCTCCAGCGAAATCGCCGGGCTGACGCTCTATGGCGGCCAGTTCCGCGGTAACAGCCCGCGCAACGACGCGAGCATGGAAGACATGTTCATGAACGGCAAAACCGCGTTCACCTCCGACCGTTTCAACTTCGGCGGCGGCGAATACACCTTCAACGACAAACGCACCCAGGTCGGTGTGTGGTACGCCGAACTCACCGATATCTACCAGCAACAGTATTTCAACCTGACCCACAGCCAACCCGTGGGCGACTGGACCCTGGGCGCCAACCTCGGTTTTTTCAACGGCAAGGAAGACGGCAGTGCGCGTGCCGGCGACCTGGACAACAAGACCGCCTTCGCCCTGCTCTCGGCCAAGTACAACGGCAACACCTTCTACGTGGGCCTGCAGAAACTCACCGGCGACAGCCTGTGGATGCGGGTCAACGGCACCAGCGGCGGCACCCTGGCCAACGACAGTTACAATGCCAGCTACGATAACGCCAAGGAAAAATCCTGGCAGCTGCGCCATGACTTCAACTTCGTGGTGCTCGGCATTCCGGGGCTGACCATGATGAACCGCTACATCAGCGGCAGTAATGTGCACACCGGGGCGATCACCGATGGCAAGGAATGGGGCCGCGAATCGGAACTGGCCTACACGGTGCAAAGCGGTGCGCTGAAGGATCTGAATGTGCGCTGGCGCAATTCGAGCTTGCGTCGGGATTTCAGCAACAATGGGTTCGATGAGAATCGGCTCTTTATCAGCTACCCGATTTCGTTGCTATAAACCCACCCGCGCCTATGGGCAGGCGCGTGTTGACAAGGCAGGGAAGCAATAACGATACTTCCCACATAGTCATACGACAACCTACAACAACAATGGAACCCTCATGACCACCACCACTACCCCACCTGTTCCATTCAACCGCCTGCTGCTCACCGGTGCCGCCGGTGGCCTGGGCAAGGTGCTGCGCGAACGCCTGCGCCCTTATGCCCAAGTGCTGCGCCTGTCCGACATCGCCAACATGGCCCCCGCCGCCGATGCGTCCGAAGAAGTGCAAACCTGCGACCTCGCCGACAAACAAGCCGTGCACCATCTGGTAGAAGGCGTCGATGCAATCCTGCATTTTGGCGGCGTATCGGTGGAGCGCTCTTTTGAAGAAGTCCTCGGCGCCAACATCTGCGGCATCTTCCATATCTACGAAGCGGCCCGTCGTCATGGCGTGAAGCGCGTGATCTTCGCCAGTTCCAACCACGTGATCGGCTTCCACAAGCAAGGCGAGATCCTCGACGCCCACTCGCCACGCCGCCCGGACAGCTATTATGGTTTGTCCAAGTCCTACGGCGAAGACATGGCCAGTTTCTACTTCGATCGCTACGGCATCGAGACCGTGAGCATCCGCATCGGCTCTTCGTTCCCGCAACCGCAGAACCGTCGCATGATGCATACCTGGCTGAGCTTCGATGACCTCACACAACTGCTGGAGCGCGCGCTGTACACCCCCAACGTCGGCCACACCGTGGTCTACGGCATGTCGGCCAACCTCGACACCTGGTGGGACAACCGCTACGCCGCTCACCTGGGCTTTGCCCCCAAGGACAACTCCGAAGTGTTCCGCGCCCAGGTCGAAACCCAGCCCCCGGTGGCCGACAATGACCCGGCCAAGGTCTACCAGGGCGGTGCGTTCTGCGCGGCCGGGCCGTTCGGTGACTGATCGATGAGTGCCGAACTGATTGTCGACGCGCGCAATGCCGTGGGCGAATGCCCGGTGTGGGTGCCCGAGGAAAACGCCCTGTATTGGGTGGACATCCCCAATGGCGGGCTGCAACGCTGGAGCGCCGCCACCGGCCATATCGCTGCCTGGAAAGCCCCGCAGATGCTCGCCTGCATTGCCCGCACCACGGCGGGCAACTGGGTCGCGGGGATGGAAAGCGGTTTTTTCCAGCTCACCCCGCACAACGATGGCTGCCTCGACACCACGCCTTTGGCGAGTGTCGAGCACCCACGTGCGGACATGCGCCTGAATGACGGCCGCTGTGATCGCCAGGGCCGTTTCTGGGCCGGCAGCATGGTGTTGAACATGGGCCTGAACGCGGCCGAGGGCATTCTCTACCGCTACGCGTCCGGCGCGGCGCCCCATGCGCAACTGGACGGGTTCATCACCCTCAATGGCCTCGCCTTCAGCCCGGATGGCCGCACGATGTATGCCTCCGATTCCCACCCGCTGGTGCAGCAGATCTGGGCCTTCGACTACGACATCGACACCGGCACACCGTCCAATCGCCGTGTGTTCGTGGACATGCACCAGCACCTCGGCCGCCCCGACGGCGCCGCGGTCGATGCCGATGGCTGCTACTGGATCTGCGCCAACGACGCCGGGCGGATCCACCGTTTCACCCCCGACGGCCACCTGGATCGCTCCTTGGTGGTGCCGGTGAAGAAGCCCACCATGTGCGCCTTTGGCGGCAGTCGCCTGGATACACTGTTCGTCACTTCGATCCGTGATGATCAGCGTGAGCAGTCCCTCTCCGGCGGCGTGTTTGCCCTCAATCCCGGCGTCCAGGGGTTGGCCGAACCCTCCTTCGCGCTCTAGGTGCCTGACGATGCTGATCGAACTGGAAGACCACCTCACCCACCTCACCCTGGCGCCGGCCGTGGGTGGCAGCATCGTCAACTGGCGCGTGCTCGCGACCGGCGAGCCGTTGTTGCGGCACAGCGATGAGCACGCAGTGAACACCGGCCTGCCGGGCAAGCTGGGGTGCTATCCGCTGGCACCCTGGTCCAACCGGATTGCCGAAGGCGGTTTCGACAACCCCGGCGGTTGGCTGGCCCTGACGCCCAACAGCGCGCTGGATCCGCTGCCGATTCATGGTTCGGCCTGGCAGCAGGCGTGGCAGGTGGTCAGTCGATCAACGGATGAAGTGGTGCTGGAAGTGCGATGCGACACGCCGTTCGCCTATCGCGCCGAGCAGCGGTTTCGCTTGAACAACGGGGAGCTGAGCATTGCGCTGCAGGTCACCCATCTGGCTGAGCAGCCTGCGTGGCATGGCTTGGGATTGCATCCTTACTTGCCACGCAGGCCGGGTACGCGGCTGCAGGCTACGGCGTCCCAGGTATGGATGAGTGACGCCTCCAAGTTGCCCACGGGGTTGGCACCGGTGCCGCAGGCCTGGGACTTCCGGGCATTGAAGGCCCTGCCCGAAGGCCTGGTGGACAACGGCTTTTGCCAGTGGGACGGGCACTGCCGGATCGAGCAACCGGAGCTGGGCTATGCGTTGGAATGCCGGGCGAACGGCGCCGATTACTTCCTGCTGTACTGCCCGCCGGGGTTGGGGTTCTTTTGCATCGAGCCGGTGAGCCACCCGGTGAATGCCCATCACCTGCCGGGCAGGCCGGGCTTGAAACTGCTGGAACAGGGCCAGTCAACCCAACTGGATTTCGCTCTGAAATACAGCCCCTTGTAGGCGCCCGGCTTGCCGGCGATAGCGCCCGAATGTCGGGGGGTGATTCGAGGTCCCCATCGCCGGCAAGATAGTGTGTCAGGGCGGGCTGTTTTTCAGACGGCCTGCGGTGTCGATACTGACGACCACCGACAACCCGGGGCGCAACCGCTCGCTCTCGGCCTGATCCGGATCAACCGTAATTCTCACCGGCACGCGCTGGGCGATCTTCACGAAGTTGCCGGTGGCATTGTCCGCCTGCAACAGGCTGAACTCCGAGCCGGTGGCCGGGGAAATATGCTGCACCGTGCCATGGAATTTACGATGGTTCAGGGCATCGACCGTGAAGGTCACCGGCTGGCCGACCTGCACATTGTCCATCTGGGTTTCTTTCATATTGGCGATTACCCACAGTTGCTTCGGCACCAGCGCCATCAACTGCGCACCGGAGTTGACGTAGGCTCCCAGGCGCACGCCAATCTGCCCCAGTTGCCCATCGCGTGGCGCGGTGATGCGGGTGTTGGACAGGTCGATGCGCGCCAGCTCCACTGCCGCCTCGGCACTCGCCACGGCCGCTTCCAGGGAGCCGCGATTGACGATCACCGTCTGCAGGTCCTGGCGCGCGATTTCCAGGCTGGCCTGGGCCTGGGCCACGGCCGCGATGGTCTGCGCGTTGGCGGCGCGGGTCACGTCCAGCTCACGCTTGGACACCGAACCGTCACTGATCAGCTCTTCATTGCGACGCAAGTCGGCCGTGCTCTTGCGCGCCTGCGCCTGGCTGTCCGCCAGTGCCGCCTGGCGCAGCTGGATGGTGGCTTCGGCGCTGTTGCGCTGCTGCACCACATTGGCCAGCGACGCCTTCTGCACCGCCAATTGCGCCAGCGCCTGGTCGAGGCGTTGCTTGTAGATGCGGTCGTCGAGGCGCACCAGCAGGTCACCGGCCTTCACGTACTGGAAATCCTGTACCGGCACTTCGAACACATAACCGCTGAGTTGCGGGCCGATAATCGTCACCTGCCCTCGCACCAGGGCGTTCTCGGTGGTTTCCACCGCACTGCTGAAGGGCGGCAACTGCCAGGCATACAACACGATCAGCACCCCGACGATGGCGATCGCGGCAAAGCCCAGGGACGAGATGATGCGCACCCGCAACGAGCGTGGCTCGGTGACCGTGGCGCCGGGCGGCGTGGTGCCCTCCGGCGTGGAGGCGATGGCGTTGGTGGTCGTGGTGGTAGAAGTCGGTTCGGTCATGAAGAAGCGCCGCTGGGTTGAACGGAAGGGGCTGCTGCCTTGGTGGTGCTCATCAGCCACAGACTGCGGATAAAGATCCAGATCATGGTGAGTATCGCGATGATCGCGATCAGCATGAACACATCGTTGTAGGCCATCACGTTTGCCTCGCGGGTTGCCGCCGTGGCCAGGCTGCGAATGCCCATCAGGTTGCGCAGTTCGGGGTCGGCGACGATGCCACCGTAGGCCGAGCCGCCGCTCTGCACCCGCGCGGCCACACGCGGGTCGAGCAGGGTCAGGTGTTCGACGATCATGCTGGAGTGATACTTTTCGCGCACGATCTGGAACGTCCCCAGCAGTGCCGCGCCAATCAGGCCGCCGAGGTTCTGGCAGATGCCGAACATCACCGAAAAACTCACCAGGTTGCGCGGGTTGGTCAGCACGTTCTTGGTGCCCAGCACCATGGTCGGCCCGAGGAAGAACGTACCGCCGAAGCCTAGCAGGAACTGGCTGATGTACAGGTTCTGTGGCCGCGTGAGGTTGCTGGAAAAGCTGTCCATCACCGACCCCGTGGCCATCAGCGCCAGGGAAATCACCAGCGGCATCAGCAAATGCGCCGGGTTGATCGTCAAGGCACTGACCACCAGCCCGGCAATCGCCCCGGCCAGCATCACCACGTACAGCGTGTGCATCTGCTGGTAGCTCATGTTCAACATCTGCATGAACCCCACCGCGCCGGTGGACTGCTCGGAGAGCACCATGCGGATCAGGATCACCGCCAGTGCCAGGCGAATCATCACGCCACTGCCGAGCCAGCGGGTCATGAGCATCGGGTTGGCGCGGTTATGTTCGATGGCCAGGCCGGCCATGATCAGCACCAGGGAACAGGCCGACGCCACGCCGATCCAGGGTGCTTCCAGCCACCAGTCGATACGCCCAAGGGACAGCACGGCGCAAAGCAAAGCGACACCGCTGGCGAGGATGGCGAAGGTGAGGAAGTCGAGTTTTTCGAAGGTCTTGAAGCGGTCGCCGGGGGGAAGCTTAAGCAGGAATACGCAGCCCAGGCAGATCAGCGCCATGCCCAGTTCAAACAGATACAGTCCGCGCCATTCGGCGATTTGCAGCAGGTCTTCGGAAAACAGGCGCGCCAGGGGTAACGCCAGCTGCGCGGTGCCCAACCCCAGCACCAGCGCCTTCAAGCGCCACTTGGCCGGGAATGCCTGGATCATGTAATACAGACCCAATGAACTCAGCGCCGCGCCCACCATCCCGTGGGCCGCCCGCACGGCGATGGCGGAGTTGAGGTCGTTGACGAACAAATGGCCGAAGGTCACCAGCGCGTACAGCACCAGGAACACTTCGGTGAATGCGCGCAAACCAAACTGTTGGCGGAACTTCACCAGCAGCAGGTTCATGCAGACATTGGTCATCACGTAGGCGGCGGGGAGCCAGGCCATTTCCGCCGTGGTCGCGCCGAGTGCGCCTTGCAGGTATTGCAGGTTGGCGATGACCAACGCATTTCCCAAGCCCCCGGTGATCGCGACCAGCACGCCTACCAACGCGAACAGCCAGCGCTTGTGCGTCGGGTGCAACGGTGTCGACGGCGAACCGGGCAGGCTCGGCCGCTCGTGGGGCTCCCAGGTGTGGGGGGTGTATTTGTTCATTCAATGACCTAGATGACCCGACGAGGAACGTCGGTAGAACCATTACTCAGGGAGTAGTAAACCTGAGCGGAGTTCATCTTGCCATGTTGGGGTTGGGGGTGCAGCTATGGCCTGGGTCCCTATCCGTTACCCAGGTAGCGGCCACGCTGGGTTTTCTGCTCTTGCGCGGCTCAATTTCTGGAAGAGCGCCAGCAGTCACCAAATGCGCGATGGCATCAACCCGGTGTGCCTGATGCACCGAGTTGCCCGCATCGCAGGCAAGCCAGCTCCCACAGAAAAGCAGGTAGGTGATTGATCTCTCAACCAAGTGCGACGGCCTCAAAACCCACTAATTACTCAGCGCCGAACTCGGTCAAAGGTGGGAGCTGGCTTGCCTGCGATAGCCTCAACCCGGTAGGCCTGATCTACCGAGATGCCCGAATCGCAGGCAAGCCGCCCCCCTACACCGGCCCCTTGCGCACTGAAGACACCCACCCAATTTCAAACCCAGCCCAGCCAACTCCAATAAGTCGCCGCAAACACCAGCATCAACAAATAACCCACCACCGTCACCAAGACCCCCACCTTGGCAAACTGCCGCGCCGTAAACGTCCCAGTGCCCAAACACACCATATTCTGCGGCGCATTGATCGGCAGGATAAACCCATAACTCATCACAAACCCCAACAGCATGGTCATTCCCAGGCGGCTGAACTCCCCCGGCAACGTCTGCAACACCGCAATCAGAATCGGCAGCAATGCCGAGGTCAACGCCGTGGCGCTGGCAAACCCCAGGTGAATCACGATCAAGAACGCCCCAAGAATCGCAAACACACCCAACGGCCCGACCTGATCCAACCCCGTGTGGGCCACGACCGTAGCCCCCAACCATTGCCCGGCCTGGGTCGTCAGCAGCGCCGTGCCAAGGCTGATGCCAACCCCGAACACAATCACCGTGCCCCAAGGAATTCGCGACTGCACGTCCTTCCAGGTCATCACGCCTATACCCGGCAACAGCAGGAACACCAACCCGGCGTAGGTGGTCGAGGTGGTGTCGAAACTGTGCAAGCGCCCTTCCGTGGCCCACGCCAGCAGCAATAGCACCGAAACGGTCAACAGGCGCTTCTGCGGCCCGGTCATCGGCCCTATCTCCACCAGCGACTGCGCCACCGCCTCCTTGCCACCGGGAATGCTGTCGGTTTCCGGCGGCAGCAATTTGAGCACAAGGAACAGCAACACCGCCGACATGATCAACGCCCACGGTGCGCCAGCGACCAGCCAGTCGATCCAGGACACACGCTGGCCGAGCATCTTGTCCATGAAGCCGACGGTGAGCAGGTTTTGCGCGGCGGCGGTCTGGATGCCGACGTTCCAGATACTGGTGCCCTGGGCCACCACGATCATGATGCCGGCGGCGATGTTAGAACGCTTGTCCACGCCAAACGCAGCGATCACCCCCATCATGATCGGCACCACGCAGGCACTGCGCGCCGTGGCGCTGGGTACTACAAGACTGAGCAGGATGGTCACCGCAATCGCCCCCAGCAGGATGCGCCGGGTGCTGGTGCCGACGCGACTCAGGGTCACCAGGGCAATGCGCCGGTCCAGCCCGGTGTGGGTCATGGCCGCCGCGATAAACAGTGCCCCCGCTACCAGCGCCAGCGCGGGGTTGGAAAACCCGGTGAGCGCCATGCTGATGGCCGGGCTGGTGCCGATCAGATGGGTGGGGTCTTGCAGCGACGGCGCGGTGCCAAGCAGAAAGGCCATCAGCGAGGTGATCATGATCGCGCTGGCTTCATAAGACACCGCTTCGGTGATCCACACCACCACGGCAAACGCGAGGATCGCCAGCATGCGGTGCCCGGCCACCGGCAAGTCGGCGGGCAGCGGCAGCAGCACCCCGGCCATCACCAGCACAGCGACTACCAGGCCGAGGGGCAGCTTGAAGGATGCAGCGGTTGTCGCGGGGGCGTTCATGGCGGGCTCCGTCAGCCTTCGAATCAAGCTGTGAGCATGGCGCAAAATGCCGCAGGCGGTGTTGACAGGTATCAACACCCTAGGCCGACACCTGCCTCAACACGGTCCTGCCTCCGGCTCAGAGCAACGCGTTGAACAGCATTCCGGCCGCCACCAACAGACACAGGCTGGCAAACCCCACCTGCAAGGTGCGTGCGGGAATCACCGAACACAGGCGCCGACCAGCGAGCATGCCGACGATGCTCGCGCCGATGAACACCCAGCCCAGTGGTTCGATGCGCACACCGGCATGCAACGCACCGGCCACGCCGATCAACGAGAGCAGGCTGATCACCATCAGGGACGTGGCGACGATGCCGCGCATCTGCACGTCAGTGAGTTGCTTGAACGCCGGCACGATCAGAAAGCCACCGCCGACGCCCAGCAGGCCGGACACCGCACCGGTCACTGCGCCGAGGGCGGCCAGGGTTGCGCTGCATTTGGCGGTCCAGGCCAGGCGCCCGGTCTGCTGGTCGAGCATGCAGTTCTTCTGGCCCCAGGACGCGGCGCCATGGTCACTTGGCCCTGCTTCACGTTTTTCACGCTGCAACATGCGCCAGGCCACCAGCACCATCAATGCACTGAACAGGCCCATCAGCAGCGCTTCCGGCAGTTGGTGGGCAAGAAACACCCCCACCGGCGAAAACAGCGCGCCCAGCAAGGCGATCAGCAACGCGGCGCGGTAACGCACCAGGCCGTGGCGCAAACCGTCGATGGCGCCCACCGCTGCCGCTGCGCCCACGGCGAGCAGCGACACCGGTGCGGCCTGGGTCATGCTCAAGCCCAACCCCAGCACCAGCGCCGGCACTCCGAGGATGCCACCGCCTGCGCCGGTCAGGCCCATGACCAGGCCCATCAATAATCCCAACACACTGGCCAGCAGCATTCAGTCCACCTTGCTCAGGCGGGTCAGCCACTCGCGGCCCTTGAGCATGCCGTTCCAGTAGAACCATGGCAGCAAGGTGGCCTTCAGGAACCACATCGAGCGGCGCGCCTGGGTCGGGTCCAGGGGAAAGGTCGGCAGCAGCTTGCCGCCGTAGCCAAACTCGGCCAGCACCACCTTGCCCTTCTCCACCGTCAGCGGGCAGGAACCGTAGCCGTCGTACTTGAGCGGCAGCGGCGCCTGTCTGCGCAGGGCCAGCAGGTTTTCGGCGACCACCACGATCTGCTTGCGCACTGCAGCGGCGGTCTTGGCGTTGGTGGTACCGCACACATCGCCCAGGCCAAAGATGTGCGGGTAGCGCAGGTGCTGCAGGCTGTGGGGGTTCACTTCGCACCAGCCGGCGGCGTCGGCCAGCGGGCTTTGGCGGATGAAATCCGGGGCCACTTGCGGTGGAACCACGTGCAGCATATCGAAGGACTTTTCTGCAACGCTGACGTGGCCTTCGGCGTCTTTCACTTCGAACCAGGCCTTGCGGGCCGGGCCATCGACTTTCACCAGATTGGAGTTGAATGCCAGGCGAGCGTTGTACTTTTCCACGTACTTCATCAGTGGCGGTACAAAGGTCGCCACGCCGAACAGCGCGGCGCCGGCCAGGTCGAATTCGACGTCGATGGTGTTCAGCACGCCCTGTTTGAGCCAATGATCGCAGGACAGGTACAGGGCTTTCTGCGGTGCACCCGCGCATTTGATCGGCATGGCCGGCTGGGTAAAGATCGCCTTGCCGCCCTTGAGTTGCTGCACCAGCTCCCACGTGTAGGCGGCGTGCTGATAGCTGTAGTTGGAGGTGACGCCATGCTTGCCCAGCGTATCTTGCAGCCCTTCGACCTTCTCCCAGGCCAGGCGCAGGCCGGGACACACGATCAGGTTGTTCCAGCTAACGCGCTGGCCATTGTCGAGGACCAGCACCTGCTCGTCCGGCAGCACTTCGGTGACGGCCGCCTGTACCCAGGTAACACCATTGGGCAGTACGTCGGCCAGCGGACGACGGGTCTTTTTCACGTCGTAGGCGCCGCCGCCCACCAGCGTCCAGGCGGGCTGGTAGCAGTGATGGTCGCTCGGTTCGATCAGGGTGATGTTCAGGTGGGGGTCGCGCTTGAGCAAGCTGGCCAGCAGGCCGATGCCTGCCGAGCCGCCGCCGATGACTACGATATCGCCACTGATGGTTGGGCCCCAGTGTTGTTCGGTCATGGTCTATCGCCTTTTTTATACATGCACACAAGGGTCGCTGCCGGATGGCGTCACGCCCAGCTTTTTATGACCGCGCCGCAGTACAGCCCGGACAAGGTCTTCATCACTTGAATCACTTCATGGCTGGCCAGCCCGTAAAAGATGTACTTGCCTTCCCGACGGGTGGCGACCAACCCTTCGTCGCGCAGGATGCCCAACTGTTGTGACAGCGTGGGCTGACGCACGCCGGTCAGGGCTTCGAGCTCGCCGACATTGCGCTCGCCCTGGGTCAGTTGGCACAGGATCAACAAACGGTCCTCATTGGCCAGGGCCTTGAGCAAGGAACAGGCCTTGGACGCCGATGCACGCAGTTGGGCGACTTCGCCCTCACTCAGAGTAGATTCCATTTGCCTCGGGTCCTTTATGTCACTTAAGCTCAAAACATTATGTGTAAACGTAAACTGATTGTAACCACTTTTTTCTTCATCGGGGACAGCCGCCATGCCAGCGTTGATTCACGCTTTTCTGGACGAGGCATCGTCGACCTTCACCTACGTCGTCTATGAAACCGACGGCGGCCCCTGTGCCATCGTCGATTCGGTGCTCGACTACGACCCGGCCTCGGGGCGCACCGACACCGCCCAGGCCGACAAGGTCATCCGCTTTGTGCGCGAGCACGGCTTGCAGGTGCACTGGCTGTTGGAAACCCACGCCCACGCCGATCACCTGTCCGCCGCGCCCTACCTGCGCCGCACGCTGGGCGGCAAGATCGCGATCGGGCAATCCATCAGCAAAGTGCAGGACGTATTCAAGAACCTGTTCAACCTGGAGCCGGAGTTTCGGGTCGACGGGTCACAGTTCGATCACCTGTTTGCACCGGATGAAATCTTTCACATCGGCAGCCTGAAGGCTCAGGCCCTGCACGTGCCGGGGCATACCCCGGCAGACATGGCCTACTTGATCGAGGATCGGTTGATTCTGGTGGGCGATACGCTGTTCATGCCGGACGTCGGCACGGCGCGCTGTGATTTCCCTGGCGGCGATGCGCGGCAGTTGTATGCGTCGATGCGCAAGCTGTTGGCCTTTCCGTTGGAAACCGAGTTGTACGTGTGCCATGACTACCCGCCTGAAGGCCGTGCGGCGAAGTGCCTGACCACGGTGGCCGAGCAGCGCGCGGGGAATATCCATGTGCATGACGGGGTGGATGAGGCGGCGTTTGTGGAAATGCGCACCCGGCGCGATGCCGGGCTGGGAATGCCGACGCTGTTGCTGCCGGCGATCCAGGTGAATGTGCGGGCGGGGAATATGCCGCCGGCGGAGGACAATGGTGTGGTGTACCTGAAGATTCCGGTCAACCACCTCTAACCCAGGTTGATGCCGTTGGCCGGTAGCGGCAATGCGGTTTTGTAGCGCACCTGTTTCAGGGCGAAGCTGGAGCGGATATTGGCGACACCCGGCACTTTGGTCAGAAAGTCCATCATGAAGCGCTCCAGCGACTGGATCGTCGGCACCAGTACACGGATGAGGTAGTCCGGGTCGCCGGCCATCAGGTAGCACTCCATCACTTCGGGCCGGTCGGAGATCGCGCCTTCGAACTGCTGCAACGCCAACTCATTCTGCTTCTCCAGGCTCACATGAATGAACACGTTGACGTGCAACCCCAGCAGGTCGGCATCCAGCAGCGTGACCTGGTCACGAATCAGGCCCAGTTCTTCCATCGCCTTGACCCGGTTGAAACACGGCGTGGGCGACAGGTTGACCGAGCGGGCCAGGTCGGCGTTGGTGATCCGCGCATTCTCCTGCAGGGCGTTGAGAATGCCGATATCGGTACGGTCCAGTTTGCGCATGAGACAAAATCACCTGTTTATTATGTTTATGCAGGTTTTTTATCCGCAAATGATCGCGGGTGCAACGAAACAGAGATAAATATTCTTCTACGCCACGCCTATGATTGTTGTAGGACAAGATTTCTCCTACCCGGAGCCTGACTGTCAGCTAGCGCGCCCACTACAAGAAATTCACAAGATAGAGCGTAGAAAGCCATGACCCAGCAGTACGAACCACTGCGCCTGCACGTGCCTGAACCCTCGGGACGCCCAGGCTGCAAGACCGACTTTACCTACCTGCGCCTGACCGACGCCGGCCTGGTGCGCAAACCCGCCATCGACGTAGAACCCGCCGACACCGCCGACCTGGCCAAGGGCCTGATCCGCGTGCTCGACGACCAGGGCCAAGCCCTCGGTCCCTGGGCTGAAGGCGTCCCCGTCGAGATCCTGCGCAAAGGCATGCGTGCCATGCTCAAGACGCGGATCTTCGACAACCGCATGGTGGTCGCCCAGCGTCAGAAGAAAATGTCGTTCTACATGCAAAGCCTTGGCGAAGAAGCCATCGGCAGCGCCCAGGCCCTGGCCTTGAACATCGACGACATGTGCTTCCCCACCTACCGCCAGCAAAGCATCCTGATGGCCCGCGACGTGCCGTTGGTGGACCTGATCTGCCAACTGCTGTCCAACGAGCGCGACCCGCTCAAGGGCCGCCAGTTGCCGATCATGTATTCAGTGAAAGACGCTGGTTTCTTCACGATTTCCGGCAACCTCGCCACCCAATTCGTACAAGGCGTGGGCTGGGGCATGGCCTCGGCGATCAAGGGCGATACCAAGATCGCCTCCGCCTGGATCGGCGACGGTGCCACCGCCGAATCCGACTTCCACACCGCCCTCACCTTCGCCCACGTGTACCGTGCGCCGGTGATTCTCAATGTGGTCAACAACCAGTGGGCCATCTCCACTTTCCAGGCGATTGCCGGCGGTGAAGCCACCACCTTCGCCGGACGCGGCGTGGGGTGTGGTATCGCCTCCCTGCGCGTGGACGGCAACGACTTCATCGCGGTGTACGCCGCTTCTGCCTGGGCTGCCGAGCGTGCGCGCCGCAACCTCGGGCCAACGCTGATCGAGTGGGTCACCTACCGCGCCGGCCCGCACTCCACTTCCGACGATCCGTCCAAATACCGCCCAGCCGATGACTGGAGCCACTTCCCTCTGGGCGACCCGATCGCCCGCCTCAAGCAGCACCTGATCCAGATTGGCCAGTGGTCCGAAGAGGAACACGCGGCGGTCAGTGCCGAACTTGAAGCCGAAGTGATTGCGGCGCAAAAACAAGCCGAA
This sequence comes from Pseudomonas sp. CHM02, assembly GCF_000612585.1. GTDB lineage: Bacteria > Pseudomonadota > Gammaproteobacteria > Pseudomonadales > Pseudomonadaceae > Aquipseudomonas. The sequence goes on from NZ_JFCA01000006.1 coordinate 24,696, forward strand.
CAGTACGGTACCCTCGCCGGCGGCCAGATTCCAAGCGCCGCGACCATGTTCGAAGACGTCTATAAAGAGATGCCGGAGCACTTGAAGCGCCAGCGTCAAGAGTTGGGGGTCTGACATGAACGATCACAACAACAGCATCAAACCGGAAACCGCCATGACCACCACCACCATGACCATGATCCAGGCCCTGCGCTCGGCCATGGATGTGATGCTCGAACGAGACGACAACGTGGTGGTCTTCGGCCAGGACGTCGGCTACTTCGGCGGCGTGTTCCGTTGCACCGAAGGCCTGCAGACCAAGTACGGCAGCTCGCGGGTGTTTGACGCGCCGATCTCCGAAAGCGGCATCATCGGCGTGGCCGTGGGCATGGGCGCCTATGGCCTGCGCCCGGTCGCCGAGATCCAGTTCGCCGACTACGTCTACCCCGCCACCGACCAGATCATCTCCGAAGCCGCCCGCCTGCGTTATCGCTCGGCCGGCCAGTTCACTGCGCCGCTGACCATGCGCATGCCGTGCGGCGGCGGCATCTACGGCGGCCAGACCCACAGCCAGAGTATCGAAGCGGTGTTCACCCAGGTCTGCGGCCTGCGCACGGTGATGCCGTCCAACCCCTATGACGCCAAGGGCCTGCTGATCGCCTCGATCGAAAACGATGACCCGGTGATCTTCCTGGAGCCCAAGCGCCTGTACAACGGCCCGTTCGACGGCCACCACGACCGCCCGGTAACCCCGTGGTCGAAACACCCGCAAGCCCAGGTGCCGGACGGTTACTACACCGTGCCGCTGGACGTGGCCGCCATCGTGCGCCCGGGTTCGGCCGTGACCGTGCTGACCTACGGCACCACCGTGTATGTGTCGCAAGTCGCCGCCGAAGAAACCGGCATCGACGCCGAAGTCATCGACCTGCGCAGCCTGTGGCCGCTGGACCTGGAAACCATCGTCAAATCCGTGAAGAAGACCGGCCGTTGCGTGGTGGTGCATGAAGCCACCCGCACCTGCGGCTTTGGTGCCGAGCTGGTGTCGCTGGTGCAGGAACATTGCTTCCATCACCTGGAAGCGCCAATCGAACGCGTCACGGGTTGGGACACGCCCTACCCGCACGCGCAGGAGTGGGCGTATTTCCCAGGGCCGTCCCGAGTGGGCGCGGCGTTGAAACGGGTCATGGAGGTCTGAATGGGCACGCACGTTATCAAGATGCCGGACATTGGCGAAGGCATCGCGGAAGTCGAACTGTCGGTGTGGCATGTGAAGGTCGGCGACATGGTCGTCGAAGACCAGGTGCTGGCGGATGTCATGACCGACAAGGCGATGGTGGATATTCCCTCGCCCGTGCACGGCAAAGTGATCGCCCTCGGCGGCGAGCCAGGTGAAGTCATGGCCGTGGGCAGTATTTTGATCAGCATTGAAGTGGAAGGTGCGGGCAACGCCAAGGACGCGCCGGTCGTGAAAGAAGCACCGAAGGAAGTGCCGAAGGCTGCACCGGTGGTTGAAGCCAAGCCTGCGCCGGTGGCCACTGAAAGCAAACCAGCGCCGGCCGTCGCAGCCCGGGCCCCAGTGGCACGCGAAGCCGACGAACGCCCATTGGCCTCTCCTGCCGTGCGCAAACACGCATTGGATGCCGGGATTCAACTGCGTCTGGTGCAGGGCACTGGCCCGGCGGGCCGGATTCTGCATGAAGATCTGGACGCCTACTTGCTCCAGGGTGCGGCGCCCACCAAAACCGCTGCCAACCCCTACGCCGAACGCAACGACGAAGAACAGATCCCGGTGATCGGCATGCGCCGCAAGATCGCCCAGCGCATGCAGGACGCTACCCGTCGTGCCGCGCACTTCAGCTATGTGGAAGAGATCGACGTCACCGCCCTCGACGAGTTGCGCGTGCACCTCAACGAGAAGCACGGCGCCACGCGCGGCAAGCTGACCCTGCTGCCGTTCATCGTGCGCGCCATGGTCGTGGCGTTGCGGGACTTCCCGCAGATCAATGCACGTTACGACGATGAAGCCCAGGTCATCACCCGCCTTGGCGCGGTGCACGTAGGTGTCGCCACCCAGAGCGACGTAGGCCTGATGGTACCGGTGGTGCGTCACGCCGAAGCCCGCAGCCTGTGGGGCAACGCCGAGGAAATCGCGCGTTTGGCCACTGCTGCGCGCAATGGCAAGGCCAGCCGCGATGAACTGTCCGGTTCGACCATCACCCTGACCAGCCTGGGAGCCTTGGGCGGCATCGTCAGCACGCCGGTGCTGAACCTGCCGGAAGTGGCCATCGTGGGCGTCAACCGTATCGTCGAACGGCCGATGGTGATCAAGGGCCAGATCGTGGTGCGCAAGATGATGAACCTCTCCAGCTCGTTCGATCACCGCGTGGTCGACGGCATGGACGCGGCGCAATTCATCCAGGCCATTCGCGGCCTGCTCGAACAACCCGCCAGCCTGTTCCTGGAGTAAGGCATGACTCAGACTTTGAATACCACGCTGCTGATCATCGGCGGCGGCCCTGGCGGTTACGTGGCGGCAATTCGTGCCGGGCAACTGGGGATCCCGACCCTCCTGGTGGAAGGCCAGGGGCTGGGCGGCACCTGCCTGAACATCGGCTGCATTCCCTCCAAGGCCTTGATCCACGTGGCCGAACAGTTCCAGCAAACCCTCCACCACAGCCAGGGTTCGCAACTGGGCATCGAAGTGGGTGTGCCGACCCTGGACATCCGCAAGAGCGTGGAATGGAAAGACGGCATCGTCGACCGCCTGACCACCGGCGTCGCCGCGCTGCTGAAAAAACACAAGGTGCAGGTGATCCACGGCTGGGCCAAGGTCGTGGACGGCAAGACCGTCGATGTCGGCGACCAACGCATCCAGTGCGAACACCTGCTGCTGGCCACCGGCTCGAAAAGCGTCAACTTGCCGATGCTGCCGATTGGCGGTCCGATCATCTCGTCCACCGAAGCGCTGGCGCCGACGCGGGTGCCCAAGCGCCTGATCGTGGTGGGTGGCGGCTACATCGGCCTGGAACTGGGGATCGCCTACCGCAAGCTCGGCGCCGAGGTCAGCGTGGTCGAGGCCCAGGATCGCATCCTGCCGGCCTACGACGCCGAGTTGACCCAACCGGTGAACGAATCCCTCAGGCAACTGGGGGTGAAGCTGTACCTCAAGCACAGCGTCAGCGGTTTTGCGGACAATAAACTGCAGGTGCGTGACCCGAATGGCGACACCCTGTCGCTGGAAACCGACCAGGTACTGGTCGCCGTTGGTCGCAAACCCAACACCCAGGGCTGGAACCTCGAGGCGCTGAACCTGGAGATGAACGGCGCGGCGATCAAGATCGACAGCCGCTGCCAGACCAGCATGCGCAACGTGTGGGCCATCGGCGACCTGAGCGGCGAGCCGATGCTGGCACACCGCGCCATGGCGCAGGGTGAAATGGTCGCCGAACTGATCAGCGGCAAGTCCCGCGAATTCAACCCGGCCGCGATCCCGGCGGTGTGCTTCACCGACCCGGAACTGGTGGTGGTCGGCAAGACACCCGATGAAGCCAAGGCCGCTGGCCTGGACTGCATCGTGTCGAGCTTCCCGTTCGCGGCCAATGGCCGGGCCATGACCCTGGAGTCGAAAACCGGCTTCGTGCGCGTGGTGGCACGCCGTGACAACCACCTGATCGTCGGCTGGCAGGCCGTGGGGGTGGGTGTCTCGGAACTGTCCACCGCGTTCGGCCTGAGCCTGGAAATGGGCGCGCGCCTGGAAGACGTGGCCGGCACCATCCACGCCCACCCGACCCTCGGTGAAGCCGTGCAGGAAGCCGCGTTAAGGGCCCTGGGCCACGCGCTGCACCTGTAAACACGAGGTGAGGCCATCGCGGGCAAGCCCGGCTCCCACAATGGAATGCATTGCAAATGTGGGAGCTGGCTTGCCTGCGATAGCGGTGGATCAGCCATTACAGAGGCTGAATGGTCCGCCCACCCGCTCCCACACCGGCCAAGAATGAAGTATTGTTGCGCCCATCCAGAAAAAAACCGACAAGCCTGCCTTCGACCAGGCGGTTGACCAGAGATAGAGGGTGTCATGGGTAACGAAAGCATCAATTGGGACAAGCTGGGTTTTGACTACATCAAGACCGACAAGCGGTTTCTCCAGGTCTGGAAAAACGGCGAATGGCAAGCTGGCACCCTGACCGACGACAACGTGCTGCACATCAGCGAGGGCTCCACCGCCCTGCACTATGGCCAGCAGTGCTTCGAAGGCCTCAAGGCGTACCGCTGCAAGGACGGTTCGATCAACCTGTTCCGCCCGGACCAGAACGCCGCCCGCATGCAGCGCAGCTGCGCACGCCTGCTGATGCCGCATGTGTCGACCGAAGACTTCATCGAAGCCTGCAAACAAGTGGTCAAGGCCAACGAGCGCTTCATCCCGCCGTACGGCAGTGGCGGCGCGCTGTACCTGCGCCCGTTCGTGATCGGCATCGGTGACAACATCGGCGTGCGTACCGCACCGGAATTCATCTTCTCGGTGTTCGCGATCCCGGTTGGCGCCTACTTCAAGGGCGGCCTGGTGCCACACAATTTCCAGATATCCACCTTCGACCGCGCCGCGCCACAGGGCACCGGTGCCGCCAAGGTCGGTGGCAACTACGCCGCCAGCCTGATGCCTGGTTCTGAAGCGAAGAAATCCGGTTTCGCCGACGCGATCTACCTGGATCCGATGACCCACTCGAAAATCGAAGAAGTCGGCTCGGCCAACTTCTTCGGGATCACCCACGACAATAAGTTCATCACGCCGAAGTCGCCTTCGGTGCTGCCAGGCATCACCCGCCTGTCGCTGATCGAACTGGCCAAGACCCGCCTGGGCCTGGACGTGGTCGAGGGCGAAGTGTTCATCGACAAGCTCGACCAGTTCAAGGAAGCCGGCGCCTGTGGTACTGCTGCGGTGATCTCGCCGATCGGCGGCATCCAGTACAACGGCAAGCTGCACGTGTTCCACAGCGAGACCGAAGTCGGGCCGATCACCCAGAAGCTCTACAAAGAGCTGACTGGCGTGCAGACCGGCGACGTCGAAGCGCCAGCAGGCTGGATCGTCAAGGTCTAACCCATAACAACGCGAAACCAAAATGTGGGAGCGGGCTTGCTCGCGAAAGCGGTCTATCAGCACTGAAATCGGTGACTGACACTCCGCTTTCGCGAGCAAGCCCGCTCCCACATTTGTTCTCAGGTGTTCTCAGGACCGTGTCGGGATGTTTTCGGCAATCTTCTTGCCCATGCTGATCCTCGGCTCCACACGGTATCCCAACGCCTCGTAAAACCCCGCCACCCCGTCATTGCCACTGGTGATCTGCAGGTTGATCTTCATGCAGCCCAGCGCCGTCAATGCCTGTTCCGCATACCGCACCAGCGACGACCCCAGGCCATGCCGCCGATAGTCCGCGTGCACCGCCACCGAATACAGCCAGCCGCGATGGCCGTCGTAACCCGCCAGAATCGTACCGATCACGGTTTTTTTGTCTGTCGCGACGAAAAACAGCCCATCGTTGACCGCCAGCTTTTTATCGATCGCCAGCGTTGGCAGGTTATGTGCCGTGTCATAACCAAACGCCTCCTGCCATAACGCCACCACCTGCGCCCGGTGCTGACGGTCGCGATACGGCCCGATGGGATGCCGGGACAGCAGCGCCTTCTCCATCACCAACGTACGCTCGTTGCCGTGGTAGACGTCGCGCACGGTGTGAAACCCCAGCTTGGTGTAGAACGGTTCGGCGGTCAGCGAAGACGGCACACTCAAGACCGTCACGCCCGCTTCACGGGCGCGCAGTTCGATCTCGATCATCAACAGCCGACCAATGCCCTGCCCTTGCAGCGCCGGGTTGACGAACACCGAGCGCACCACATTGGCGTCGAGGGCGGCGGTGGCGACGATTATCCGCTCCTGAACCGCCACCAGCACCACGCGACGCTTGAGCAGTTCCAGCACCGCCTCCGGCGTGAAGTTAGCGGCGACCCGCGCAATCACATCCGCCGGATAATCCCGCGCATTGCTGCTGTGCAGGGCCGCCAGGATGACCTGGCTGATCCCCTCGGCATCGGCGGTTTGGGCAGTACGAACAGCGGTAGACATGAAGGCTCCCTGCTAAAACCAATCTCACAAGCGACCCATACTAATGTAGGAGCTGGCTTGCCAGCGATAGCGGCCTGTCAGGCTGCCTTTTCCTTGACTGATCCACCGCTATCGCCAGCAAGCCGGCTCCTACGGTTTGACGCCATTCCAGCCGTCACAGCCGATTCGGCTGTCATACCCCGGATTTCAGCTTTACCGGCTGAGCCACCCGCCTGTTTCAGCCGGGATTCTGCGGCGATAACCCACACAATAGCCGCACTGGCCCGGCCCATGGCCCCGCTCTGCGTGCAGCAGAAAACGCTGGCCGTCCCCGAATAACAAGGAGCATTTCCATGACCCGCTATATCGACGTCAACGACCTCTGCTACCTGGTCTCGCAAAAAGGCCTGCAAACCTGCATCACCGAAATGGCCGAGTACATCCGCGCCGACTACCTGCGCTGGCAGGATTTCGAAAAATGCGCACGCCTGGCCAACCACTCGCCGGACGGCGTGATCGAGCTGATGCCGGTGTCCGACGCCTCGCTGTATGCATTCAAATACGTCAACGGCCACCCGAAAAACACCCTGGCCGGGATGCTCACCGTGATGGCCTTCGGCGCGCTGGGCGATGTCGACACCGGTCTGCCGGTGCTGCTGGCGGAAATGACCCTGACCACCGCGATTCGCACCGCCGCCACTTCCGCGCTGGTCGCCCGCTACCTGGCCCGCGACAACAGCCGCAGCATGGCGCTGATCGGCAACGGCTCGCAGAGCGAATTCCAAGCCCTGGCCTTCCACGCCATGCTCGGCATCAATGAAATCCGCTTGTTCGATATCGACGCCAAGGCCACCGCCAAGTTGGCGGCCAACCTCAAGGCCTTCCCGGCGATCAAGGTGATCCTGGCCAGCAGCGTGGCCGAAGCGGTCAAAGGCGCGGACATCGTCACCACCGTTACCGCCGACAAGGCCTACGCCACCATCCTCACCGACGACATGATCGAACCCGGCATGCACCTCAATGCCGTCGGCGGCGACTGCCCAGGCAAGACCGAGCTGGACCGACGCATCGTCGAGCGCGCCCGAGTCATCGTCGAATACGAGCCACAAAGCCGCATCGAAGGCGAAATCCAGCATATGCCGGAAGACTCGCCGGTGACCGAACTGTGGCAAGTGATCAACGGCCAGAAGCCCGGCCGCGAGAATGCGCGCCAGGTCACCTTGTTCGACTCGGTAGGCTTTGCCATCGAGGATTACTCGGCGCTGCGTTATGTGCTGGATGTAGCGCAGGCGCTGGACATAGGCAGTGAACTGGAGCTGGTGCCAGACCTCGCCGACCCGAAAGATTTGTTTGCCCGCCTGGCCCAGCCGCCCGTCGCGCAGCAAAAAAAGCGCGCCTGAGGTTTGCAGGCAAGCCCTCTACCGCATACAGACGTTGACGGAGGAAGGCCGTACCATGTGGAGGGTCTGGCAAACGTGCAATGTTTGCCGCCATTTTTTCCAACCGTTTGAAGTGAATGCCATGGATACCAAGGCCCCCGGCCCCCACTCCGCCCCCGTACTGGATCGCATCGATGAAGCCATCATCGAAGTGCTGCGCCACCAGGGGCGTATCACCTACGAAAAACTCTCGTCGCTGGTGCACCTCACCCCCAGGCCCTGCCTGGAACGGGTGCGCAAGTTGGAGCGACGCGGGGTGATCCGTGGGTATGGGGCGATCATCGATGTGCAGATGGTCTCGCCAGGGCTGTCGCTGCTGGTGCTGGTGGCCTTGTCCAATCAAAGCGGGCGCTCGGCACAAAAGGCCTTCGAAGCCTGCGTGAAGGCCTGCCCCCAGGTGTTCGACTGCCAACTGATCAGCGGGCCGTTCGACTACAGCCTGCGCATGCGCTGCCGGGACATGGAGCACTACCGGGTGCTCACAGAGACCTGGTTGAACAATGACGAGTTGCACATCGATAAGTTGGTGGCGCATCCAGAGTTGGCGGTGGTGAAGAACACCGCCACCGAGCTGGCCTGAAACCCAGTCCACCCAACACTGCATCCCCTTGCCGGCGCCTACAGGGGGGTGTTGATACGTTTCCCGGGCTTGCTACCAATCAGCTTCGCCTGCCCATCCCGCTGCTTCCCCGTCCGCGCCTCGCTGATCAACCCCTGTATCAGCTTGCCCTCCGGCAGGTTCTTCCAGAACCGGCTCGGCAAGTGCCCTTCCATGACTTTGGGATTCAACCGCGCCGGGTTGAAGATATGGCTGTAGTACGTCAGCCACATGGCACTGTGAGGATCCTCGACATTCTGCGCCAGTTGCCGCCACGCCTCGGGGCACTCACGCTGATGAATCAACTGCTCGCCATCGTAGTAAACCCCATCCAACGGCGTGGCGATCATCCAGCGATGACGACCCATGCGCCCGATAAAATGCTGGCTGGCTGATTTCAGGATGTCATGGGCCGGCTCATGCCAGGCCACGTACTCGGGCAATTCCGGCCCCGCCTCCGCCGGCAAGGCAATAAACCGCACAAAGGCATGCAGGTGGTGCGCTTCGCGGCTGACTTGCTTGATCCGTCGCTGCAACTCGCTGCCCAGCTTGTCCCCCGCCAGCATCGCGGTGCGGTCGCCATGACTGACCCGCCACAACACTTCATACAGCAGGCTCCAGCGCTGGTCGCCGTGGTAACAGGCAGCCGCCTCCAACAGTTCCACCAATGCCTTGGGGATCCGCGCTTGAAACGGCCCCAGCCCCTCGGGGATCGGCTCGTCGGTGGCAAACAGGTCGGCCACCTCCGCCTCGCCCCAGCTCACCTGGCTGGGGTCAACCTGATGACTGAGCAGCCAGCGCGCCTGCTCGCGCCAGGTGCTGAACAGGTTGTCGCATTCCAGGCTGATCATCCCCACAGCCCCATTTGCTGCGGTTGCGGACGGTCACGCAATTGTTCGCGCAGCAACACGCTGGTGCTGTCGGCCTGTTGCGGGTGGTAGTCGCTGGTGATGAAAAACGGTTTGGCCTTGGCCAGCACGCAGCGCATGCGCGCCAGGTCTTCGAAACGGATCTTGCGCTCGCGGCGCAGGTCCACCAGGCGCTGGGTGGTGCGCAGGCCGATGCCTGGAATGCGTGCGATCAAGGTCGGTTCGGCGCGGTTCAGGTCCAGGGGAAACACGTCGCGGTTATCCAGGGCCCAGGCCAGCTTGGGGTCGATATCCAGGGCCAGGTGGCCGGGGCCTTCGAACAGTTCGCCCGCGCTGAAGCCGTAGCTGCGCAGCAGGAAGTCGGCCTGGTACAGGCGGTGCTCGCGCATCAGCGGCGGCGCGGCCAGGGGCACGCTTTTCGGGCTGTTGGGGATGGGACTGAACGCCGAGTAATAGACGCGGCGCAGCTTGAAGTTGCCGTACAACGCCTCGGCACCGTGGAGGATGGTGCTGTCATCGGTGTCGTCGGCGCCGACGATCATCTGCGTGCTCTGCCCGGCCGGGGCAAAACGTGGTGCACGCGGCTCGTTGAGCACGGTCTGCTCGCCGGTGTAGATGGTCTGCATGGCCTGCTTGATCGAGACGATCTGTTTTTCCGGCGCCAGGGTGTGCAGGCTGGCCTCGGTGGGCAGTTCGATATTCACGCTCAGCCGGTCGGCATAGCGCCCGGCTTCGGCAATGAGCGCCGGGTCCGCGTCGGGGATGGTCTTGAGGTGGATATAGCCGCGGAAGTCGTGCTCTTCGCGCAGCAGCTTGGCCACGCGCACCAACTGTTCCATGGTGTAGTCGGACGAACGGATGATGCCGGAGCTGAGAAACAGCCCGCTGACGCAGTTGCGCCGATAGAAATCCAGGGTCAGGGTGACCACCTCCTCCGGGCTGAACCGCGCGCGGGGCACGTCACTGGAGCGGCGATTGACGCAGTACTGGCAGTCGTAGAGGCAGAAGTTGGTGAGCAACACCTTGAGCAATGACACACAACGCCCGTCGGGCGTGTAGCTGTGGCAGATGCCCATGCCATCGGTGGAACCCAGCCCGGCCTTGCCCTCGGAGCTGCGCTTGGGCGCGCCACTGCTGGCGCAGGAAGCGTCGTACTTGGCGGCGTCGGCGAGGATGCTGAGTTTTTCGATCAACTGCATGGAGGGTTACCGATACTGGTTTTTTGTACAGTATCAGCCAGCCCTCCAGGTCACAAGTGCAGCCTGTCAGCTCGCGGTGGCGAGCAACAGGTCCTGCACCGAACGCCCTTTGCCGCGCCCACGGTCCAGCGCATACAACGACGCCGCAATCTCATCCGCGCGAATCGGCAGCACCGACAGCAAGGTATCGCTCAAGCCGTGGCTGGCCTGGCTGAACCCTTGGATGTAGATGCCGGCGTTGCAACGCTCGTCAGTGACAATGCGGTAGTCGCGCGCGACTTCGAAGTCACCCAGGTAGTCTTCCAGCGGTGCGAGCAAGGCGCGGTGCGTCTGGCGCTCATAGCCAGTGGCCAGGATTACCGCGTCGTAGTGATTGATGCTGGTGTCGCCGCTGGCGTTGTTGCGCAGCACCAATTCAATGCCCAGCGGGCCTGGGGTGGCCTTCTCGACCACGGTCATGGTGCGGAACGCCTGGCGGGCGATGCCGGAGACTTTCTGGCGGTAGAAGATGCCGTAGATGCGTTCGATCAGGTCCAGGTCGACCACCGAATAGTTGGTGTTCTGGTACTCGGCGACCAGGCGCTCGCGCTCGGCGCCTTCCTGCTGGAACACCAGGTCGGTGAAGGCCGGCGAAAACACTTCGTTGACGAACGGACTGTCATCGGCAGGCTTGAGCGCCGAACCGCGCAGGATCATGTCGACCTGCACCGACGGGAAGCTGTCGTTCAAGTCGATAAAGGCTTCGGCCGCGCTCTGGCCACCGCCGATGATGGCGATGCGCATGGCCTTGCCCTCGACACACGGCTGCGTGGCCATGCGCTCCAGGTATTGGGAATGGTGGAACACCCGGCCGTCCCCCTTGAGGGCCTTGAACGCTTCGGGAATGCGTGGCGTGCCACCGGCGCTGACCACCACCGAACGCGTAGTGCGCACATGCTGCTCGCCCACGGCGTTGCGGGAAATCACGCGCAGTGCTTCAACCTGCTGCTGATGCAGGATCGGCTCGATGGCCAGCACTTCTTCGCCATAGTGCGCCTGGGCCTGGAACTGCCCGGCGACCCAGCGCAGGTAGTCGTTGTACTCCATGCGGCACGGGTAGAAGGTGCCCAGGTTGATGAAGTCCACCAGGCGGTCGTGGGCTTTCAGGTAATTGACGAAGGAGTACGGGCTGGTGGGGTTGCGCAGGGTTACCAGGTCCTTGAGGAACGAGATCTGCAGCTCGCTCTGGGTTACCAGGGTATTGCCGTGCCAGCGGTAGTCGGCCTGTTTGTCGAGAAACAGCACGTCCAATTTGCCCTGGGCCTTTTCGCGCTCCTGCAGGGCGATGGCCAGCGCCAGGTTCGAAGGGCCGAAACCGATACCGATCAGGTCGTGAACCGCGGGCGAAGCAATTGCCTGTGTCATTCCAGTGTCCTCTGGATAAGCCCCTTGGCGGTGGGGCGGGAATACCTTCAAGACCTGAACAACAGGCCATGTGTTGATAGGAAACGAGGACAGTGAAATAAAATTTAACTGATCAGCGATCAGTGCGCTTCCCACTCGCGCATCCGCACCCGGCAGTGCTTCATGGCGTTGACGATGTGTTTTTCCACCAGGGCGCGGGAAATGCACAGGCGCTCGGCGATCTGCAGGTGGGTCAGGCCATCGAGTTTGCGCAGCAGGAAGCTGTCGCGGCAGGCTGGCGGCAGCTCGGCCAGGGCACGCTCGAGCAGTTCCAGGCGCTGGGCGTGGTCGTGGGTGGCGTGGGGTGAACTGGTGGCAAACCGTTCCTCGCTGTCCAGCACGTCCAGGGGCTCGACCTGGCGCAAGGCGTTGCGCCGATGGCCGTCGATCACCAGGTTCAGGGCGGTGCGGTACAAAAAGGCACGGGGTTGTTCGATGGGGGTGTCGCTGGAGCGTTCCAGCACCCGGACATACGCGTCATGCACCACATCCTCGGCCACCTGACGGTTGCCCAGCTTGGCGTTGAGGAAACACACCAGCTCGCGATAGTAGTTTTCCAACATGACTCCCGACCGCCGGGTGGCGGCATTAGGCCCTTGGGTGCAAATAAAGACAGCATTCAGGTGATGGCAGTTTGAGTGCGTGCAATTTATAGTAATTCTCATCTACTTTTAAAGCAGACTTGCATCAACGGACGACTTTTTTCTTCAAGGGAGCTGTAACTGCTTATGTAACCGCCTAAATCCCCGTGCATTTTCCTCGTTTACTTGTCAGCTCCCCGCAACTGCGGTCCGAACTTTCCTGGCTGGAACCAAAGCATGAAACGCCCTCGACCTGCCCGACGCGCCATGTTCGTTATCGCGTGCCTGATTCCCCTCATTGCCATCGCGGCCTGGCAGGTGCTGCCGCCGGGGCGTGACACCCTCACCACCGTCACGGTCACCCGCGGCAATATCGAAAACAGCGTCACCGCACTGGGCACCCTGCAACCTCGCCGCTATGTGGATGTGGGTGCCCAGGCGTCGGGGCAGATTCGCAAGATCCACGTCGAGGCCGGCGACCAGGTCCAGGAAGGCCAGTTGCTGGTGGAGATCGACCCTTCCACGCAAAAAGCCAAGCTCGACGCCAGCCGCTACGCCATCGAAAACCTCAAGGCGCAGCTGCAGGAGCAAAAGGCCCAGCACGAACTGGCGCGCCAGAAGTACCAGCGTCAGCAACGCCTGGCGGCCGGCAACGCCACCCGCGAAGAAGATGTGCAAACCGCCAAGGCCGAACTGAGCGCCACCCAGGCGCGGGTCGACATGTTCCAGGCGCAGATCCAGCAAGCCCAGGCCAGCCTGCGCAGCGACGAGGCCGAGCTGGGTTACACGCGTATCTACGCGCCGATGACCGGCACCGTGGTGGCGGTGGATGCGCGGGTCGGCCAGACCCTCAATGCCCAGCAGCAGACCCCGCTGATCCTGCGCATCGCCAAATTGTCACCGATGACCGTGTGGGCGGAAGTCTCGGAAGCCGACATCGGCCACGTCAAACCGGGCATGACCGCCTATTTCACCACCCTGAGCGGCGGCAACCGGCGCTGGACCAGCACCGTGCGGCAGATCCTGCCGATCCCGCCCAAGCCGTTGAATGAAACCCAGGGCAGCGGCAGCCCCAACAGCTCGAGCAAAAGCGGCAGCGGCCGCGTGGTGCTGTACACCGTGTTGCTGGATGTGGACAACAGCGATAACGCGCTGATGGCCGAAATGACCACCCAAGTGTTTTTCGTCGCCAGCCAGGCCAGGGATACGCTGACGGCACCGGTCGCTGCGCTCCAGGGAACGTCGAACGCCAACCAGCAGCTCGCCCAGGTCGTGGGGAAGAACGGCCGTATCGAGCAGCGCCAAGTGCAGGTCGGCATCAGCGACCGCCTGCGCGTGCAGGTGCTCGATGGCCTGAACGAAGGTGATCAACTGCTGATCGGCCCGGCCGACGGCAACGGGGGTTGAGTTGACCACGCCCCTGATCGAACTCAAGAACATCCGCAAGTCTTACGGCGGCGGCGACAGCCCGCAGGTCGACGTATTGCGCGGCATCGACCTGGCGATCCATGCCGGGGAATTCGTCGCCATCGTCGGCGCCTCCGGCTCCGGCAAGTCCACGCTGATGAACATCCTCGGTTGCCTCGACCGTCCGAGCACCGGCGACTACCTGTTCGCCGGCGAGAACGTCGCGCACCTGGACAGCGACGAATTGGCCTGGCTGCGCCGCGAGGCTTTTGGTTTCGTATTCCAGGGCTACCACCTGATCCCCTCGGGGTCGGCCCAGGAAAACGTCGAGATGCCGGCGATCTATGCCGGCATCAGCGCCGCCGAGCGCCATGCCCGCGCCAACGCCCTGCTCACGCGCCTGGGCCTGGCCGAGCGCACCGGCAACCGTCCGCACCAGCTTTCCGGTGGCCAGCAGCAGCGGGTCTCCATCGCCCGCGCGTTGATGAACGGCGGCCATATCATCCTCGCCGACGAACCCACCGGCGCCCTCGACAGCCACAGCGGCGCCGAGGTCATGACCCTGCTCGACGAGCTGGCCAGCCAGGGCCACGTGGTGATCCTGATCACCCACGACCGCGAAGTCGCGGCGCGGGCCAACCGCATCATCGAGATTCGCGACGGCTTGATCATCAGTGACTCGGCCGATGACAGCGACACCGCCCCCGTCGCCACGACGGGCGCGCTGCAAGCCGTGGACCTGCGCCAGCGCCTGGCCGACGGCGCCGAGCACAATGGTGCCTGGAAAGCCGAGCTGGTGGACGCGGTGCAGGCCGCCTGGCGGGTGATGTGGATCAACCGGTTCCGCACCGCGCTGACGCTGCTGGGTATCAGCATCGGCGTGGCGTCGGTGGTGGTAATGCTGGCGGTGGGCGAAGGCAGCAAGCGCCAGGTGATGGCGCAGATGGGCGCGTTCGGCTCCAACATTCTCTACCTCAGTGGGTCGTCGCCCAACCCGCGTACGCCCATGGGGATCGTGACTCTAAACGATGTGCACGCGCTGGCGGCCCTGCCCCAGGTGCAGCGCATCATGCCCGTCAACGGCAGCGAAGCCGGCGTGCGCTTCGGCAACGTCGACTACATGGCCTATGTGGGCGGCAATGACACCAACTTCCCGGCGATTTTCAATTGGCCGGTGGTCGAGGGCAATTACTTCACCGCAGCCGACGAGCGCGCAGCGGCCACCGTGGCGGTGATCGGTCATCGCGTGCGTGAGAAGCTGTTCAAGGGCGAGGTCGACCCCATCGGCCAATACATCCTGATAGAGAACGTGCCGTTCCAGGTGATCGGCGTGCTCGCGGAAAAAGGCGCCAGCTCCGGCAACAAGGACAGTGACGACCGTATCGCCATCCCCTACACCGCCGCCAGCGTACGCCTGTTCGGCAGCTACAACCCCGAGTATGTGGTGATCGCTGCGGCCGATGCGCGCAAGGTCCACGAGGCCGAGGTGGCCATCGACCAGTTGATGCAAAAACTGCACAACGGCAAGCGCGATTACGAGCTGACCAACAACGCCGCGATGATCCAGGCGGAGGCCCGCACGCAGAACACGCTGTCGTTGATGCTCGGTTCGATTGCCGCGATTTCCCTGCTGGTGGGCGGCATTGGCGTGATGAACATCATGTTGATGACCGTGCGCGAGCGTACCCGTGAAATCGGTATCCGCATGGCCACCGGTGCACGCCAGCGCGACATCCTGCGCCAGTTCCTCACCGAAGCGGTGATGCTCTCGGTGGTCGGCGGCCTGTGCGGCATCGCCCTGGCCCTGCTGGTGGGCGGCGTGCTGGTGCTGGCCAAGGTGGCGGTGCAGTTTTCCCTGGTGGCCGTGCTCGGCGCGTTCGGTTGCGCCCTGGTCACCGGCGTCGTATTCGGCTTTATGCCGGCCCGTAAAGCTGCCCGGCTCGATCCGGTTAAGGCGTTGACCAGTGAATAAACGATCCCTCTACCTGCCCGGCCTGTGCTTGTTGCTCAGCGCCTGCGCCGGCAGCCCGCCGGCCATCGACAGCGGTATCGCACCGCCCACCGCCTGGCAATATGCCGAGCGCGACGCGGCGCAAGTCACCAATCAACGCTGGTGGACCCAATTCGGCAGCCCGCAGTTGAACCGCCTGGTCGACCAGGCCCGCCGTGACAGTTTCGACGTGGCCGCCGCCACGGCGCGTGTGCGCCAGGCCCAGGCCAGTGCGGTGATAGCCGGCGCACCGTTGTTGCCGGAGGTGAAGTTCAACCTCGCCACCAGCCATCAGAAATTGCTGCGCGGCCAAGGTGGGCCGGACCTTGACGCGTCACAAAGCGATGATGCCGTCGACAACTTCGGCGCCAACCTCACCGCCAGCTACGAAGTGGACTTCTGGGGTGGCCGCGCGGCCGCCCGTGACAGCGCCCTGCAGAGCCTGCGTGCCAGCGAGTTTGACCAGGCCACCGTGGAACTGACCTTGCTCAGCAGCGTGGCGGACCGCTATGCCCAAACCCTCGCCGCCCACCAGCGCGAGCAGATCGCCGCGCTGAACCTGACCAATGCACGCAACGTGCTCGACCTGGTGCAAACCCGCTACGACGCCGGCTCCGCCACCGCCCTGGAACTGGCCCAGCAAAAAAGCCTGGTGGCCAACCAGCAACGCCAACTGCCGCTGATCCAGCAACTGGCCGAAGAGTCACGGATCACCCTGGCCGCCCTGCTCGGCCAACCGGTGCAGGCGTTGAATCTGGGTACCGAGCCCTTCCAGGCACTCACCTGGCCGACCATTGACGCCGGCATGCCCAGCCAATTGCTCAGCCGCCGGCCGGATATCGCCAAGGCCGAGGCTCAGTTGGCAGCGGCCCAGGCCGACGTCACCGTGGCCCGCGCCGCCATGCTGCCCGCCGTCACCCTCGGCGCGACCCTGGGCTCGGATGCCTACAAGGCCATGGATATCCTGCGCAGCCCCTACTACACGCTGACCGCCGGCCTGGTCGGTCCGATCTTCAACAACGGCCGTTTAAGCGCTGAACGCGACAAGGCCCGCGCCCGCCAGGACGAACTGCTGCAAACCTATCGCGGCGCGATCATCAACGGCTTTGCCGATGTGGAAAAAGCCCTCAGCAGCATCACCCGCCTCGA
The DNA here is from genome assembly GCF_000612585.1 of Pseudomonas sp. CHM02. Classification (GTDB taxonomy): domain Bacteria; phylum Pseudomonadota; class Gammaproteobacteria; order Pseudomonadales; family Pseudomonadaceae; genus Aquipseudomonas. The sequence continues at coordinate 41,447 of NZ_JFCA01000006.1, forward strand.
CCAGCAACGCCAATGGCAAACGGAAGAACTGCAACAGGCGCAGAGCGCCTTCCAGATCGCCGAAAGCCGCTACCAGGCAGGCGCCGAAGACTTGCTCACCGTGCTGGAAACCCAGCGCACCCTGTATGCAGCGCAGGACCAGAACGTGCAACTGCGGCTGTCGCGCCTGCAAGCCAGCATCGCGCTGTACAAAGCACTGGGCGGTGGCTGGCAGACAGCGATCCGATAAACAAAACTCCGATTTCTTACACGATCCGTCTTTTCACCCTACATTCTTCGACCCAAGGTCCTTGGTAAAAAAGCCGCCACTACACGGCCGCCCAGGACCTTCCGATGATTGTTGCAAGACACCTGCTGTGCGCCTGCCTCTGGCTGGTGGCAAGCCTTGCCCAGGCCCGAGCGCTGATTCCACCCACCGCCATCGACTGGCTGCTGGACTGCCCTCTCCCCGCCGTCGAACGCCTGGACCCCGAGGTGTTGCAACGCACCCAATGCGGCATCGTGACCGTACCGCGCAATCATGCCGCGCCCCGGCAAGGCAGCCTGCGCCTCTACCTGACCCGCGTCGGCGCCCTTGACCCGCTGAACCGCGAGGGCGTGGTGTTTGCCCAGCCTGGCGATGCCGCCAGGAAGAACCGGGGCGGTACCTTTGTCGTTCACCTGGCCCGTCTCTGGCGTTCCTACTCCAGCCCGGCCTATCGCACGCTGGTCAATCGCTACGACGTCATCGAACTAGGCAACCGCGACCTCAGCAACGACCACGACATCGAACAGGCCGCTCAGGACCTGGAATTCTTACGCACCCAACTCGGCGATGCCCAGTTGCTCTACCTGGGCCACGCCACTGCCGCCCGCCTGGGCGACCGGTACGCCGCACTGTTTCCCGAGCGGGTTGTACGCATGGTGCTGGTCAACGCACAACCGGCCGAGACGAGCCCTCCCCCGGTCGAACGCCTGCGCCTGAAAGAATCTGCCAGGCAGGACGCCAGCGGGTGTATCAACCGTTGGGTCGGCGACTTCCTGGTCTACGGCAAGCAACCACCGCGATCCACACGTTGTCTTGATTCTGGATCGGAGGAGTAGCAACCCGTTTACGACCTGTTGCCATCGAAAACGACACCCGCCGTTGACGCTGCACTCCGATCGTTATTAAGTGCTATTTATCCGCATTAATACGATAAATCGAACCCATGCTAAGCCGCCCGCTACGACGCAAACGCCAGAAGCTGTCCGATGTGATTGTCGAGTCGGTCAAGCGCTCCATCGTCACCGACGCCTTGAAGCCCGGCGACCGCCTGCCCACCGAGCGCGAGCTGATGGAAAGCTTCCAGTGCTCCAAGGGCTCGGCCCGCGAAGCGCTCAAGGCCCTGGAAGTGGAAGGCTTGGTGAGCACGCGCACCGGCCCCAGCGGCGGCGCCTACCTGAACCAGGCGGGCACCGAACCGGCCAGCCGCGCCCTGCGCAACTACCTGCACTTCCAGCATCTGGATGGCGAGCAGGTGTACCAACTGCGCAAAGTCATCGAAGTGGAACTGGCGGTGTCAGTGCTCGGGCGCTTGAGCGAAGACGATTACCAGGCCCTGCAAGACAACGTGGATTTCTGCAGCGCCCCGGAAGACAGCGAGGCCGGCCAACGCGAGCAACGCCTGGCGGAACTGGAGTTCCACAACCTGCTGGCCAAGGCCTGCCCCAACCCGTTGCTGAGTTTCATGGCGCAGTTCCTCAACGACCTGCTGCGCGACCTGGTGGTGCTGAAAAAAGCCTACAAGCCCAAGCGCAAACAGTTCGATGCCGCCAACCTGGATTATCACAAGCAGTTGCTGATCGCCTTTCGTGCCGGGGATGAAAGCGCGGTGCGCAGCTTGATGCATGAACACATGTGCGATGCCGAACACCACATGACCGCCCTTGAAGGCGAGGTCAGCCCGCACTTTCTACTGGAGTTCGATCACCACCACTGACACACCACGGTACCTACTGTGGCCCCCCAATCAATGTAGGAGCTGGCTTGCCAGCGATGGCATCGACTCAGTTCAACTGACCCACCGGGTTGCCTGCATCGCCGGCAAGCCGGCTCCTACAGAGACAGTGTTTGCCCCAACCAATAACAGGCCTGCCCACAGGCCCTTGCTCCACCGTATCGCCATTGCCACTCCTGCCAATAACTAAACCAGGGAGTCACCCCATGCAGCGTCGTACGTTGTTGAAAGCCAGTCTCACCGCAGCCGCCGCCCTCAGCCTTCCGCTGAGCGTGCGTTCGGCATTCGCCGCCGAGCCTTTTACCTTTTACGGCCTCAAGTCCATGTCTGGCGCGTTTGCCAGCTATGGCAAATTTGCCGACATGGGTTCACGCCTGGCCGTGGAGCAACACCCCGTACTGCTCGGCCGCTCGCTGAACTACAAGGTCATCGACACCGAAGGCAACGCCGGCAAGGCCGTGCGCAAGGTGCAGGAAGCCATCCAGCAGGACGGCGCGCGGTTCTTCCAGGGCTGCACCTTGTCATCGTCGGCACTGGCGGTGGCCAAGGAAGTGGACAAGGTCGGTGGCGTATTCATGACCCCGGTAGGCGCCGATGAAGTCACCGGCAAGGACTGCAACAAGGCGACCTTCCGCTGGTCGGTGCCCACTTATGGCGCGATCCGCGAAACCATGCTGCCGCTGATCAAGCTGCTGCCGGACGCCAAACGCTGGTACACCATCACCCCGCAATACGTGTTCGGCGAAGCGCTGCTCGAAGGCGCCAAGAATGTGCTCAAGGAAAACGGCCTGGAACACATTGGCAACAGCTACCACTCGTTGCAGGAGCAGGAATTCTCCGGCTACCTGACCAACGCCATCGCCGCCAGGCCCGATGTGCTGGTGCTGCTCAACTTCGGCAGCCAGTCGTCCAACACCCTGCGCCAGGCGGTCAACTTCGGCATCAAGGAACGCATGAAAGTGCTGCTGGTGTGGTCCGCCGGCCTCGACCAGTTCCAGGAGCTGGGCAGCGATGTGCTGGAAGGCGTGTACCTCGGCGCGCAGTACTGGCACCAGGTCGACACCCCGCTCAACCGTGAACTGGTCAAGCTCACCCAGGCCAAATACGGCATCAACCCCACCTACCCGCTGGCTGCCGACTACATCAGCACCAAGGTCATGCTCGACACCATCATCGCCACCGGCAGCTTTGACGGGCCGACCGTGGCCAAGGCCATGCAGGGCCTGAGTTTCGAGGGCCCCACCGGCAAGGAATCGATCCGCGCCGGCGACCACCAGGTGATCAAGGATTACTACCTGCTGATCGGCAAAGCCACGGCCGACATGGCCGACAAGGATGACCTGGCCAAGGTGCTCAGCGCCGGCCAGTCGTTCCCGCCCGTGGAGGCCACGGGCTGCACGCTCGGCTGATCCCCTGAATTTTGTAGCGCAGGGCCGCGCAAGCGGCGTCCTGCCGAGGGTTCCTGCATGCTTAATCTTTACCTGTTCCAGATCCTCAACGGCCTTGGGCTGGGGATGATCTACTTCCTGATCGCGGTCGGGCTGACGATCATTTTCGGCCTGCTCAACTTCGTCAACTTCGCCCACGGCGCGTTCTTCCTGTTGGGCGCCTACATCTGCTACACCGCCGTGAGCCTCACCGGCAACTTCTGGCTGGCGCTGCTGATCGCGCCGCTGGTAGTGGCCGCGCTGGCCTGGGCCATCGAGCGATTGCTGATCCAGCGGATCTATCACCTGCCGCACATGTTCCAGATCCTGGTGACCCTGGGCATCGCGCTGATCATCCAGGAAGCCAGCGTGATGATCTGGGGCCCGGTGGGCAAGAGCGTCGCCGTGCCGGAACTGCTGCGCGGCGTGCTGGTGGTGGGCGACTTCGTCTACCCCTACTACCGCCTGTTCCTCATCGTGTTCTCCGGGCTGGTCGGCCTGGGCCTGTGGCTGCTGCTGGAGCGCACGCGCTTCGGCGCCCTGGTGCGGGCCGGCAGTGAAAGCACCGAAACCGTGTCGCTTTTGGGCACGAATATTTTCCGCCTGTTCTCCATGACCTTCGCCCTCGGCGTGGCCCTGGCCGGCGTTGCGGGCGTGCTGTTCGCCCCGTTGCGCGGCGCCCAGCCCTTTGTCGGCCCGGAGATTCTCGGCGTCGCCTTCGTGGTGGTAGTGATCGGCGGCATGGGCTCGTTCAGCGGTGCGCTGGTCGGCGGTTTGCTGGTGGGCGTGGTGCAAAGCCTGATGACCACACTCTGGCCCCAGGGTGCGAGCCTGATGATCTACGGCGCCATGGCCGTGGTGATTCTGGTCCGTCCCTACGGCCTGTTCGGGAGAGCCTGACATGAGCGAGAAAAATCCCCTGCCGTTTGCCAAGACCCAGTCCAAGGCCATGTTGCTGTGGGTGCTGGCGGTGCTGATCGGCCTGCCGTTGATATTGCCCTCGGCGACCCTGGCCACCGAGATCCTGATCTTTGCCATGGCCGCCCTGGCCTGCAACCTGTTGCTGGGCTACACCGGGCTGCTGTCGTTCGGCCAAGGCATCTTCTTCGGGGCCGGCGCGTATTGCGCGGCGCTGCTGATGATCCACCTGCAACTGGGGCTGTTCACCGCATTGCTCGGCGCCGCCATCGCGGGAGGGTTCCTCGCATTGCTGGTGGGCGCCCTGGCGATCCGCCGCACCGGCATCTACTTCGTGATGCTGACCCTGGCCTTCAGCCAGATGGCGTACTTCGTCGCCTACACCCTCAGTGACTGGACCGGCGGCGACAACGGCCTGCTCAGCGTGCCGCGCCCGGAGATTCGCCTGGGAGACACCGTGCTGCTGTCGCTGACCGACGCCCGCGCGTTCTACGGCTTTGTCGCGGTGCTGTTCCTGCTGATCTTCATCGGTGCCCGCCGGGTGATCGCCTCGCCCTTTGGCAGCACGCTGATGGCGATCCGCGAAAACGAAACCCGTGCCTCGGCCATCGGCTATGACACACGCCACTTCAAGATCCTGGTGTTCGTGCTGTCCGGCGCGGTCACTGGCATCGCCGGCGCGCTGTACGCCATGCTGCTGCACTTTGTGCCGCTGTCGAACATCGACCTGGCGATGTCCGAGAACATCCTGATCATGACCATCGTCGGCGGCACCGGTTCGCTGTTCGGTTCGTTGCTGGGCGCCGGCTCCATCGTGCTGCTCGGGGATTTCCTCTCCGACCTGTGGCCACGCTGGCTGATGCTGCTGGGGGTGATCCTGATCCTGGTGGTGATCTTTATGCGCGGCGGTTTGTGGGGCGGCCTGGCGTCGCTGTTCGAGAAGGTGCGCGGCAGCCGCAAGAGCGCCGCTGTCGCCAAGGAGAAAGTGCTATGAGCATCCTGCTGGAAACCAAGGACCTGGAATTGGCCTACGGCGCCTTCCATGCGGTGAATGGCGTCAACCTCAAGGTCGAGGCCGGTACCATCCACACCATTATCGGCCCCAACGGCGCCGGCAAGACCAGCCTGTTCCACTGCCTCACCGGCGAACGCCAGGCCACCGCCGGGGCGATTCATTTCGACGGCAACAACCTGATGCGCAAGCCGGCCCACGGCCGTGTGGGCCTGGGCATGGCGCGCTCGTTCCAGCTCACCAGCCTGTTCCAGAACCTCAGCGTGCGTGAAAACCTGCGCCTCGCCGCCCAGGGCCGCGACGGTGCACGCGCACTGAATTTCTGGCGCCGCGTGGACAGCAAGCGCGAACACCTAGAGATGGCCGACCAGGTGCTGGAACGTCTGCAACTCACCGCCCGCGCCGACACCCTGGCCGGCGAGTTGTCCCACGGCCAGCAACGGGTGCTGGAGGTGGGCATGTCGATCTGCTCCAAACCCAAACTGTTGATGCTCGACGAGCCCACCTCGGGCATGGGCATCGATGACATCCCGATCATGACCCAGTTGATCAGCGACCTTGGCCGCGACCACACGGTGCTGCTGATCGAACACAACATGAGCATTGTCATGTCCATCAGCCAACGCATCACGGTGATGAGCCACGGCCAGATCCTGGTGGAAGGCACGCCGGAATTCGTGCGCGCCGATGAACGTGTGCGCACGGCGTACCTTGGGGAGGCTGCCTGATGCTGATCGTCGAGAATATCCATTCCTACTACGACAAGAGCCACGTGCTGGAAGGCGTGTCGCTGACCGTCAACCCCGGCGAACTGGTGACGCTGCTGGGCCGTAATGGCGCCGGCAAGACCACCACCCTGCGCAGCATCCTCGGCATCATCTGCCCGCGCCAGGGCCAGATTCACTTCAATGGCCAGGCGCTGGTGGGTCAGAAAATCTTTGAAATCGCCCGCCAGGGCCTGGCGCTGGTGCCGGAGAACCGCGGAATTTTCCGCCTGCTCACAGTCGAGGAAAACCTGCGCATCGCCACGCGCAAGACCAGCCGCTGGCAGCTCGAAGACGTCTACGGCATGTTCCCGCGCCTCAAGGAGCGGCGCAAAAACGCCGGCCACGCACTGTCTGGCGGCGAGCAACAGATGCTCGCCATCGCCCGCGCCCTGCTCAACGACCCCAAGCTGCTGATCCTCGATGAACCCACCGAAGGCCTGGCCCCGGTGATCGTCGACGAACTGGTGAAGATCCTGCGCAAGGTCAAGGAAGACGGCCTGCCGGTGCTGCTGGTGGAACAGAACCTGATGGTCTGCGACAAGCTCGCCGACCGCCATTACGTGCTCGAACAGGGCCGCGTGGTGTACGAGGGCAGCGCCGAAGCCTTCCGCGCCGACCCTACGATCAAAAACCGTTATTTGGCCCTGAGTGCCTGACCGGAGATTGCACATGAATAGTTTCGCGCAACCGCTCAAGAGCAACGCCCCGCTGATCAACCGCGACCGCCTGTGGCAATCGCTGATGGACCTGGCCCGACTCGGCGCCACCGCCAAGGGCGGCGTGTGCCGCCTGGCCCTGACCGACCTCGACCGCCAGGCCCGCGACCTGTTTGTGCAATGGTGCGAGGCGGCTGGCTGCAGCGTCAGTGTCGACGCCATCGGCAATATCTTTGCGCGCCGTGCCGGGCGCAACCCCGCCCTACCCCCGGTGATGACCGGCAGCCATATCGACACCCAACCCACCGGCGGCAAGTTCGACGGTTGCTACGGGGTGATGGCCGGGCTGGAAGTGATCCGCACCCTGAATGACCTGGGCATCGAAACCCAAGCGCCGATTGAAGTGGTGGTGTGGACCAACGAAGAAGGCTCGCGTTTTCCGCCCTGCATGATGGGCTCCGGGGTGTTTGCCGGTAAGTTCGACTTGCAGGACACCCTCGACAAAGTCGATGACCAGGGCCTGTCGGTGGGCGCCGAATTGCAGCGCATCGGGTATGCCGGCTCCCGCGCGGTACTCGGCCACCCGGTGGGCGCGTATTTCGAGGCGCATATCGAGCAGGGCCCGGTGCTGGAAGACCAGGCCACTACCATTGGCGTGGTCATGGGTTGCCTGGGCCAGAAGTGGTTCGACCTGACCTTCACCGGCGTCGAAGCCCACGCCGGCCCGACGCCGATGCACTTGCGCAAGGACGCTCTGGTGGGCGCCGCCGAAGTGGTCAGCGCGGTCAACCGCATCGCCCATCAGCAGCAGCCCCACGCCTGTGGCACCGTGGGTTGCCTGAGCCTGCACCCCGGCTCGCGCAACGTGATTCCCGGCCAGGTGCACATGACCCTCGACCTGCGCCACCTGCACGCGGACAAGCTGCAAGCCATGGTCGATGAAGTGCGCGGCGTGATCGAAGCCACGGCCGCCAGGCATGGGCTGACGTTTGAACTGACCCCCACCGCCGACTTCCCGCCGCTGGACTTCGCCCCAGCCTGCGTCAACGCCGTACGGGAAGGCGCCGCGGCCTTGGGCTTGAGCCATATGGACATCGTCAGCGGCGCCGGGCACGACGCGATTTTTGTCGCCGAACTGGGTCCGGCCGGGATGATCTTTGTACCGTGCGAAGGTGGCATCAGCCATAACGAAATCGAAAACGCCGCGCCAGACGACCTGGCGGCAGGCTGCGCGGTGTTGTTGCGCGCCATGGTCAATGCGGCGCAGGGGGAAATCGCATGAGTGAGATCGGCCAACTGACGGCAGTGCAACTGCTGCAGCATTTTCGCGACAAGACCTTGTCGCCGGTGGAGGTCACCGAAGACGCCTTGCTGCGGATCGAACGCTACAACCCGGTGGTGAACGCCTACTGCCACGTGGACCCGGAAGGCGCGCTGAACGCCGCGCGCGCTTCGGAACAACGCTGGCTTAACGGCCAACCCTGCGGCGCGCTGGACGGTGTGCCGGCGTCGATCAAAGACCTGACGTTGACCGTCGGCATGCCCACCCGCAAGGGCTCGCGCACCGCATCGGCCGAAGGCCCGTGGGACGTCGACGCCCCGTTCACAGCCTTTATGCGCAAGGCCGGCGCGGTGCTGCTGGGCAAGACCACCACCCCGGAATTCGGCTGGAAAGGCGTCACCGACAACCCGCTGTACGGCATCACCCGCAACCCCTGGGACACACGCACCACGGCGGGCGGCTCGTCCGGCGGCGCAGGGGCGGCGGCGGCGTTGAACCTCGGCGTATTGCATCAGGGCAGCGATGCGGGCGGTTCGATCCGGATTCCCTGTGCGTTTACCGGCACGTTCGGGATCAAGCCGACCTTTGGTTATGTACCGCAGTGGCCGGCCAGTTCCATGACCATTCTGTCGCACCTGGGGCCGATGACCCGCACGGTGGAAGACAGCGTGTTGATGCTGCAGACCATCGCCCAGCCGGATGCGCGAGATGGCTTGATCGGTGCCCCACGGACCACACCGTGGTTATCGGGCGCGGCGGATTTGAAAGGCTTGCGCGTGGCCTACAGCCCCAGCTTCGGTTACGTCGATGTCGACCCACAGGTGGCCAAGGTGGTCGCCGAGGCGGTTCGCGGTCTGGAACAACTGGGCGCGCAGGTCGAGCAGATCGACCCAGGGTTCAGCGACCCGCTGGAGGTGTTCAGCACCTTATGGGCAGCCGGCGCCGCACGCCTGACTCGGCCGATGAGCGCGGCACAAAAACAGCTGCTGGACCCTGGCCTGCTGCGCATCGCCCAGCGCGGCGAGCGGTTGAGCCTGGATGACTTCAACGCAGCCCTTGAAGCCCGCGCCGCACTGGTGGCACGCATGGCGGCGTTCCATGAGCACTACGATGTGCTGGTGTCACCGATGATGCCGATCACGGCATTCGAAGCCGGCCACGATATACCGCCCGGCTCCGGCTTGCAGGAATGGACACAGTGGACGCCCTTCACCTACCCCTTCAACCTCACCCAGCAGCCGGCAGCGTCGGTCCCGTGCGGGCTGGCGGCGAATGGCTTGCCGGTGGGCTTGCATGTGGTGGGCGCGCGGTTTGCCGACGACCAGGTGTTGCGGGTGTGCCACGCCTACGCGAAGGCCTTCCCGACCCAGCACCTCCAAGCCCCACAAACCCCAACCTGAAATGCCCACCTGTAGGCGCCGGCTTGCCGGCGATGGTGCCGTGTCAGCCCCTCACCCGTCACCGACACACCGCAATCGCCGGCAAGCCAGCTCCTACAAGACCACGTATCCACGATGCGAAGCGAGCCGCTTCTGATCTTGATCCTAGGCGCCCCCCCAAATACCTGTCGGATTACGGGCACACCGAGCCTAGGCGAGGTGCCGAGTGTTGGGGCAAGAGCGTTTTGCTTACTTTGCCGCTTTTGCAAAGTGAGCCGCCGTAAGGGCAGAACCCATAGCAGCCGTTACCGCAGCAACGGATATGTACTCAGTCGCCTGCCAGGCCGCCATCGCAGGCAAGCCAGCTCCCACAGTTTCAACCACATTCCATTACACTGTCCCCCATTCATCCCCGGGGGCTTCATGGACATCGAACTGGCACGCACCTTCCTCGAAATCACCCGCTGCGGCAGCCTGGCCGCTGCGGCCGAGAAACTGCACGTCACCCAGACCGCCATCACCGCGCGGGTCAAAAGCCTCGAAAGCCAGCTAGGCAGCACACTGTTCGTGCGCAACCGCGCCGGCGCCAGGCTGACCGCCGACGGCGAGGCCTTCGTGGTATACGCCAACCAGTTGCTGCAAACCTGGGAAGCCGCAAAACGCGACCTGCCGCTGCCCGATGGCTACCGCAACGTGCTGCACATCGGCGGCGAGGTCAGCCTGTGCAACCCGCTGATGCTCGGCTGGGCCCAGGCCCTGCGCCAACACATCCCCGGCCATGCGCTGCGTACCGAAGTGCGCGAAGGCGACTACCTGTTGCGCCAGCTGGAACTGGGCGTGCTGGACGCTGCCTTGGTGTTCCAGCCGCAGTACTGGCCCGGCTTGCAAGTGGAGCAGGTGCTGGAAGAAAAACTGATCCTGGTGCAGCTGGTGAGCAACCCGGCCCCCTACGTGTATATCGATTGGGGCCCGGGCTTTCGCCAGCAGCATGACGCCGCCCTGCCCGACAAGGCCCGCGCCGCGCTGAGTTTCAACCTTGGCCCGCTGGCGTTGCAGTACATCCTGGAGAACGGCGGCGCCGGCTATTTCCGTACCCGCGTAGTGCAGAGCTACCTCGACAACGGCGTGATGCAGCGCGTGCCCAAGGCGCCGGAGTTCAACTTCCCCACGTTTGTGGTGTATTCGCGGGCACGGGATTCGGCGGTGTTGCAACAGGCACTGGCGTTGCTGCGTGAAGTGGTCAAGGCCGAAAGTGACTGGTCGCAGCGCTGGGACCCGCTGATTTGAAGCAACAATATCCGTCGCGCATGCTAGCCTGCGGGTGTTTCCTTTCGCAGCCTTACCGATGAACAAGAAAAAGTCCGTCACCATCAGCGACATCGCCAAACAGGTCGGCATGACCACCATCACGGTGTCGCGCGCACTGAGCAAGCCCGATCTGGTCAAGCCGGCCACCCTGGCGCGCATCCTCGAAGTGGCGCGGGAAATGGATTATGTGCCCAACGCCTTCGCGCGCGGGCTCAAGCGCAGTGAAAGCCTGATCATCGGTGTGATCACCGCCTCGGTGGACAACCCGTTCTACAGCGAAATGATCAAGGCGATTTCCCGCGAGGCCAAACAGCACGGCTACACCATCATGCTGGTGGACACCGATGAGCTGGAAGAGCTGGAAAGCAAAGCCGTGGATACCTTGTTGGGCTACCGCGTGGCCGGGATCATCCTGTCGCCGGTCTCGGATGAGCCCAGTTACCAGCCCGACTACCTCGAACGCCTGGGCAACGGCAAGACGCCGGTGGTGCTGCTCGATCGCACGATCCATGACAGCCCGTTCAGCCGCGTGGTGCTCGACAACTACCACAGCGGCATCCAGGCCGCGCACTACCTGCTGCGCCAGACACCCAAGCTCAAGCGCCTGCTGGTGCTGACCGGCCCCGAGCACTCGCGCATCACCGTCGAACGCCTCAAGGGCCTGCGCGAAGTGCTGGCCGAACATCCCCAGGTGCAAGTCGAAGTGCAGGCCGGCGACTACACGCTGATGCCCTCCTACCTGCACACCCTCGACTACCTGGCCGAACACTCGGCGCCGGACGCGATCATGGGCTTCAACCAGTTGATCACCCTGGGCGCCCTGCGTGCGTTGCGCATGCACAACATTCCCCACGACAGCCTGACCATCTGCGGCATCGACCGCCTGCCCTTCGCCGATATCTTCGGGGTGCCCATCGCCTGCGTGGCCCACGATGCGTCCCTGGCCGGCAGCAGCGCGGTACGCCTGCTGCTCGACCGCCTCGAAGACCCGCACAAGCCACGGGACAAGGTGGTCATCGCCGGCCAGTTGGAAAACGGCTAGCGGCTGGTGTAGCCGCCGTCGATGGGCAGGCTGACGCCGCTGATCATGCTGGCGGCGCTGCTCAGCAGGAACAGCACCGGCAACGCCACTTCGACGGTTTCAGCAAAACGCCCCAGCGGAATGGCCGCGAGCGCCGGGTCGCGCTTGGCCGGGTCGGACCAGGCCATGGTTGCCATCGGCGTGAGCGTGACCGTCGGGTTGACGCTGTTGACGCGAATGCCGAAGCGGCCCCACTCGGCGCACTGCACGCGGGTGATCGCATCCAGCGCGGCCTTGGAGGCGCAGTAGCCGAGGTGATCGTCCAGGGCCACCAGCGCGGCCTGGCTGGAAACGTTGACGATGCTGCCGGCGATCTTCGCCTCGATCATTTTCGCCGCCACACGGCTGCCGACCTGGGCGGCGGCGCGGGCGTTGACCTGCATCACCTGGTCGAAGGCGTTGGCGCTGATAGCGGCGGCGGGCTCCAGCCGCGAGATGCCGGCGCAATTGACCAGGCCGTGCAGCGGCGGCAGGTCCTTCAAGGCGTTGTCGAGGGCGGCGCTGTCGGCGATGTCCAGGCACAGAGTGTGGCAGCCGAGTTGGTCCAGGGCCTGCGCGTCGCGGCCGAGGGCGAAGACTTCGGCGCCGCTGGCGATGAGCTGCTGGGCAATTTCACGACCGATGCCGCTGCTGGCGCCGGTGACGAGGATGCGCTGGTGGGTGAAGTCAAAGACTGCGTTCATGGATACACATCTCAAAAACAATGGAGATCCCCTTGTAGGAGTCCGGCTTGCCGGCGATGGCGTCCGTGAGATCGCCATCGCCGGCAAGCCGGGCTCCTACAGTTTTTGGGGCGTGTTGGGTCAGTGGGATTGCAGGGTGTGCATGATCGGTTTCAGGGCCGGATACAGCTTCAGGTACTCGCCGAACGCACGGTCGTACGCCTCGACATTTTCCGCCTTGGGCTCAGCCCGCAACGCCAGCTGCACCCAGCCTTTGTCCATCTCCCCATCACTCACCAACCCCACCGTATGCGCCGCCAGCAACGCTGCGCCCAGCGCCGCTTCCACCTCCTGGACAATGGTGTACACCGGGTACCGCGTGACATCCGCGATGATCTGCATCCACAGGTCCGAATGGCTCGCCCCGCCGACCACGATCAAGCGCGGGTCCAGGGAATGCGCGCCGCGCGTGCCTGCTTCGATGTTGTGCCGCAGGGCAAAACTCACCCCTTCCAGCACCGCGCGATACAGGTGGATGCGGCTGTGATAGAGGTTCAAGCCGACGAAACTGCCACTGGCACGGTCATCCCACACCGGGCTGCGTTCCCCCATCAGGTACGGCAGGAACAACAGGCCCTCGCTGCCCGCCGCAATCGTCATCGCGCGCTGTTCCAACAGCACCAGACTGTCCTGGCCGGAGGCCTTGGCCTGTTGCTCCTCGGCCTGACAAAACTGCTCGCGAAACCAGCTCACCGACGCACCGGCCGTGATCGCACCGCCAAAGATGTACAGGTCACGGTGGCCGTTGTACACGTGGGGCATGCTGACCAGGCCGTGATGGGCGTCCACCTGTTGGTTCAGGTAACCCCAGCACATGCTGGTGCCGATCATTGCCACGTGGTTGCCTGGCTGGGTCACCCCCGCAGCCAAGGTTGCCATGGCCGCATCAACGCCACCGGCCAGAATCGGTGTGCCCGCCTGCAGGCCCAGACGCGCAGCCCAGCCTTCCAGCAACCCACCGACGACCTCCCCGGAATACACCAGACGCTCCGGCATCATCGCTTGCGGTATGCCCAGCGCGTCGAGCATCTCGGCAGACCAGCCGCGCGCCTTCACGTCGTAGACGCCGCCGATATTGCCGGCGCTGCTATGGTCCACCGCCAACTCCCCAGTGAGGCACCAGTTGATATAGCTGTTGGGCGGCAGCAGGTAGCGGGTCTTGGCCCACACCTCTGGCTGGTGCTGCTTGAGCCAGAGCATCTTGGTGAAGCCGTAGTAGCTGTCCACCGAGTTACCGGTCACCGCGAACAGCCGCTCCAGGTCCACCTGCTCGCGCACCCAGGCGACCTGCTCGCCGGCGCGGCGGTCCATCCAGATCAGACACGGGTGCAGCGGTGTGATCTGCGCATCCACCGCAATCCCCGAACCGCCATACAGGCTGCTGATGCACAGGGCCTTGACCTGCTGCTTCGCGACACCCGCCTTGGCCATGCACTGCGCCACGCACGCCTCGACCGCCTCCAGCCAGACCTGCGGCCATTGCTCGGCCCAGCGCACTTTTGGGGTATCCACGCGATACCCCTGGCTGTGCTGGGCGATGATCGTGCCTTGACCATCCACCAGCAACGCCTTGGTGCTCTGGGTTCCTATGTCGACCCCCATCACGTAGTTCATGCTCAGACCACCGGCTTCAACAGCACCTTGATCGACTTGGTCGAGTTCGCCAGTTCAAAGGCTTCGGCCCAGTCGTCCAGCGGGAAGTCATGGGTGACGATGCCTTTGGAGGTGACCAGGCCGCGTTCGAACAGGTCGATGGCGATCGGGTAGCAATAAGGGCCAAGGTGCGCGCCGCGAACATCCAGCTCCTTGCGGTCACCGATGATCGACCAGTCGACGCTGGTCTCGGCGCCGAACACACTGAACTCGACAAAACGCCCGAGCTTGCGGATCAGGTCCAGGCCTTGCGTCACACCGGCCGGCACGCCAGTGGTTTCGATGTAGACGTCGCAGCCATAGTTGTCGGTGAGGCCGTTGATGATCGCACGGGCGTTATCGCGCAACGGGTTGATCACCACATCGGCGCCGAATGTCTTCGCCAGCTCCAGGCGCTCGTCGACCATGTCGATCACCACCAGTTTCTTCGGGGTCTTCAACGCGGCGACCTGGACCATGCACAGGCCGAGGGTGCCGGCACCGGCGATCACCACCACGTCGTCGAGCTGGATATCGCCACGGTTGACGGTATGGATCGAACACGCCATCGGCTCCACCAGCGCCGAGTCTTCCAGCGACACCGACTCGGGAATCTTGTGCACGATGGCGGTCTTGGGGATGCGCATGTACTGGGCCATGCCACCTTCGGCCACTTCACGCTGGAAGCCGAAAATGTTGTGCACTTCGCACATCCAGTACTTGCCGGATTTGCAGAAGCGGCACTTGCCACAGGGCACGATCTGCTCGGCGATCACCTTGTCGCCCACCGCGACGTCGAAGTGCTCTTCGGCGCCCTCGCCCGCCTCCACCACATAGCCGAAGAACTCGTGCCCCGGCACCACCGGTGCCTTGACCCACGGGTTGTCGCCGCCCCAGAACATCGCCGCGCCGGAGTGGCACTTGCAATCACTGGCGCAGATGCCACAAGCGGCGATGCGGATCACCAGTTCGTTCGGGCGTGCCGTGGGTTTGCCGATGCGTTCCAGGCGATAGTCTTTGGGGCCGTGGCAAACGACGGCTTGCATTTCAGTGTGCTTGTCCATGGTGTTCGGTCCTGTCTTGAGTTTATTTATGGCGCTGACGGCTGATAAAGATCGCCAGCAAAATGATCCCGCCCTTGATCACGCTCTGGACGTAGGGCGAAACGCCGAGCATGTTCAGTCCGTTGTTCAATACGCCGAGCAGCATGGCGCCGAGCAAGGTGCCGACGATCACGCCACGCCCACCGGCAATCGACGCGCCGCCGAGTACCACGGCGGCAATCGCATCCAGCTCGAACGACACGCCGGCATTCGGCTGGCCGCTCATCAGGCGCGAGGTGAGTACCAGCCCGGCAATCGCCGCCGTCAGGCCGCTGATGCCATACACCAGCAGCTTGAAGCGCGCGGCACGCACGCCGGACAACCGCACGGCTTCTTCATTGCCGCCAATGGCGTAGATGTAGCGGCCGATGCGCGTGTGCTGCAGCAGCACATAGGCGGCGGCGTAGGTGATCAGCATGATCAGGATCGGCACTTCAATGCCGAACAGGCTCTGGCGACCGAAGAAGCCGAACCACTCCGGCAGCCCGGAAATCGGGTAGCCATCGGTGTACATCAGGCCCAGGCCCCGGGCGATGCCCATGGTCGCCAGGGTGACGATGATCGGCGGCATGTGCAGGTAGGCGACGAACAGGCCGTTGCCGATGCCGAAGGCCACGCCGATCAACATCCCCGCGCCAATCGCCAGGCCGGGGGGCAGGCCCGCGACCATCAACCCCGCCGTGAGCGTGCCGGACAACGCCATCACCGGCCCCACCGACAAGTCGATGCCGCCGGTGAGGATCACGCAGGTCATGCCCACCGCGATAATTGCGTTGATCGACACCTGGCGGGCAATGTTCGACAGGTTGCTGGCGGTCAGGAAGGTGTCGCTGGCGAGGATCATCACCAGGGTCACCACCACCAGCCCCACGAACGGGTAGAAGGCCGGCGAGCGCATCAGCCGCGCCAGGTTGAGGCGCAGCCGGCTGCTATCGCCGGTACTAATGGACGTATTCACTTGAGCCCCCTGTTGCATGGCGCATGACCTCTTGAGGATTGACGGCGGACGCCTCCAGCAGCTTGACGATGGCGCCCTTGTGGAACACGGCGACGCGGTCGCACATGCCGATGATTTCCGGCAGCTCGGAGGAAATCATGATGATTGCGTAGCCCTGTTCGGTGAGGCTGCGCATCAACGCGTAGATCTGCGCCTTGGCGCCCACGTCGATGCCACGGGTAGGCTCGTCGAACACCAGCACGTCGCAGTGGTGGTTGATCCAGCGTGCGATCACGACCTTTTGCTGGTTGCCGCCGCTGAGGTTGAACACACGGCTTTCGCTGCTGGGGGCCTTGATCGACAGTTGTTTCATCAGGCCCTCGACACTGGCGCATTCGCGGCTTTTGTCGATCAGGCCCGAGGCGTTCTGGTACTTGGGCAGGTTGTTCAGGGAGATGTTTTCGCGAATGCTGAAGTCGGTGATCAGCCCTTCGCTCTTGCGGCTTTCCGGGAGCAGGCCGATGCCATGGGCCAGGGCCTGGGCCGGGTCGTCGAGGGTGACTTTTTCGCCACGCAGCCACACGTCTTTGCTCACCGACGGCAGCGCGCCCATCATGCCCAACGCCAGTTCGGTGCGACCGGAGCCGACCAGCCCGGCAAAGCCGAGGATCTCGCCCTTGTGCAACTGAAAGCTGTTGTGGGGGCCGTTGCGCACCAGCTGGATGTCCTTGACCTCCAGCAACAGCGGGCCGCGTGCGCTCGTTGGCTTGGGTGGAAAACTGCACGCCAGGCGACGCCCGACCATCATCTCGACCAGGCGGTCGATGTCGCTGTCGGCCACATCGGTGACGCCGACATTGCCGCCGTCGCGCAACACGCTGATGCGGTCACACACCTGGAAAATCTCCTCCAGGTGATGGGAGATGAAAATCACCGCCACGCCCTGGCGCTTGAGCTCGCGCATGATCTCGAACAGCAGCTCGGCTTCGCTGGGCGTCAGCGTCGCGGTGGGTTCATCCAGCACCAGCAGGCGCGCATCCAGGGCCAGGGCCTTGGCGATTTCGACAAACTGTTGTTCGGCCACGCTCAGGTGCTTGACCGCACAGCGCAGGTCGATGGTCACGCCCAGGCGCTTGAACAATGCCTCGCTGGCTTCGACCATTTCGCGCTTGCGCAACAGGCCGAAGCGGTTGCTCAGCTCATGGCCGAGGAAGATGTTTTCCACCGCCGTGAGGTAGGGAATCAGGCTGAATTCCTGGAACACGATGCCGATGCCGGCGGCAATCGCATCACGGTAGGTCGCGAACTGCTGCGCCTGGCCGTCGATCAGGATCTGGCCTTCGTCCTGGTGCTCGACGCCGCCGAGGATCTTCATCAGGGTCGATTTACCCGCGCCATTTTCTCCGAGCAAGGCATGGATCTCGCCGCGCTCGACTTGCAGGTTGATGGACTTGAGGGCCTGTACGCCCGGGTAACGCTTACAGATGTTTTCCAGCTTCAGAAGACTGCTCATACCGCCGACCTCGTATTCAGAAGGATGACCTGGGCCCCACGGTTTGCGTGGGGCCTGGGCGATTTACCAGCTGAAATCCTTGGCCTTGGCCTGGTCGATCAGGGTGATGTCCACCGGAATGGTGGCCGGCACTTGCGAGCCCCACTTCTTGGCCAGGGCGATGCCCAGGGCAAGGCGGATCTGGTCGCGCGGGTATTGGGCCGAGGTGGCGATGAATTTGCTGCCGGGCTTCTGAATCGCCTTGATCGCTTCGGGCGCGCCGTCGACGCTGACCAGCTTCACGTCCAGGCCGCTGGCCTCGATGGCCGAAAGCGCGCCGAGCGAGCCGTTGTCATTCACGCTGAAAATGCCCTTGAGGGTGGGCTGGGCCTGCAGCATGTTCTCGGTGACGGTCAGCGCCTGGTCACGTTCCTGCTTGCCGTTCTGGATGCTGACAATCTTGATGTCCGGGTGCTTGGCCACGGCCTCCTTGCAGCCGCGTACGCGCTCGAGGATCGGCACCACGGCGATACCGTCGAGGATGGCGATATTGCCTTTGTCACCGATGTTCTTGGCCAGGTATTCACAGGCCTGGAAGCCGGCGTCGAAGTTCTTCGAGCCGACGAAGGAATCCAGCGGGCCGTCCGCCTGGGCGTCTACCGCGACGACCACGACACCGGCGGCGTGGGCGGATTTGACCGCCGATTGCACGCCGACCGAGTCGGTGGGGTTGATCAGCAGGATATCGATGCCTTTCTGCAGCATGTCTTCGACGTCACTGACCTGCTTGGACACGTCGTGGCGGGCGTCGGTGATGATCAGTTTCGCGCCAATGGTCGCCCCGGCTTCTTCGAGGGCGTTTTTCATGGTGACGAAATACGGGTTATTGATTTCCTGGAAAGACGCGCCGATGCGGATGGGCTTCGCAGCGTCGGCGAAAGCAGGGGCAGCGGTGCCGAGGGTGATGCTTACAGCCAATAAACACAGGGTTTTCGGGAGCATTTTCATGGCGTGGTTCTCTGTTTTGTTTTTATTTTTAGAGCAAATGTTATCGTTAACATTTTGCCAGAAGCTAGCAAGGAAATAAGGGGTGTGCAAGCCCCCACTGGTCACCTCGCCTTACAGGGCTCCTGCATTGCACCGCAAAAACTCGCACATTCCCTGCCACCCACTAAGCTCAGCCTCCAACAAAAAGAATCCGAGCACCCTGTACCGGGAGCCGCGCGCCCACGACAACCAGGATTCGTCATGAGTACCCGTCCAAAAAAACTGCGTCATCTGCTGTTCGTGTTGTGCCTGGCGGTGATCGCCTTTTTGCTGTTGATGCCGACCAATGTCCAACCGGTGAACTGGGCACCGCCCAAGGCGCCGTCAATGAAGGACGGCCCCTACGCCGAGAACCAGCGCCTCAAAGGTGTGCAGAGAATCGGCGCCCAGGACATCGCCGGCCCCGAAGCCTTGCTGCTGGATGCCCAGGGTTACCTGATCAGCGGTTTGCATGACGGGCGCATCATTCGCACCTCGCCCGACAGCCGCCGCCTGGAAGTACTCGCCACTACCGGTGGGCGGCCGCTGGGCATGGCGCTGCACCCGGATGGGCGCTTGATCATTGCCGATGGGGTCAAGGGCTTGCTGGCGCTGGAGACCAATCGCCAACTGACCACCCTGAGCACCGGCGCCAACGACGTCGCCTTTGGTTTCACCGATGACGTCACCGTGGACGCCAGCGGGCGCTATGCGTACTTCAGCGATGCATCGAGCCGCTGGGGTTATGGGCAGGACGGTGAGGCCGTGATCGAGCATGGCGGCGATGGTCGGCTGCTGCGCTACGACTTCAACAACGGCACCACCGAGGTACTGCTGGACCAGTTGCAATTCGCCAACGGCGTGGCCCTGGGCCCGGATGAAAATTACGTGTTGGTAAATGAAACCGGCGCCTATCGCATCAGCCGCTATTGGCTCAAAGGTGAGCGCGCCGGTACCCATGACTTGTTTATCGACAACCTGCCCGGCCTGCCGGACAACCTCAGCTTCAATGGCCAGGACCGCTTCTGGGTGGCGCTCTATTCGCCGCGCAACCCACTGCTGGACAGCTTCGCCGGCTACCCCCTGCTGCGCAAGGTGATGGTGCGCGCGCTGATGGTGGTGCCCAAGCCGATCGAGCGCAAAGCCTTTGTGCTGGGGTTGGACACCGAGGGGAAAGTCATCGCCAATTTGCAGGATGGCAGCGCGGGGAATTACTCACCCATCACCACGGCCCGGGAGTATGGCGACTGGTTGTACCTGGGTTCGTTGAAGAGCACGAGCATGGCGCGCTTGCCGTTGTCGCAGGCATTGGCCGGCGAATGAAAAAGGGGCAGCCTCGCCAGGCTGCCCCTTCTCACTTGCACCGTTGAATCAATGGATGATGTCTTGGGTGCAGATGTGCCCGAAGGTCACGTAAGGCACATTCTCGCCGCCCACGCCCACACCAGGGAACTCGTCCAGTTCGATACGCCAGCCACCGAAGTTGAAGGTCGTCGCCCAGTTGTATTTGACGCCGGTGCTGCTGTCCGGGTACTCCACACGGTAGTCGCCGAAGCAGTCACCGATACCGGAACTGGCCTGGGAGGTACCCGCACTGTTGGTGGTGGCCTTGAAGTCGGTCCAGTGGAACTCGGCACCGTCGAAGCGTTTGTCGATACGCAGGACCGGCGTGACACCCAACAACGGTGCGCCAGTGGAGTCGGACCAGTTGGTGGTCCAGTTCACCGTACGTGCAGCCTGGGTCGCCATCCAGAAGATCGAAGCCGGCACCCGCACGACGTTGTCACCCTTCACATCCGACGTGTTCAAGCGCGGCGTAGAGCCCAGGCTCAGCTGGTAGTGCCGGGTCGGGTCCTGAACCACGGCCGGGTTGGCCCGTACACGCACCTTCACCGTGGTGCCTGGTGTGACACTCGGGTAGGTCGAGGTAGAGCCCGCCGGGACGGTGACCCAATTGACGCCATCGAAACGATCGAAAATCCACTGGCTGCGGCTGCCGTTCGCATCACCGGCCAGGTACATGCTCACGCTCTGGCCACGCACCGCCTTGAAGTCGAAGTAGTCAACGTCGTTGGCGTTGTCGAGGTTGCCGGTCACCTTGTTCATCGAGTCCGGCAGCACGAAGGCGGTTTGTGGCGTGTCGTTGGGCTCGTAGGCATCGATATTGGTGTCTACCGCCACGCCAAAGCTGAACTGCGAATTGCTGGCGACCTTGGCGACCATGTACCAGTAGTAATCACCGGCCGGCAGTACACCGTTGAGGTATTCATCGGCATTACCCGCGGCATCCGACGAACCCACCACGCTCAAGTTGCCCTGCCCATCATCCTGGAACAGGGTCAGCGACATGTCGGTGCCCGCACTCTGGTTGACCAGTTGCACCTGGACCCGTGCGTTCTCTGGCAGGTTGAAGTGATAGGCGAACTCTTCACCCTGGGCCACGCCGTTGACGGTGTAGAGGGTATTGATATCGAGTGTCGGGAATAGCGGCACAAAGGCCGCAACGGCGGCGCTTTTCAGTTCGGCCTGGCCAGGCTTTTTCAACTCGCCGACCACGGTGTTGAAAGGCGTGGACTTGACCGCCTGGGTAACAGCCTTGGATTGGCCGGTCTTGGCTGCCTGGAGTTTTTGCTTGAGGCTGGCCGGCACCTTCGCCGCGTCCAGCTTGCCGCCAGATTTGAGCGCTTTGTCCACGGCCTGCTTGACCGCTTCGGCGCTGAGTTTCTGAGGGGGTTGCTCGGCCAGGGCGAAGGCCGAAACGAAGCAGGAGGCCGCCATGGCCGCGCCCAGCATAAAGGCTTTTTTCGATTTCATTTTTTATC
The DNA here is from genome assembly GCF_000612585.1 of Pseudomonas sp. CHM02. Classification (GTDB taxonomy): domain Bacteria; phylum Pseudomonadota; class Gammaproteobacteria; order Pseudomonadales; family Pseudomonadaceae; genus Aquipseudomonas. The sequence continues at coordinate 62,990 of NZ_JFCA01000006.1, forward strand.
CATCCATAGTTAAAAAGTGAAGCTCAGGTGACATCCGGTCACCTGGGATGGAATGTAAGATATGACTGTATGCATGTACAGTATTTTTTGAAAAAATTTCAATTTCTATGGAATGGGGATGTCACACCACCAGCGCCAGAAGCTCCAGACAGCCGTCCCGAAGACCCAGATATAGCCAACTTTATATGGCCACACCACCCAACGCTTAAGCGCTAAAGGAACTGCCGCTAATTCAGCCTTCGTCACAATACCGGCTTCCACATAGCGCTTTGAGTCTGAGAAAAACTCAGAAATAAGCAACATGCGATATTGCCTGTCGATCCACTGGTTTCGCCTCCAAAATCGCTTATTGTCTTGAACCCTTTCGTTCTGACAGAAATAACTTTCCACCTCATCGAGCTTTGCATATTCCGCAAAAATCATCAGTCCCAAGACAACAAACGTCCCGACAAACACCACGATGGTGTAGATGAGAAAAAAATCCATGGTTAGGCTCCCTCAGGTAGGAATATCAAATCCCCATCGACTTCCATGATCTCTCCTCCCAAAAACGCCCCAGCACTACCGACCCCATCACCTCCCACATACCCTCCCGCTGAGCCTCCGATTATTCCGCAGGCGAGTTCACCTTTTCCCTTCATGCGAATACCTAGGAACATTGTGCATGCCCTTCGAGCGGCTCCTGCACCGAGTCTTCCCAAAAGGGCAGCTCCTGAGACTCCACCTGCCAACCTCCCCGTCTCCACATACTTCGCCCTTCTACACTGCGCCTCCCTCCCCTCCACACACGCCTCCTTGATCTCCAACCCCGCCACCCCCACATCCAGCGCCAACCCCACATAGGTTCCTTTGCCCAACCACTTCGACATCTGCGCAATCTCCCGCATCCGCATGGCATACCCCGCGATCTCACCTTTATGCAGATAGCTCTTGGTCGACAGGCCCAACACCTTTTTCAACGACTCATTACCCTGCAACCCCGTCCCCAACCGCGCCGCGCCTTGCAGTTGCACTTCCAGCCGCCGGAACAACGCCTGGCGCTGCTGAATAAACGTAGCCCTGTCCAACGCACCGTCTTTCAACCGCTGATGCAAGCGTTCGATGTCATCCAATGTTTGCGCCACTTCATCCAGATGCCGCGCCCAGGCCGACGTCGCACTGCCGATGCCAATCGAACCCTTCGCCATGAAACTCTGCAGCAAGTCATAGTTGTCGATCACCGCCGCGCCGGTCGCTGCATTCCGTTCCAGGTGGCGACGGACTTCTTCGGCGTGGCGCATCAACCACGCTTCCTCGACCGAACAATTCACGCTGTGGCCGTCGGGAATAATCACCAGTTGCCCCGGCGCCACCAGGCCGGGCCTCAGGTGCCGGTTCAATACATCAAAATGATCGGCACGCGGTCGGCTCAGGGCGCCGCCCATCACTCGATTTTTCAAACTTTGATAGTCCGTCGCACGCTCGTTGATAAAGCTCTGCGCCATGCTTCACATCCCGGATGCGATGAAGATGGCGTCGAAATATAAGCAAGCGCCTACGCCCCGGACACAGGTCCAGGGGGGGCGGATTTACATTTGGGAAGCTGCCTACACAGCAAAGAAATAGAGCCTACAGAAACCGCGCTAATACCCGGTCATTTCCAGGTAACCCACCCCACCTTCGAACTTCACCGGCCCTTCCCAGTACGGAATACCCAGGTTCATCCAGGCCTTCGGGTTGACCGCCTGGGTGGTGATATCCAGCTGCTTGCCGGGGATTTTCAGCGACCAGCGTGTGGGAAGCTTGCGACCCTCAATGACGGTGGCATCCAACGGTTTCAGCTGGATATCCGCGTTGTGCAGGGTTTGTGTATGGCCTTCGTGATCAATCCAGGTGCCGGTCAGGTAGGACGCGCCGTCGGTTTGCCGCACCCGGAACAGCATCAACTGTTCGCCACGGTCCAGGTGCAGGGAGAACCAGTCCCAGCCAGTCTGGCTGGCGGTCAGGGGTTGGCTGCTCCACTCCCGGTCGAGCCAGGCCGGGCCGCTGACCTGATAGGTTTTGCCGTCGATGCTGACACGGCCGGCAGCACTGAAAAACGGCTGGCTGTAGTAGTACGACGCCTGGCCCTGGTCAGATTTGCGGCTGTAGCCGTTGTCGCCCTGCAGCACCAAGGGCCGGCTGGAAGTCAGGTGCAGGTCGTAGGCGAATTGCGCGCCACTGGCCTTGAGTTGCATAGCCGACAAGGCGTGCGCGGCACCCGGGCGGGTGGCGAAATTCCAGTCGTCGATCCAGGCGTTGAACGGCACCGCCTGGGCCCCGGCCTGGCCGACGCCGCCGCGCGCGTAACGTTCGGCGGCGTAGTGGTGGGTGGCCGAAGTGACGGCGGCGTGGCCGAGCCAGACGGTCGAGTCGTGCCAGCCCGCCTGCGTCGGCCCGGCCTTGAGGGCGTTGCGAAACAGCGTCCATTGCACCCCGAACACATTGCCCTGCTCGTCCTTCAGGTTGGCGGTGACGTACCACCACTCGATGCGAAACCCATCATGGGGCCCATGGTCCTCAGGGAAGCGGAACACCTTGCCGGGCACCACTTGGGCGAAGTCCGCCGCGTCGCTGCCCAAGCCGGCGAAGCTCTCCTGTGGCGCGGGGACTTTGTCGCATGCGGCCAGTAACAAGCACGTCCACAGCAGGTACTTAATCTTCATTGGCAAACGTCCTCAACAAATCCGCAGGACGGCTGCGGTACAACTGCCACAACGGCCAGGCCGAGGCCAGCAAGGTCGCCAGCATCGCCAACCCGAGCAATTGCGCCAGTTGCCACGGGAACACCTGCAACGGCAAGCGCCAGCCAAAGGCCTGCACATTGATCACTGCATCCAGGCACCAGGCCAGCAGCAGGCCCAGGGGTAAGGCCAGGACCAACGTGAGCACCGCCAGCAGCCAGGTCTGGCCGAGGTTGAGCAGCATCAATTGCCGACGCGTGACGCCCAATGCCCACAGCGGGGCGAGTTGACCAAGGCGACTCTGGCTCTGGGTCAACAGGCTGATAAACAACGCCACCCCGGCCACGCCCAGCGTCAGGCTGTTCAGCGCGGCGGTGGCGGCGAAGGTGTGTTCGAACACCTGGCTCGACCAGCCCTTGAGTTGTTGCTGATCGACGATGCGGCTGTCGTTCAGGGCAAAGGCGCGTTGCACCTCACGCACCAGCGGCGCCACATCCGCCGGCGCTACCCGCAGGTTGAAACGCGCCGGTGACAGCGTCGGCCAATGGGCCAGCAAGTGCTGGGCGTTGACCAGCACATGGCCCTTGGGGTTGCCGTAGTCGGCGTAGACCCCCACCACCTTGGGCGCCCAGGCGCCTTGGGGCGTGGGAATGCTCACGGTATCGCCCAGGCGCACATCGAGCCGGCGCGCCAGTTGCTCGCTGAGCATCAGGGTATCGCCGTGCTGCAACTGGTCCCAGGGTTCACTCGCCGCCTCCAGCAGCGGCCAATGCTGGCGATAGGTGGGGTCGTCGACCACGCCAAACAGGTCCGCGGGCCAACCCTGCAATTGCACGGCGACCTGCCAGGTAGGCAGCACGGTGCGCACCAATGGCTGTTGCGCCAGCCAGGTACTGAGTTGTTCAGCCTGGGCCGGGGTTTGTGGGTTCAGATACAGCTCGGCGGTGAGGCGTTGTTCGAGCCAATTGCTGAAGGTGTGACGAAAACCCGAGGTCATGGAGCCCGCACCGATATTCGCGGCCAGGGCCAATAGCAGCGCCATCAGGGCCAGGCTCAAGGCCGGCAACTGCTGACGGCAGTCGGCGAGAAACCATTGGCCGAGCACCGAACGACGGCGTCCCAACACCGCCTTGAGCAGGCCATTGAGCACCACCGGCAGGCCGAGGGCAGCACCGAGCAGCAACGCGGCCATCAGCACAAAACCGGTGGCCAGGCTGTTGCCCAACCACAGCGCCAGTACAGCGACCAACAGTGCCCCACTGGCCACCCACCCTTGGCGGCGCAACCAGCGCCCATGGGCCTCATGCCAGGCCTGGGCGTTGGCCAGCGCCAGCAATGGCAGACGCGCCGCCCGCCACAAGCTGCTGGCACCGGCAAGCAAGGCGCCGAGCAAGCTCAAGCCCAACCCTGCGCCCCACCACCACGGGCTCAGGCTCAACTGCCCCGGCACTTCGGCGCCATACAACCCACGCAGGCTGGCGGCCACATCCGGCAGCAACAGGCTGGCCAGCAGGTAGCCGCTGGCCACGCCGAGCACACCGCCCAGCAACGACAGCACACCCAACTCCACGCTCAAGCTGACCAGCAACATTCGCACGCTGACCCCACAGGCGCGCAAGGTCCGCAGCAGCCCGCGCCGTTGCTCCAGGGCCAGGCCAATGGCGGCGTGCACGATAAACAGCCCCACCACGAAGGATAGGAAGCCCAGCGCATCGAGGTTCAGGTGAAAGCTCTCGGTGAGGCGCGCGAGGTTATTGTCCTCGCCCTGCTTGAGCTGCAGCCCGGCGGGAGGCGTGGGCTGGCCGGCGGCGAACGGCTTGTCCACCAGCAGGCGCGACAGGCGCTCGGGCATCTCCAGCACGGGTTGGGCGAAACCGATGTCAGTGAGCAACAGGCCGGGGGCCATATCCGCTTGGGCGTGCAGCGGCGGCAGTGTGTGACCACTCAGGGTGGTCGGCTGCTGACCTTCGCGCAGCCCCAGAGCCTGCAAGGTCTGCGGCGCGATCCAGGTACGCCCCGGCGGCTCGAAGAACGCCAGCATCTGTGCCTGGCTCAAGCGTTGCCCCGCCACTGCGCCACTGCCGGGCAACGACACCGGGTCAATGCCCATCAATTGCAGGCGCACGTCCTCCAACCCCTTGAGCTGCACCCGCCCCTGCACCACCGGCGACACCGGCCAGCCGGCACGACGCAGTTGCGCAAACAGCGCCTGGGGCACACTGGCGCCGTCCGGCGCGCTGAGCGTGGCCTGGGGTTCACCGCCGATCAATTGGCTGGCGCGGGCATAGCTGTCGCGCGCCTGGTTGTTGAGGGCCTGCACGCCAATCAGCAGTGCGGTTGCCAGCCACAGGCCGGTGAGCACGCTGAAAAACTGCACGGGATGCCGCCGCCAGTGACTGAGCAACGCACGCAATGTCCAGTGGAACACCGCCATCTCAAGCGCCGCCTGCGGGGACGACACGGCCGCGCTGCAGCACCACTTGGCGATCCAGCCGTGCGGCGATGCGCGGGCTGTGGGTGACCATCAACAGGCTGGTGGGGGTGTCGCGCAACAGGTCCAGCAGCAGTTGCAGCACTTCGTCGCTGGTGCCTTCGTCAAGGTTGCCGGTGGGTTCGTCAGCCAACAACAGGCCCGGCCGCGACGCCAATGCGCGCCCTACCGCCACCCGTTGTTGCTGGCCGCCAGAGAGTTGTTCGGGGTAGCGCTTGAGCAGTTCGCCCAGGCCCAGGCGCTCCACCAACTGCGCCTGCCACTGTGGGTCGAAACGCCCCGCCAGCCGCGCCTGGAACGCCAGGTTGTCCTCGACCCGCAAACTGCCGATCAGGTTGAACTGCTGGAACACCAGGCCGATCTCCGTGCGCCGCCAATGGGCCAGTTGCGCTTCGCCGAGCTGGTCGAGGCGTTGCTCGCCGACCTGGATAGTGCCGCCGTCCACCCGATCCAGCCCGGCCACCAGATGTAACAGGGTGCTCTTGCCACTGCCCGACTCGCCCATCAAGGCCAGGCTGCCGCGCTCGGCCAGGTGCAGGTCCACACCGGCCAACACCGCCAGCGGCCCTTGGGGAGTGGAATAGCTTTTGGACACACCTTGCACGTGCAACATGGCAACTCTCATTGGATGGGCGGCAATCGAGAATAACGGCTGGCGCTCAAGACCACGCAAATTTTTCACATGGATTTCACCGGCTGCCCACCCGCCACACTTTAAATTGCCGCCCAAGGGTCATTCGTCGGCAACTTGTTAGTTGCCTCGCGTGGCAACTTTTAACCGCAATATGTTCAGCGAAAAGACAGCCTGCCTGTGACAGCCTTCTGCTCCACTGCGGGCATTCGCCAACACATTGCACCTAACTAATTAAAACACTGCCAAACAATGCCCATGGTGAATGAAGTGGTTGACCTTACCCTGACCAAAGCGCGCTCGCGCCGGGCCTTTATCAGGCGCCTGCGACCGCTGGGGCTGGGGTGCCTGGTGGTTGCGCTGCTGCTCGGCGGCAGCCTGTTCTGGCATGCTTCGCCAAGGGACCTGGGCATCGGCAACCGCCTGCTGACCTCGCAGGTACTGCCCCTGTGGCGCGATGGCGACCTGATCGTACTGGTGCGCCACGAAGAACGCTGCGACCGCTCGACCAACCCCTGCCTGGGCCCCATGGAAGGCCTCACGGCCAACGGCAGCCAGCAGGCCGAAACCCTGGGCAAAGCCTTTAAAACACTGGGCATGGAGGGCAGCGACGTGCTTGCCAGCCCGGCCATCCGCACGGCCCAGACCTTGCGTTTCATGTTTGGTAAAAACGAGCTGACCTCCGGCCAGCAGGCCGTCTGCGGCGCGGCCATGGGCGAAGAACTGCTGAGCCACAAAACCCCGGGGCGCAACCTGGTATTCGTCACCCACAGCGGCTGCATCGCCGACTTCGAAAGCACCCTGGGCTTTCCCCATGCATCGTTCCCCCAGTACGGCAGCGCGCTGTTCGTGCAGGTGCTGCCTCACGGCAAATTCAAGCCCCTGGGCATCGTCAATAACCCGGACTGGCCCGCCGCGCTGAAACAACTCTAATAACTTACCTTTCTGCCTGTTCAGCAAAAAGACAGCCCTGTTCTGGCATGTTTAGTTGCGCCTTTTAATTAAGGACATCATGAATATCTTCTGCAACTCAGTGAACGCTGTGACTTTTTTCGCTATTACTTCATTACTTCTTATATCTGCGACTAAACGTCAGGGAGTGACGTTTTCATGACCCGATTAAAACCCCTGCCGGTATTGTTACTCGCCATTCTCGCGTTTTACCTCTTGCCCCTGGGCCTGCACGGTTTGTGGATCCCTGACGAAACCCGCTACGCGCAGATCAGCCAGGAAATGCTCCAGAGCGGCAACTGGGTGGCGCCGCATTTCATGGGGGTGCGCTATTTCGAGAAACCCGCCGGCGGCTATTGGTTGATCGCCCTGGGCCAGGCCGTGTTTGGCCAGAACCTGTTCGGCGTGCGCATCGCCTCGGCCCTGACGACCGCCCTGAGCGTGCTGCTGGCCTACCTGATCGCCCGTCGCCTGTGGAACGACCCGCGCAAAAGCTTCGCCTGCGCCCTGCTCTACCTGAGCTTCGGCCTGGTGGCGGGGCAAGCGGGCTATTCCAACCTCGACCCGCAATTCACCCTGTGGGTCAACCTGAGCCTGGTGGCCCTGTGGTTCGCGCTCGACAGCCCCACGACACGTGGGCGCCTGGGGGCCTGGACGGTGGTGGGCCTGGCCTGCGCCCTGGGGTTCCTGACCAAGGGCTTCCTGGCCTGGGCGCTGCCGGTGCTGATCGCCGTGCCCTACATGCTCTGGCAGCGGCGCCTGGGCGAATTGCTGCGCTACGGTCCGCTGGCAATGGCGGTCGCCATGCTAGTGTGCGTGCCGTGGATGCTGGCGATCCACCTGCAGGAACCGGACTTCTGGCGCTTCTTTTTCTGGAACGAGCACATTCGACGCTTCAGTGCCGACAACGCGCAGCACGTGCGCCCGTGGTGGTTCTTCCTGCCGATCATCGCGGTGTCATGCCTGCCTTGGGCCGGGCTGTTGCCCAGCACCCTGCGCACAACCTGGCAGCAAAAACGCCAACCAGCCATCGCCTTCCTGGCCCTGTGGCTGATGCTCCCCCTGGGTTTCTTCAGCCTGAGCAACGGCAAGCTGCCGACCTACATCATGCCGTGCCTGCTGCCCCTGGCCTTGTTGATGGGGCATACCCTGGTCAATCTGATCAGCAACGGCCGTGCGCGCCCCCTGTGCCTCAACGGCCTGCTCAATTTCGTGATCGGCATGGTCGCCATGATCGGCCTGATCTACCTGCAAATCGCCCGGCCGCTGTACAGCAACAGCCACGCCGAGATGTTCAGCCTGTCCCTGGCTTTTATCGTGCTGCTGGTGTGGATCCTCACCAACCTGCTGCAAGCGTTTCGCCCGCTGACGCTGTGGGCCATGCCGGCCCTGGGCATCGGCCTGCTGGTGATCCTGTTGCCGGCAAGCATGCCGGCGTGGATCGCCGACAACGAAATGCCCGACCAGTTTGTGCTTGAACACCTGGAAGAGTTGCAGCAGACCCAGGCACTGCTGAGCAATGAACTGAGCAGCGCCAGTGCCCTCGCCTGGCGCCTGCAACGCCCCGAAGTGGCGCTGTATGACACCGAGGGCGAGCTGCGTTACGGCTTGCAGTATGCGGAGGCGACGCAGCGCAAAGTGAACCTGGAAGAGGTCCAGGCCTGGCTCGAGCATGCACGCCAGCACGGCTCGGTGGGGGTGCTGATGCGCGTCAGGAGCACCAGTGAAATGCGCGAGGCGGGCCAACTGCCGCCTGGGGGCAAGCGGTATCACAAGGGGTATCTGGAACTGATTGTGTATCCGCAACTGCGATGAGATCAGCGGGGCTTGGTCTGTGCCGGGTTCATCACCTCGACCGCGGTGAGAGTGCTGCCCAACCCCGCCACCTGCTGCTGCACCGCGCGCCCCTCCGCCCGGTTGCGAATGAACCCGGCGCGGGTAAACCGTTCCAGAAAGGGCACCGGCAAGGCCTTGTCAGGGGACACCGCTGGATGTTCGGCCACATCCCCAAACAGGGTGTAGGCCGCACTCGGCAAATGCCGGGTATTGAGGTCGCTGGTGAGTCGACCTGCCTGCAACACGATCGCGCGATTGGTCACCCGTTGCAGGTCGGACAAGCGCTGGGAGATGTAGAGGATCGCCACGCCCCGTGCGCGCTGGCTGTCGATCAGGCCGAGCAGGCGTTCGGCGTCGGTTTCCGACAGGGCCGCGGTGGGTTCGTCGAGGATCAGCAGTTTGGGTTGCAGGGCAAAGGCGCGGGCCAATACCAGCAGTTGGCGATCGGCCTGGCCGAGGCGTTCGATCGGATGTTGCAGCGGCAGGTCCAGGCCCAGTCCGGCGGCGATGGCTTCGGCGCGTTGCAGCAGGCTTTTGCGATTGAGCAGAAAATCCGCATCCGGCTGGCCCAGTTCATCGAGCAACAGGTTCTCGGCCACGCTCAGGCCAGGGGCAATGGCGTCATCGGGCTGTTGGTGCACGGCCACGATGCCGACCCGGCGCGCCGACAGCGGCGAGGTAAAGCGTTGACGCTGCCCGTCGACCCACAGCTCACCGCTATCCGGCGCCAGGCTGCCGCTGAGAATCCTGACCAACGTCGATTTACCCGCCCCCGTGGCACCGAGCAAGGCCACACCTTCTCCGGGGTAGATATCCAGGGTGACCTGATCCAGCGCCCGCTGGGCGCCAAAGGTCTTGCACAGGCCCAGCAGGCGGATCAGGGGCTCGGGGGCAACGGGGTTACTCATGGCTAATCTCTAAAGCGGAACGATGACTCATTACAACGCGCGAGGGCGCTGATTTATTCCGAACAACAATGAGTTAGGCCCCGAATTAAATGCATTACCTCATGAACAATCCAATAGCTGGATCGCATAGCCGAAAAAAATTGAGTTATAAGGCCCTTGCCAGCAGTGTGTTGAATGCTTTCAGCACCGCATCAGGTTTCTCCAGCATCAGCTGATGGCCGCAGGCTTCGAGCACCTGGAAATCGGCATCCGGCAACTGCCCCGCCAAGGCCTGGCCACCGCTGGCGGGCGTCAGGCCGTCGCTGTCACCGGCCAAGACACTGACGGGCAACACCAGGCTGGGGATCTGCGCGGCGTCCGGCCACTGCGCGTTTTTGGTCAGGGCCTTGAACATGTGCAGGCGGTTGCGCTCGGTGAGTTTTTCTTCATAGGCCACCAGCGCAGGGTCGGCCGAAGCGTGCCAGGCGCGCTCGCGAAACCCCTTCGCCAATAACGGGCGCAGCCATTCGAGGATCCACGCCGGCAGCGACATCAACCCGCCGCTGACCACCGGCCGGTACAACTGCGTGCCCAGCAGCAGCGCTGCATCAATCGACACCGGCGGCCTGGCCAGCAACGCACTGAGGCTCAAGCCGGTGCCGAAGGAATGCGCCACGATGAGGTTTCGCACACCGCCGTAGCGTTGCAGGATCGCCAGGTAGTCCGCCACCAGTTCGGGCCAGGCATAGGCCTGGTCCTCTCGCGGACGAGCGCTGTCGCCATGACCCAGCAGGTCCCAGGCCACCAGGCTGTAGCCCTCGGCCTTGAGCGCCTGCCATTGCGGGCGCCATTGGTCTTTGTTGCCGCCGGCGCCATGGCAGAAGAACACCACCGTGTCGGGTTGAGTGGTGCCCACGTGATGGGCGATGCTCAAGGTGCGATTGGGGCGGATGTCCAGGCTTTGGCCGCGAACTGTCGGTAGATCTGAAACGTTGATACTCATGAACACCACATTCCTTGATGAATAAACTCGGTCAATGTGGGAGCAAGCTCCCTCGCCACAACAAGCCCGGCGCCCACATCAGCTAGCGTCAGCCACAAGGACCGAGGCACTCGGCACACACTGCAGCAGCGTGCGCGTATAGGGATGCCGCGCATCGTCGAACAACGCCGCCGTGTCGCCCTGCTCCACCACCCGTCCGTTCTGCATCACGGCAATGCGATCACACAAACGCGCCGCGACGCGCAGGTCGTGGGTGATGAACACGATGCTCAATTTCAGCCGGCGTTGCAGGGATTCCAACAGTTCCAGGATCTGCACCTGAATCAACGCATCCAGCGCCGAGACACACTCATCGGCGATCAGCACCTTGGGCTGCACGGCCAGTGCCCGTGCAATGCCGATGCGTTGGCGTTGGCCGCCGGAAAACTCATGGGGGTAACGTTCAAACGCCGTGGCCGGCAAGCCCACCAACGCCAGCAGGTCCCGTGCACGCTGCTCGGCCTCGGCCTGCGAATGGCCCTGCACCCGTGGCCCGGTCATGATAATGCGACCCACAGTCTGGCGCGGGTTGAGGGAGGCGAACGGGTCCTGGAAGATCATCTGCACATCACTGCGCAGCGGCCGCAAACGCCCTTCGGAGAGACCCGCCACGTCCTGGCCGAGCCATTGGACCTGCCCGCTGTCGGCGCGCAACAACCGCACCAGGCAGCGGCCCAGGGTGGATTTTCCCGAGCCCGACTCACCGACGATGCCCAGGGTCTCGCCCTCGCGCAGGTCCAGTTGCACCGCATCCAGCGCCTGGGTGATGCGCTTGCCCCACCAGCCACTGCGGCTGCGGAACACCTTGTTCAATCGCTCGGCCTTGAGCACCACGGGGCCCGCGACCACAGCCCGCGGCGCCAGCGGTTGTGCCGACACTGCCGCGAGCAGTTGCCGGGTGTAGGGCGCCTTGGGTTCGAGCAGTACCTGTCGGGCACTGCCCTGCTCGACCGACACGCCTTTTTCCAGCACCAGCACACGGTCGGCAATGGCCTCGACCACGGCGAAGTCATGGGTGATGAACAACAGCGCCATGCCCTTGTCCTGTTGGATTTTGCGCAACAGGTCGAGGATCTGCGCCTGGGTGGTCACGTCCAGGGCCGAGGTGGGTTCATCGGCGATCAGCAATGCCGGATCGAAAGCCAATGCCATGGCGATGACCACGCGCTGGCGCTGACCACCCGAGAGTTCGAAAGGATAGGCCTGGCGCAGGCGTTCAGGCTCGGGCAGGCCGACATAACCGAGCAAGTCGACCACCCGTTGGCGACGCTCGCGTGCCGATGTCATCCCGTGGGCGCGCAGGGTTTCATCGATCTGCTCACCCACGCGCAACAGCGGGTTGAGCGCGCTCATGGGCTCCTGGAACACCATGCTGATATCGTGCCCGCGCAATTGGCGCATGGCGGTTTCACTGAGGCTCGCCAGGTCTTGACCGCGAAACACCAGGCGCCCGCTTTCCACGCTCAGCGGGGTCGGCAGTTGCCGCAACAGCGCCTTGGCCAACATGGATTTGCCCGAACCGGACTCGCCCACCACACACAGGCATTCACCGCTGCGCAGTTGCAGCGACACGTCATACAGCGCATGGCTGCGGTCCGCACCGGCCGGCAAGGCGATACGCAGGTTTTCCACACTCAGCAGTGTCATAGCGACCTCTGCGGTTCAAAGGCCACGCGCAGGCCTTCGCCCACCCGGTTCACCGCCAGCACACACACCACAATCGCCAGCCCCGGCAGGAAGCTCATCCACCAGGCATCCCGCAGCAGGCCACGGGATGCGTTGATCATGTAGCCCCAGCTCATGGCCTCCGGGTCACTCAGGCCGAGGAACGCCAGGGCCGACTCGGTAAGAATCGCCGTGGCCATCACAAAGGTCATCACCACCAGCAACGGCGCCAGGGCATTCGGCAGGATCTGTTGGCTGATGATGCCCCACGGCGACTGGCCCAGTACTCGCGCCGCCTGCACGAATTCGCGCTGGCGCAGGGTGAGGAATTCACTGCGCACCAGCCGCGCAACGCCTGGCCACGCCACCAGTGAAATCGCCAGTACGATGGAACCCAGCGACGGCTCCAGCACCGCCACCAGGATCACCGCCAGCACCAGTTGCGGGATGATCTGGAAGAATTCGGCGATGCGCATGAGCACGGCATCCACCCAACCACCGAAGTAACCGGCGATGGCGCCAACGATCAACCCCGCCAACAAGGTCGCCAGGCTGGTCAGCGCGCCCACGGCCAGGGACACGCGGGCGCCATAGAGCAAGCCGCTGCCGAGGTCGCGGCCGAGCAAGTCGCTGCCCAGCCAATGGGCGGGGTCGTGGAACGGCGCCAGCATCGGTTGGGTGTTCATTTCCCACGGCGAGCTGCTGGTGAGCCACGGCGCAGCCACCGCCAGCCCGGCCAACAGCAGCAGGAACAGCGCACCGATCAGCGCCGACGGTTGGCGCACAAAACGCTTCAGCACCCTCATCAACCTTGCCCTCCGGCGCCGATTCGCGGGTCGAGAAAACGGCAAATCACATCGGTCAACACGTTGAAGCCCACCACCAGTAACGAGATCACCAGGAAGCCACCCATCAGCACGCCGTAGTCGCGCTGGGCCAGGGAGTCATACATCAAGCGCCCGATGCCCGGCCAGGAATACACCACCTCCACCAGCAGCGCGCCGCTGGCCAACTGGCCGAGTTGCAAGCCGGCAAAGGTCACCACCGGCAGCAACGCATTGCGCAGCACATGCACGTAGAGAATCCGCCGGGGATGCAAACCCTTGGCGTGGGCAGTGCGAACGTATTCCTGGCCGAGGGCGTCAAGTACGGCGGCGCGGGTCAGGTGGATGTACAGGGCGAGGAACAACACGCTCAGGGACAGGCACGGCAGCAACAAATGCTGCAGGCGATCCAGCAGCGAGAAGTCGCGGCCCACGGTTTCCATGCCAAATGCCGGCAGCCAGTCCAGGCTCACCGAAAACAGCAGGATCATCAGCATCGCCAGCCAGAACGGCGGCATCGCGTACAGCAACAAGGCGCCATGGGAGATCACGCCATCGAGCCAATGGCGCTTCTGCCGGGCGCGTGCCGCCAGCACGCCAAGGGTCACACCGAGCACGGAAGACACCACGAATGCCGAGCCCATCAGCGCCAATGTCGCGGGCAAACGCTCGCTAATCAGCGACCACACCGAGGTCTGGTTACGGTAGGAATAACCCAAATCCAGGTGGGCGATATTGCCCAGGTAAATCAGCAGTTGCTGGAGCAGCGGTTTATCCAGGCCCATGGTCTGGCGCAACTGCTCGATGAACTGCACGTCGTCCACCCCGGCTTCACCCGCCAGCAGCAACGCCGGATCACCCGGCGCCAGGCGGATCAGCAAAAAGCTCAACACCAGCACCGCCACCACCATCAGCAGCGCCTTGAACAGGCGTCCGCCGAGATACAGCACGCCGTTCATGGCGCAGGTGCGTCGAGGTAGACGCTTTCGTAGTCTTCGTTAAGGCTGGTGGCGGTCTGCAGCAGGTTTTTCACCTGCGTGTGGAACAGCGTCGGGTAACGCATCTCGAAGATCGGTGCGATCGGCAGGTCGGTGTTCAAGACGTTTTCCAGCTGGCTGTAGAGCTTTTTGCGCTCCGGGCCTTCCGGCGTGTCGGCGACCTTGCTCCACAGCGCATCGGCTTCGGGGCTGTTGTAGCCGCTGACGTTGGCGAACGGCGAGGTCTTGAGGATGTAGTCGGAGCGGAACAGGTAGGCGCTGGTCAGGTACGGGTCGCCGATCTGGAAGATGAAGTTGTAGGTCAGGTCGAAGTCCCAGTCACTCACGCGCTGGAACCAGGTCGCCGCGTCGGACGTCACCACCTGAACCTTGAAGCCCAGGGGCTGCAGGGACTGCTTGGTGTATTCGGCCAGGCGTTCCCAGGCCCCGCCCTTCTCGCCATTGAGCAGGCGGATACGCACCGCGCCCACGTCGACGCCGGACTCGGCGATCAGTGCCTTGGCTTTTTTCACGTCATAGCTGTACTGCGGCAACTGCGGGTCGTGGTACGGCGTGGTCGACACGAACTCGCCCTGGGCGACCTTGCCCGAGCCGAAGAAGATGTTGTCGACGATGAACTGGCGGTTCAGCGCATACAGGATCGCCTGGCGCACCTTGGGGTTGTCCAGCGGCGGCTTGCGCGTGTTGATTTGCAGGAACGCCAGGCCGGCATACAACTCCCAGCCCTTCTCCGACGACTGCACATTCGGCAAGGCGGTGAGGCGCTTGAGGTCGGCGTAGTCGGCATCGCCGCTGCGCAGCACTTGCACGTCATTGCGCTCGAAGGCAGCCGCCCGCGACGAGGCATCAGGAATCACGTGAAAGATGATGCTGTCGAGGTGCGGCAGGCCTTTTTTCCAGTAGTTGGGGTTCTTGGCCAGCTTGATGTAGGCACCGCGTTTCCACTCCACGAATACAAACGGTCCGGTGCCGACCGGCTTGAGGTTGTAGGGGTTGTTGCGAAAGTCCGTGTTCTCGTAGAGGTGCTTGGGCACCACCGGGCGCAGGCCGCTGCCCAGCGCCGAGAGCAACGGAGCAAAGGGTTTCTTCAGGTGAAAGACCACTTGCAGCGGCCCTTTGGCGGTGATGCTGTCGACGTACTCGGTAATGATGCCGCCGAGGCGCTTGTCGACTTCGGGGTAAAAGGTCTGGAAGCTGAACACCACATCATCGGCGGTGAAGGCCGGGCCATCATGCCAGTGCACACCGTCCTGCAAGTCGAAGGTGTAGGTGAGGCCGTCCGGGGAAATGCTCCAGGCCTTGGCCAATACCGGCTTGGGCGCCAGGTCGGTGTCGAAGGTCAACAGGCCCTGGAGCACTTTGCCGCTCACGTATTGGGTGGACACATGGCTGACCACACCGTGCATCAGCGACGGCGGTTCCGGCTGGGCCACCAGGTTGAGCACCCCGCCCTCCTGGGGTTGCGCGTGCGCCTGGCCGGCCAGCAACGCGGTGCACAGTGCCGCGGACGTGAGGGCACGGCGGAAAGAAAATGGGCGCATGGAGGCTCCTCGACTGAAAAGATATGCAGAGGATTTTGCAAGGGCTGTGCCATGGGGGGTTTGGCAGGGATTGCAGGGTTTGACTGCCTGCAGGGTGATGAAAAAACCACAGCAACCTGCGCGACTGTGCAAAAAGCAACACCCCCTGTAGGAACCGGCTTGCCGGCGATAGCAATGTATCAACCGGCAAACAAGCAAGCTGATAGACCGCTATCACCGGCAAGCCGGCTCCTACAAGGTGTCAGGGAGTTGGGTGGCACAAGGTTTGCCCTGCAATGCGTATCTGAACTCAAGAGCCTGAACCGCATGTCACTGGATTACCTGGGCAACCCCATCGACACCACCGACCCTGTCACCCGCCAAGGGCTGGACGATTTCATCGGCGGCTTCCTCGGCTATCAACCCCGCGCCGAAGGCATCCTCGCCGCCGCCGATGCCAACCCCGACTCTGCGCTGGCCAACGCGTTTGCCGGCTTGCTGCTGATGTTCATCGAGTCCCCCGAAGGCCCGGCGCTGGCGGAAAAATACCGACAGCGTGCAGCACACGCCGCTCACCCGCGCGCCCAGCTGTACCTTGGCGCGCTGCAAGCCTGGATCAGGGACGACCTCGATCAAGTCCTGCGTGTGAGCGAAAGCCTGCTCGACCGCTACCCCCGCGACCTGTTCGCCGCCAAGCTCAACCAGTACCTGGAATTCAACCGCGGCAACTGGCCTGCCCTGCTGCGCATCGGCCTCAAGGCCACGGCGGGCGCACCCGACATTGCTCACAGCCACGGCCTGCTGGCGTTCGCCTACGAGCAATGCCACTTGCTCGAAGAAGCCGAAGCCAGCGCACTGGAAGCCTTGCGCCTGCAACCCTCGGAGCCCTGGGCCCAGCACGCCCTGGCCCATGTGATGCTGACCCAGGGCCGCATCGAGGAAGGCACGGCGTTCCTGGAAAACGTGGCCCACCATTGGGACGGTTTGAACTCGTTCATGTACACCCACAACTGGTGGCACCTGGCGTTGTTCTACCTGGCGCGGGGCGAGGATCAACGCGTGCTGGAGATTTACGACCAACACGTGTGGGGCATCCTCCCGGAATACTCCCAGGACCAGGTCGGTGCCGTGTCACTGCTCGCGCGCCTGGAACTGGCCGGCATCGACGTGGGCCAGCGCTGGCAGGCGCTGGCGCCCTACCTGCAACGCCGGGTCGGCGATACGGTGCAGCCGTTCCTGAGCGTGCAGTATCTGTATGGGTTGGCCCGGGCCGGCAAGCCGGAGGCGGATGGGCTGCTCGCCGCGTTGCGGCAGTACAGCTCCGCCGCACGGCCGGTGTGGGGGGAAGTGACGCTGCCGTTGGCGAACGGCTTGCTGGCCCATGCACGCGGAGAGTGGCAACAGGCACTGGCACAACTGACTGTCGCCCTGCCGAGGCTGAACGAGATAGGTGGCAGCCATGCGCAGCGCGACCTGTTTGCCCAGGTCGAATTGGATGCGCGATTGAAAGCGGGGGACTGGTTTGGAGCGCAACAAACGCTGGAATTGCGGCGCCGGTATGACGGGTGGGATGTGCCGACGAATCGGAGCCTGGTGCGGGTGTATGAAGCGTTGGGGTTGCCGGAGCAGGCCGCAAAGGCCCAGCAGCGGGCCTCGCGCTTCACCCAACGGTAGAAGCCGGCTTGCCGGCGATAGCGGCAGGTCGGCTTGCACCTTTTCCAACTGACAGATCGCTATCGCCGGCAAGCCAGCGCCTACATTGAAGGGCCCCGAGCGGCGAACACTCCCCTGGCAATCGCCCGCGCCACGCAATCCGCCGCCGCCGAACCAATACAGCCAATCTCCACCTGCCGACGCGGCCCGTCCGTCAATTCGACCGCCGCCGACGCCAACGCAAACACCGTGTCGCCATCAAACGGCAGATGCGCCGGGCGTACGGCGCGGGCGATGCCGTCCTGGGCCATGATCGCCACACGCTTGCACTCGGCGACGGTGAGACGCGCGGTGCTGGCAACCACCACCAGCGTCGTGTTGGCCCCGGCTTGCAGGCGGCCCATGGAATCCAGGCGTGACAGCTCCGGCATCGGGTCGCTGCAATTCATCTCGGCTTCAGGCCGCTGGCCGCCGAACTCCCCCGCCACTTCCCAGGGCCAGGCCCAGAAGGTCTTGCCGTCGGGCATGTACACCGAGCCAATCGGGTTGGCGACCACCAGCGCGGCGACGATCAAGCCATCGCCCAGGTCCAGTGAAGCCGTGCCCAGCCCGCCTTTCAACACTCCCGCCATGGCGCCACGGCCGGCGCCGACGGAGCCCAGTTCGAAGTCCGCGCCGGCATTCGCCAGCGCTTCAAAGCCTAGGCGCCGGTAAGGCGGTTCCAGGCCCCAATCCTTGTCACCGCCATTGGCCAGGTCGTGCAACACCGCAGCGGGCACGATGGGGATCGCCGGGGCACCGGGTTTCAGGTGCAGGCCCACCTGGTCCTGGGACAATTTTGCAGCCACCGCATCGGCCGCGCCCAGGCCGAACACCGAGCCGCCGGCGAAGACCAGGGCGTGGAGTTGGCCGACCATGTTTTCCGGCTCCAGGGCGGCGGTTTCGCGCCCGCCGGGGCCGCCGCCACGGATGTCGATGCTGGCAGTCCAGAAACCATCGGGGCGGATCACCGTGACGCCGGTGTCGACGTGCAGGTCCGTGGCGTGGCCGACCGTGAGGCCTGGGATATCGGTGAGGGCGTTGCGCGGGCCGGGTCTAGGCATACAGAAAAAGCTTCCTTGGGTTTAGGTATGGCGCTGAGTCAGCAAGGGCTGTGCCAAGCACCTCTCCCGTAGGCGCGAGCGTGCTCGCGAAAAACGTGAGGGCTCTGCGTTCACTCAGGCAACCCTTTTCATCGTTGACGTTCTTCGCGAGCACGCTCGCTCCGACAGGGATCGGTGCCCTGCACAAAAACCAACAGCCTGCCCTTTGCCCTGTTAGAAAAACACCAACCCTCCAGCGTGTCACCAATCAAGCCACTGTTTTCAAACAACTTTTACAGATGGCACAGCCCTTGCTCTCCCGCTTCCCACCAGAGCTTGAACTCAACAAGCCACCTTACCCATTGGAGTGTTGCCCATCATGAATACGTCCCGCAGGCCCAACCGAGCCTTCGCCCACACGTTGTTATTCGTCGCCCTGTGCGAGGCCGCCAGCTACAGCAGCCTGACCCTCGCCGCCGACGCCGCGGCCAGCGACAACCCGCTGGACACCGTGGTGGTGATCGGCAACCGTGGCCAGGCGCGCACCCTGGCCGAAAGCCCGGCGCCGGTGGATGTGATCTCGTCCAAACAACTGCTCGCCACCGGCCAGGGCGACCTGACCCGTGCGCTCAGCAAAGTCTTGCCATCGCTCAACCAGCCAGCGTCGTCGGGCTTCGGCTCTACCTCGGTGGTGCGTCCGATCAGCCTGCGTGGCCTCAACGGCGACCAGGTGCTGGTGCTGGTCAACGGCAAGCGTCGCCACAACAGCGCGCTGCTCAACAACGGCACCTACCTCAACTCCGGCTCGCAGCCGGTGGACCTGGACATGATCCCCACCGCCCTGGTGGATCACGTCGAAGTGCTGCGCGACGGCGCCTCGGCCCAGTACGGCTCGGATGCAATCGGCGGCGTGGTCAACGTAGTGCTCAAACAGACCGACCACGGCGGCAGCCTGTCCACCAGCTACGGCCAGAACTATGAAAACGGCGACGGCGAAACCGCACGCCAGACCGGCAATATCGGCCTGGCGCTGCCCAATGACGGTTTCATCAACCTCGCCCTGGACGTGAAGAAACAGAAGATCTCCGACCGTTCCGACAAGGCCCCGTACACCGACAGCGCCGGCAACACCAGCCTGGAGCACACCTACTACGGCACCGGCCTGCCCGAAGCGCGCAACTTCAGTTTCGGCTACAACGCCGAGCTGCCGGTGGACGACGCCCTGACGCTGTACTCGTTCTCCACCTACACCCGGCGCAACTCGGAAAAACCCCTGGCCTTCCACCAGCCCGGCAGCTTCGACGGCATCCAGACGCCGTTCTCCGAAGGCGTCGAAGACACCCTGCGCTTCATCGAGAATGACTTCCAGGTCGCGTTCGGCGGCAAGGGCGAACTCGCCGGCTGGAACTACGACCTGTCCAGCACCTACGGCCAGGACCACGCCGAAGCCACCCTGCGGCACACCTACAACCTGAGCTACGGCCCGGACTCGCCGACCTCGGTGGACACCGGCGTGAAAACCTTCAGCCAGTGGACCAACAACCTCGACCTGACCCGCGCCTTCGACCTCGGCCTGCACAAGCCCACGCAGATTTCCTGGGGCCTGGAACAGCGCTACGAGAACTACAAGATCGGCAAGGGCGACTACGCCTCCTACGCCAGCGGCCCGTTCACCACAGGGGCCAGCGGTGGCCTGATCGCACCGGGCACCATCTCCGGTGCCGGCACCACGCCTGAAGACGCCGCGCAAAAAGGCCGTACCAGCCTGGCCGGCTACGGCGAGATTGGCCAGGACTTCACGGACAAATGGCACGTTGACCTGGCGGGTCGCTACGAGCACTACAACGACGGCTCGGGCACCACCACCAACGGCAAGTTCGCCACCCGCTACCAGTTGACCCCGATCCTGGCCGTGCGCGGGTCCTTCAGCACCGGCTTCCGCGCGCCGTCGCTGGCCCAGCAGATCTACAGCTCCACCTCACAAACCAGCGTCAACGGCCAGTTGTTCGACTACCGCAACGTGGCCGTGGATTCAGCTGTGGCCAAGGCCCTCGGCGCCGAAACCCTCAAGCCGGAGAAATCCACCAACTTCGGCCTGGGCCTGACCCTGCAACCGACGGACGCGACCAGCATCACCCTTGATGCCTACCAGATCAAAATCAAGGATCGCATCGCGCAGACCGGCTACCTGGGCGGCACGGCGCAGATCAGCGCGATCCTCGCCGCGGCCGGGCTCAACCCGAACCAGGCGGTGACCTACTTCACCAACGCCCTCGACACCACCACCCGTGGCGTCGACCTGGTCGGCGACTACCGCCAGAGCATCGGTGCCTACGGCAACCTGCGCTACACCCTGGGCTTCAACTGGAACACCACCGAGATCGACGACATCCACGCCTCCAGCGTGGCCCAGCAAGCCCTCGGCCCAACCGGTGGCTATGACCGCCAGCGCCAGGGCAACCTCAAGTACGGCCTGCCGCAATCCAAGCTGCTGCTGGGCACCACCTGGACCTACGAGAAACTCGAAGTCGGCCTCAACCTGACCCGCTACGGCGAATACACCCAGTACGGCACCGCCGAAGCCTTCGACCGCACCTTCTCGCCGGCGTGGATCACCGACCTGAACATCGACTACCACCTGACCCCGGCGATCACCCTGAATGCCGGCGCCAACAACCTGTTCAACCAGTACCCGGAACGCACAAAACTGGCCAGCAGCTCGGGCGCTTTCCCGTACGGCAACTTCTCTCCGTACGGCACCACGGGCGGCTACTGGTACACCGGCGTGACGTACAACTTCTAACCCAGCTCCACGGGGCCGGTTCGCCGGCCTCTTGCCTGACTCACAAGGGAGCCTGTTCATGACCCGCCGCACCGATCAACTCAAACTGGGAGCCTTCCTCGCCAACAGCGGCCACCACGTCGCCGCCTGGCGCCACCCGCTGGCCCAGGCCGATGCCAGCCTGGATTTCGACCATTTCAAACACATCGCCCAGACTGCCGAGCGCGGCAAGTTCGATGCCCTGTTCATCGCCGATGTGGTTGCGCTGTGGGGGCATCACCACGATGCGCTCAGCCGTACCGCCCGTGCCGAACACTTCGAGCCGCTGACATTGATGTCGGCGCTGGCAGCCGTCACACGCAACATCGGCTTGATCGCCACCGCCACCACCACCTACAACGAGCCGTACCATATCGCGCGCAAGTTCGCTTCCCTCGACCACCTCTCCAAGGGCCGCGCCGCCTGGAACCTGGTGACCTCGGTGGTCTCCGATGAGGCCTGGAACTTCGGCCGTGAACACCACGTCGACCACGGCGACCGCTACCAGCGCGCCGAAGAATTCCACGACGTGGTCAAGGACCTGTGGGACAGCTGGGACGACGACGCCTTCACCCGCGACAAAGCCAGCGGCGAGTACTTCGACCCGGCCAAACTGCACACCCTCAACCATCGCGGCGAACACTTTGCCGTGCGCGGCCCGCTCAACGTGGCGCGCCCACCCCAAGGCCATCCGGTACTGGTACAGGCCGGTGCATCCGAGCCAGGCAAGCAACTCGCCGCCCGCGTGGCAGAGCTGATCTTTGCCCATTCCCACAACGTGCAAGGCGCGCAGGCGTTCTATCAGGACATCAAGGCACGCGCCGCCGCCCTGGGCCGCAACCCCGACCACATCAAGATCCTGCCCGGCGTCACACCGTTCATTGCCGACACACGCGACCAGGCCCAGGCGTTGTTCGAGGAATTCCAGGCGTTGATCGACCCGGTGCTGGGCTTGCGCCTGCTGGCCGATACTCTCGGCGATGACATCGACCTGTCCGGCCATGACCTCGACGGACCGTTGCCGGACACGCCCGTGGGCCAGCGCGGCAGCCGTCGGGACAAGGTGCTGGAACTGGCCCGCACGGAGAACCTCAGTATCCGCCAGCTGTACCTGCGCCTGGCAGGCGGCAACCCGGTGATCGGCACCGCCGACGATATCGCCGATTACTTTGAACACTGGTTCGAGGCACGGGCCTGCGATGGCTTCAATGTGTTCTTCCCTTACTTCCCGGGCAGCATCGACTTGTTCGTCGACCAGGTGATTCCGTTGCTGCAGGCCCGTGGGCTGTTTCGCCACGAATACGAAGGCACCACCCTGCGTGAAAACCTCGGCCTGCCGCGCCCGGCCAACCGCTTCAGCACAGGAGCAACCGCATGAAACACCGCGCATGGATGCTCGCCTTCGCCAGCGTGATCGCCCCCAAAGCGTTCGCCCTGAATATCCTGTTGAGCAACGACGACGGCTATCAGCACCCGAACATCCGCGCCCTCTACACCGAGCTCAAGGCCCAGGGGCATAAGGTGAAGATTGCCGCGCCGCAGAGCGACCAGAGTGCGCGTGGCGGATCGTTCTTTTTCGGTCGCGAAGTCACGGTCGGCCACGACAGCGACCCGGCCTACCCGGACAGTTACTCCATCAGCACCACCGAGAAAGGCGTGTGCCAGAGCAGCGAATGTGCCGGCAAGGACGTGCAGATCGAAATCAGCGGCACGCCGGTGATGGCCGTGCTGATGGGCCTGAACAAGGTAATGCCACACCCCGACCTGGTGATCGTCGGCCCCAACCCAGGCAACAACCTGGGAGCGATCAATATGGCGTCCGGCACCTTCAACGCCGCCAGCGTGGCGCTGCAATCGGGGATTCCGGCCTTGGCGGTGAGTACCGACCTGAAGGAGAAAGACCCGCAGCGCGCCGCCCAACTGGTCGCCAAGCTGGTGCACGCCCTCGACCAGCATCGCCAACCCGATGGCGCGCTGCTGCCGCCGGGCCTGGGCTTGAATATCAACCTGCCCAAGGACCCGCAGATCAAGGGCGTGAAGCTCACTCGCGTAGGCAGTTACGTGGGGTTTGAAGCGCTGTACACCGACGACCTCAAGCAATTCAACCTGCCCGGCAAACCGGGTATCGGCTTCCAATACAGCGCCGCCCCCACCCCAGCCCAGCAGAACGATGAAGCGGTGTGGCTGAACAAGGGCTACCTGACCATCAGCCCCTTCAGTGGCCTGCCGGAATCCATCAGCGCCGGGCCCGCGTTGCAGAAGCAATTGGCCCATGAGGTGAAACCATGAGTGCAGGCTTTTCCCTCGGGTTTCTAAGCCGGGTCTACAGCCCCGTGTTTGATCCCAAGGTGTACCGCGACACCCTGGAACTGTTCAAGGTGGCTGAAGAGCTAGGCTTCGACAGCGGCTGGGTGGCGCAGCACCACTTCGCCAGTGAGCACGGGCGCCTGCCCGCGCCGCTGGTGTTGTTGGCGGCCATCGCCCAGCGCACGCGACATATCAGCCTGGGCACCGGAATTATTGTGTTGCCCCAGGAAGCCCCGCTGCGCCTGGCCGAAGATGCGGCCGTGCTGGATTTGCTCAGCAACGGCCGGCTGGAGCTGGGCCTCGGCGCCGGCTTTGACCCCCAGACGTTCCTGGCGTTTGGCCGTGAGCATGAGGCGCGTCATCGCGACTATGAACAGCACCTGCAGCAGTTGCTCAATGCCCTGGGCAACGCGCCGCTGACCGACAGCGGCTCGCGCCTGTTGCCGCGGGCCAATGGCCTGAGCCATCGCCTGTGGGAGGCCACGTCTCGCGTGGAGCTGGTGGCCGAGCGCGGCCACGGCCTGATCATGGCGCCCAACCCGCACTTGCCGGCCGAGGCCGGTGTAGAACGGGTGAACCGCTACCGCAACGCCTGGACCGGCGACAACGGCACGCCTGCCCGGGTTGCACGGGTGCAGGCCCTGCTGCCGTCACCGGACGACGCCACCCGCCGCGATATCCAGGCCTACGTGCAACGCCAGCAAAGCATCGGCGTACTCGAGGGCGGGCTGGACGCTGATTTCGACACCACCCTCAAGCGCCTCGGCGTGTTGCACGGCCCGGTGGAGCAGATCATCGAGCAATTGCAGCAAGGCCCGGCGCTGACCATCCACGACCAGTTGATCCTGCAGGTGCAGACCACCAGCACGCCGCTGCGCGAGGCGATCCGCGCCTTGGAAATCATCCGCGAGCACATCGCGCCGGCCCTGGGCTGGCAGCCCACAGGAACCCCGTCATGACCTTCAAACTGGGCTTTCTCAGCCACGCCTTTGGCGACGACCCGCAACAGGTCTACCGCGACCTGATCGAACAATTCGAAGTGGCCGAAGCCCTCGGCTTCGACGGTGGCTGGATTGCCCAGCACCACCTGAGCAACGGCTTCGGCCGCCTGCCGTCACCGCTGGTGCTGCTGGCGGCAGTGGCCGAGCGCACGCGGCATATCGAGCTGGGCACGGGGGTGATCGTGCTGCCGTTCGAAGACCCGATCCGCCTGGCCGAAGACGCCAGTGTGCTCGACGCCCTGAGCGGCGGGCGGGTGCAATTGGGCCTGGGCAGTGGCGGTGCCAACCTCGACAACTTCAGCGCGTTCGATCGCGACCCGGGCCAGCGCCAGGCGGACTTCGCCGAGCGTCAGCAACGTCTGCAGCACCTTGTGCACGGTCACGCACTGACCGGTGACTTGACCTTGCAACCGCCCGCTCCAGGCCTGGGCGAACGCCTGTGGCATTCCCACGGGAGCACCGACGGCGCGGTCTACACCGCCCGCCAAGGCAATGGCCTGTTGCTGGGCACCGCCACCCATGATCCGCTGACCGTGCAAAAACCCTTGGCCGACGCGTATCTGCAGGCGTGGGCACATGCCGATCGCCCCCCGCGCATCGGCGTGGTCCGCGCGATTTTCCCTGCTGCCGACCGCGCCAGCGCCCAGGCCGAGCTGGCGGTGGATATCGAGCGGCATATCCCGCGCCTGCAACGCGAAGGGTTGATCGACCAGGCGGTGGACTTGCAGGAACACCTGCGCCTGATGAACGTGCACCACGGCCATCCCGATGAAGTGATCGAAAGCTTGCAACAGGATCCCTCCCTGCTGCCTTATGCTGATTATGTGATCGCCGTGGTCCAGGCGGAAAGCTCGACCCAGGCGCAGATACTCAAGCGCCTGGAGATCCTCGCGCGGGATATCGCGCCGGCGCTGGGTTGGAAAAGACGATGAATAACGGAGCCTGTGCATGCCTCTTGAATTCAGCTGGTTGATGCCCCTGTGCACCCCCGACTGGGCGGCGCGGCCGGGTCAATGGATCCAGTTGGCCCAGGCCGTGGAGTACGCCGGCCTCGATGGCGTGTGGATTCCCGGCGGCGCCTTGTGCGCCGACAGCCTGGGCGTGGCGGCGGCGCTGTGTGCGCATACGCGGCGGCTGCGCTTGTCGGTGAGCGTGCCACCCGAAGTGATGTTGCCGGCGGCACTGGCTACCACCTTGCAGAGCCTGCAATCCATCAGCGGGCACCGGGTGCAGTTGCATCTGCCCAACAGTGAGCGCAGTGCCTTTGGTGAGTGGCTCAACCGTGACCAGCGCAGCGAGCGCATTGGTGAGTACTTGCACATCCTGCAGCAACTGCTCACGCCCAATGACGGCGGCCTGGATTACCAGGGCCTGTACTTTCAACTGGAAAACGCCGGTGTGGCCCGTCGCGAACTGCCCGCGCCCAGCCTGGTGCTGGACGATAGCCAAAGCCATGCGCTGGTGGCGGCCCATGCGCAGGCTTGCCTGCTCGCACCCGGCCATCCCCAGTGGCTGGCCAGGGAGATCCAGCGCTGGCGGACGGTTCAACCGTCGCTGCAACTGGCCTGCACCTTCGGCCTGATCCTCGGCGACAGCGAAGACCTGGCCTGGGAAAGCGCCGCCAGCTTGCTGCCGGTACCGGAGTTGCCCGCCGAACCACTGGCCACCCTGCCCCGCGCCCGGCATCCGCTGCGCCAGTGGGAGGTGCACCCGAACCTGTTGCAGCTGCAACCTGGGCAGCCGCTGATCCTGGTCGGCACCCCGCAACAGGTCGCCACGCGCCTGCAGGAGCTGCACGGGCTGGGGCTGGGCCATGTGGTTCTGGAAGGCGGCCCGGCCGTCAGTGAAGTGCTGCGCTTCGGCGAGCAAGTCGTCCCCCTCTTGCGCAAGGAGCGCCCGTAGCATGAACGCAGATGCACGCCCACCGATCCAGTTGGATTGGTTCTTGCCCACCAATGGCGACGGCCGTCACCTCACCAGCAGCGGCCTGCCCAAGGTCGGGTTGTTCCAGCAAGGCGAACGCGCGCCGACCCTGGACTACCTGCGCCAGATCGTGCGGGCCACCGAACAGGCCGGCTTCGACGGCATCATGGTGCCGACCGCCAGCGGCTTCGAAGACCCGTGGCTGATCACCGCCGTGCTGGCCCAGGAAGTGCGCCGCCTGAAATTCCTGCTCACCCTGCGCCCAGGCACCGAACTGCCCGCGTACACCGCGCACCGTGCAGCCACCTTGCAACTGCTCAGCGAAAACCGCCTGGCGCTGCATGTGGTGACCGGTTCCAGCCGCTTCGAACAACGCTCCCTGGGCGACTTTCTGGAACACGACGAACGTTACGCACGCACCGCCGAATTCCTCCAGGTGTTCCAGGCCGTCTGGGCCGGCCAGCCACCGGCGCATCCGGGGCGTTACTACCGCAGCGGCATTCACACCCCGATTGCGCCAGGTGCTGACATCCCCTCGATCTACTTTGGCGGTGCCTCCGAAGCCGCCGAGCGTGTCGGCGCGGCCCACGGGCAAACCTACCTGATGTGGTGCGAACCCCCGGCGATGATCGCCGAACGCATCCAGCGCATGCGCGAACTCGCCGCCGCCCAGGGCCGCACCCTGCGCTTCGGCCTGCGCCTGCACGTCTTCGCCGCCCCCACCGACGAGGCAGCATGGGCACACGTAGAACGCTTGCTGGAAGAAATCCCCAAGGACGCCATCGACCAGGCGCAACGGCAGATGGCCGCGTATGAATCCGTGGGTCAGAGCCGCCAGACGCAACTGATGCAAGGCCGCGGACGCGGCGCACGGGAGCTGGAAGTGTCAGCCAACCTGTGGGCCGGCGTGGGCCTGGTACGCGGTGGCGCCGGCACCGCACTGGTGGGCAGCTATGCACGGGTCGCGGAACGGATCGAGGAGTATCACCAGTTGGGCGTGGACAGTTTCATCCTGTCGGGCTTTCCGCATTTGGAAGAAGCCATTCATGTCGGGGCGCAAGTGTTGCCGTTGTTGCGCAAACTGGCAGCCTCGCAGCAAGCGCCCGGTGGGACGGCGCTTGCTCCCGATGGAAATGGGTCAATTTGAGCGACGTTATCGGGCTCAGGGCTTGCCCTGCGCCACCCGCCAGACCTTGTTCCCCACATCATCCGCGACCAGCAACGCGCCCTGCCCATCGAGGGTCACACCCACTGGCCGGCCTTGCGCTTCACCCTCGGCATTGAGGAAGCCGGTGAGGAAGTCGACCGGTGACCCTGAAGGCTTGCCGTCCTTGAATGGAATGAATACCACCTTGTAGCCCGCCTGCGGGTTGCGGTTCCACGAGCCGTGCTCGCCGACGAATACCCCGTCGGCAAAGGCTGCCGGCATGCCGCGTGCATCGGAGAAGGTCAGTCCCAGCGGTGCGACGTGGGTGCCGAGGGCATAGTCCGGGGCGATGGCCTGGGCGACTTTGTCCGGGCGTGGCGGTTGCACGCGCACGTCGACGTGGTTGCCGTAATAGCTCCACGGCCAGCCATAGAACGCGCCGTCCTGTACTGACGTGAGGTAATCCGGCACCAGGTCGCTGCCGATTTCGTCGCGCTCGTTGACCACGGTCCACAGTTGGCTGGAGCCGGGTTTCCACGCCAGGCCGTTGGGGTTGCGCAAGCCGCTGGCGAACAGGCGTTTTTCGCCGCTGGCCACGTCCAGCTCCCAGATAGCCGCACGCCCCTCTTCGGCGTCGAGGCCGTTTTCGCCGACGTTGCTGTTGGAGCCCACGGTCACGTAGAGCCGGGTGCCTTCGGCGTTGGCCAGCAGGTTCTTGGTCCAGTGATGGTTGATACCGGCCGGCAGGTCGGTGACTTTTACCGGGGCGGCGTCGATGTGGGTCTGGCCTGGGGTATAGGGCACCTTGACCACCGCGTCGGCGTTGGCGATGTACAGCTCATTGCCCACCAGGGCCATGCCGAAAGGTGACATCAAGCCGCTGAGGAATTCAGTGCGCACCTCGGCATGCCCATCGTGATCGGCATCGCGCAGCAAGGTGATGCGATTGGCGCTGGGGGTGTCGGCGCCGACACGGCCCATCACAATGCCCATCGCTGTGCGGCGTGCCCAGGCGATCAACCCCGTGCCGCCGTCAGTGGCGCCTTCGGGCATGGGTGGGTGATTGCTTTCGGCGACCAGCACATCGCCATTGGGCAAGGTGTAGACCCAGCGCGGGTGGTCGAGGTTGTCGGCCAGGGCCGTGACGGTGAAACCTGCTGGCGCGGTGGGTTGCACCTGGTCGGGCCAGCCGACGGCCTTGGAGACCTTGAGCGTGGGGATCAGCGAAGTGCTGGGCTCCGGCAACTGCGGCGCAGGGCCCACGCCTGCCTGGAACGGTAATTTGAACGACTCGCCACAGGCGCTGAGAACAGCGGCTGCGGCGATCAGGAGCGCAAGACGGCTCGGTACATTCATGGTTCAAACCTCAGGGCAAAATCCTGAGGGAGTATTGCGTGATGGGCCCAGGGTAAACACCGAGGGTGGCGCAATTGAGTATTGACCGGGGGGCACGAATGGCAGCCTTGTGGGAGTCGGGCTGGCCTGTCGGTTGATCTGCGTTCGACATTGGATCATCGCTGCTATCATCAAGCCATTACTGACGATAGGGAAGTCGCTATGCGCCTGATAACAGCGCCCGCTTGTATGCTGGCCGCCTTGGCCGTGACTGGCTGCAGCATCACGCAAACCGTCACCCCGGTGGCCTTCACCGGAGCCCAGGCCCCTGAGATCTGCATGATCCCCGCCGAAGGCTTGCGCGCAGGGTTCAATACGACCTACACCGCACAACTGCGCAGCAAGGGGTTCCAGACTCGGGAACTGCGGCCCGGCAGCCCACCGGCAAGCTGCGCGCTGTCGACCACGTACATTGGCCAATGGAGCTGGGACCTGGCGCTCTACATGAGCTATGCCGATATCCAGGTGTTTGAAAACGGTCGGCAGGTGGGCAAGGCGTTGTACGACTCGACCTCGGGTGGCGCTCGGATGGGCAAGTTTATCGATGCACACAGCAAGATCATCGAAATGACCAACCAGTTGTTCCCGAAGGCCTCCTATGGTCCGGGCCAGCCTACCACCGCCCCGTCGCCAGACTGAACGGCGAAAACTCCGCGAACTGCCAGCGCAACGCCAATGCCGCCGGGCGGCGGACCACGTGTTCCGCGGTCACCGTCCACAAGCGCTGGGCGCCCTCGAACCGGGCCACTTCGGGGCCGTCGAGGATCAACGAAGTGCGTCCGGCGACTTGCAGCACATCCCCCGATGCAAAATCGATGAACAGCAAGCCCGCCACCGGGTTCACCTGCAAATTGCCCAGGGTGTTGAAGAACAGGTTGCCAGCGAAGTCGGGAATGGTCAGCAGGTTGCCTTCAACCCGCACAAAACCGGTATTGCCACCCCGATGAGAAACGTCCACCGAGCGCTGGCCGTCGCCCTCGACGTAGCTGGCGACGAAGAAGGTGTCGGCGTTGCGGATCATGCTTTGGGCCGCGTCGTCCAGGTGGTTGAAACGCTCGACCAGCGTACCGGGTTTGCGTGCAATGGAATCGACCGGCCGTAGCTGGATGTACTTGGAGCAGTTGCCGAAGGTGTGCACCACCTCGACGGAAAATCCCTCGTGATCGAGCGCATTCACCCGGCCGTTCATGCGGTTGCGGCGGCGGGTGTTGAGGTCGATGCCCAGCAGGCCCACCGATGCGCCGTCGAGCAATGCGCTGCGGGCCGGGTCGCCTGCGGACGGCAGGCTGTCGACCTGCAAGGTCTGTGGGTCCGGCGAGTGGGCAAACCCTGGGGCGCCTTCGATCAGGGTCGCCCAGGGGATGCCCTGGGCGTCCACCACGCCCAGCAACAGGTACGGCAACAAGGGGTAGAAGTCCCGATGCTGTTCCGGCAGGTGATCACGAATCACCTTGGGCCCGACCACGGCCATGCGGTCGGCCACGCCCACCGCTGCTTGCAGCTGCCGTTCGCCGGCGTGCCAGGGAGTTTGTTCGATCAGGTTCATGGCGAGCACCTCATAGTGAATGGGTCGATGCTGCGCCCTGCCAGCCAGCGAGAGAATAACCACGCCAGGCAATCCACTCTTACGCCAGCTGAAATGCCGGGTGTTCTCGCAGGGCCGCCAGGCAGTGGTCGACAAAACTGCGCACGCGCATCGACGCGTTGCGGCCTTGGCGATACACCACGTGCACGGGCAGTGGCGGCAGCTCGAAATCCGGCAACACACGGCGTAATTGCCCTCTGAGCAAATGCTCGTGGACCGGGTAGCTCAGGCAGCGGATCAACCCCGCGCCATGCACCGCCGCATTGATCGCACCCTGCACCGTGGCGCACCCCAGGCGCGCACGCGCCTTGAGCGGGTAACCATGGAAATCCCAGTGCACCTGGTCGGCACTGGCGATCAGCCGATGCTGCTTGAGGTCGGCAGGGTGCCGGGGTTCGCCATGGGCGGCGAGGTAGTCGGGACTCGCGCAGAGGATGTGCCGCACCTGCCCCACCGGCCGCGCAATCAACGACGAGTCGGGCAGTTCACCGACCAGGATGGCCACGTCCAGCCCCTCTTCATGCAGGTTCGGGTAGTAGTCGTGGTAATGGACCGCCAGGTGCACCTCGGGATATCGGTCCAGATAGTCGGCCAACACCGGCGCCATCACATAGCGGCTGAACAAAAAGGGCAGGAACACGCGCAGGTTGCCCTGGGCCTGCACATGCAAACCCTTGGCCGAGGCTTCGGCGGCCTCCACGGCAGCGAGCAGGCGCACGCAGTCCGCCAGGTACGCGCTGCCGGCGTCGGTCAGGCTCACACCTCGCGTACTGCGTTCAAGCAACGGCACGCGCAACCGCGCTTCCAGGCGTGCAATTGCCCGTACCAGGGTCGGGCCCGAGACGTACGCACCCCGCGCCGCTGCGGCCAGGCTGGGTTGGCCGGCCAGCGCGGCGAACAGCTGCATATCGCGATAACGCTCCATCAGTTGCGCCGTTTCATCGCCGGGTTCAGGGCGGCGTCCTGGCCCAGGCGATGGCTGAGGAAGTCGACAAACGTATTGACCTTGGCCGGTACGCGGGCGCTTTTCTGGAACACTACCTGGATCGGCAGCGGCGCGGCTTCATAGGCTTCGAGGACAATCTCCAGTTCACCCGCCGCCACCGCTGTTGCGATCTGGTAGGACAGCACCCGCGTCATGCCCCAGCCCAGGCGCGCCAGGTTGATGGCGGCGTTGTTCGCCGTGACCACCAGGCGCGGCTCGATGGGCACGGTCAACGACTGGCCACGGTCGACGAACTCCCAGCCACTCACCAACTGGCTGGACGACGACGTCGCAATCTTGGCCTCGCGCAACTGCGAAGGATGCTGAGGCCGCCCATGCTGGTCGAGATAGGCCGGCGACGCGCACACCACCCGGCGTACTTCGCCGACCTTGATCGCCTGTTGCCCCGGCTCGTGCAGATGGCCGATACGCACCGCCACATCGACCCCCTCATCAGTCATGTTGACCACGCGGTCGACCAGCAAGGCGTTGATGTTCACCAGGGGAAACCGGTCCAGGTATTCCCCCAGCACCGGCGCCACATACAGTTCGCCAAACAGCACCGGCGCCGTGACCGTCAGGTGGCCACAGGGGATGGAATAACTGCCCGCCGCCGCTTCCTCGGCCTCATCGAGCTCCGCCAGGATGCGCCGACAATCTTCCAGGTAGCGCTGGCCGGCTTCGGTCAGGTGCAAGCTGCGGGTGGTACGCGCCAGCAGTTGCGTACCGATGCGCTCCTCCATGGCGGCAATGGCCCTTGTCACGCTCGGCGGCGAGGTTTTCAGGCGACGCGCAGCGGCGGCGAAGCCCTCCTCCTCGGCCACCGCCAGGAACACCTGCATTTCATGAAATCGATCCATCGGCGCGCCTTCCAGTTGAATGAACATCACCTCCTGTGGCGAGCGAGCAAGCGCCCTCGCCACAACAGGCGCCCTGATCACAAGGTATCCACATTATTGCGCCTGCAGCCCCACCGCCGTGCGTGGCATGCCGACAAAGCCCGGCAACGCCTCGATGCTGGCGAGCCAGGCACGCACATGAGGGTAGTCGGCCAACGAGACATTGCCTTCCGGCGCGTGGGCGACGTAGGTGTAGAAGGCAACATCGGCAATGGTCGGTCGTTCGCTGGCCAGGAAGCGGCTTTGGCCAAGCTGCGCCTCCATCAGCTTCAGCAACGCGTGGGACCGGGTAATCGCGGCGGCGGTGTCGACCTCGGCACCAAACACCAGGGCAAGGCGTGCAGTCGCCGGCCCGGCGTGGAGTTGACCGGCGGCGGCCGAAAGCCAGCGCTGCACGCGGGCCTGGCCTACCGGGTCGCTCGGCAGCCATTGACCTTTGCCGTAGGTGTTCGCCAGATAGACCAGGATCGCATTGGAGTCCGCCAGTACAACGCCGTTGTCATCAATGGCGGGGACCTGGCCGAAAGGGTTGATCGCAGCAATAAACTCGGGGGCTTTGTGGGCGCCTTGCTTGAGGTCCACCAGGATAACGTCCGTGGGCAGGCCCAGCAGGGACAGCATCAGCTCGACCCGATGGGAGTGGCCGGACAACGGGAAACCGTAGAGTTTGATCATGAAAGGCTCCAAAGGAATGGGGTATCGACGCCCCGCATGTTCCACCGCTGCCCCGACCGTTGGAATCACCAGGATTTACAATCCAGCATTTCATCCGGCGAAACAATCACTCACGTGAACACAACCCAACATCTCCCCATCAGAGCAAATCCCCTGTGGGCGCTTCGTCGTGGCGCAAATTCTGCCAACAAAGCAGCTCCCAAACCGGTCAGTGGCGTGCTCAACGCTCTTCGAGCCGATCACGCAAGAATCGATGGCTGCTGGAAAACAACCGTCGATAGGTGAGCAACACCGCCCCCACCGTGCCCAGCGCCGATGACGCGGCGATCAGAAACATGATCACGATCTGGTACCGCACCGCATCCTCCGGGCTCTCCCCCGCCAGCACCTGCCCGGTCATCATGCCGGGCAGGCTGACGATACCCACCACGGTCATCTGGTTCAGCGTCGGGATCATGCCTGCGCGCACCGCCTGGCGGATCGCTTCCTGCGCCGCTTCCCAGCGTGAGCCGCCGAGGGCCAGGATCATCTCGATGGTGTTGCGCCCCGAGGTCAGTTCCTGGGTCATGCGTTCGATGCCCAGGGACACGCCGGTCAGCGTGTTGCCGAGGATCATGCCGAGGATCGGGATCGCATACTGCGGCTCGTACCACGGGTGAATACGGATCACCGCAAACAGGCCCACGGCCGTGACCAGCCACGAACTGCCCCACACCGACAGGATGCTATCGACCCGCTGGCCCCGGTAAGTCCGCCGCCCACGCCCGGCGGCCGAGAGACCGGCGATCAGGGTCATCGCACACATCAACGGCAGCACCACGTACCAATAAGCGAACTCGAATACCCAGCCCAGCAGATAACCGATGGCCAACAGTTGCACCACGGTGCGCACCGCCGCCCACAGCAGCTGGCGGCCCAGGCCCAAACGCAGCAGCAGCGACAGCGCGCCATTGATGAGGATCAGCGACGCGGCGATGCCCATGTCCAGCGCGGTGAGGTTCTGATAATTCATCGCTGGGCTCCTGCGCTCAGTACACCGGCACTCATCTGCAAGTGCAGGTCACTCATGCGCCGGGCCTGGTCCAGGTCGTGGGAGACCCAGATACAGGCGCGGGACGGGTCACCGGCAAACCAGGCATCGATCAGTGCCTCGACCTCGCGGGACGAGGTGGGGTCGAGGGCGGCGGTGGGTTCGTCCAGCAACAGCACCTCGGGGTTGAGTTGCAGGGTGCGGATCAGCGAAACCACCTGGGATTCGCCGCCGGACAGGTCGGCGGCGCGCTTGGCCAGGAAGTCCGGCGCCTTGCCGGCATGCCCGAGCAGTGTGGTCACGGCCGCCAGATCGAAGCGGCGCTTGCGCAAGGTCTTGAGGCTGAAGGGGAAGCGCAGGTTGTCTTCCACCGAGCCTTCGAGCAGCGCCGGGCGCTGCGACAGGTAGCTGATATGGCTGCGGTAGTGGGGAATCTGCGCGTAGCCGATCGGCTGATTGTTCCACAGGACCTGCCCGGACGTGGGTGCATCCAGCAGCGCCAGCGCGCGCAGGAACACGCTTTTGCCGGAGCCGGACGCACCGGTGATCGACACGCGGTCGCCGGCATGCAGGGTGAAATCCGTGGGCTGGAGCAAGGGCACTTGGCGGCGCTCGTCCATGCGCGTGAGGGCGCGGGTTTCGATCAGTGCGCTCATGGAGGCGGTGTTCCTCTTCAAACCTGTTGGGCGCAATGGTGCGGCAGGCGCACGAAGTTTTCATGAAAAAATTCAAACCATCGCACCCCATGTCGTTCACACCTTCACGTGCAACGCTGAGCAGGAGGCGACATGCAATACCGACAACGGGGCCATTCCGGCCTGCTGGTATCCGAAATCATCCTGGGCACCCTGCCCTTTGACGGTCGCACCGACGCTGCAAAACGCGGATCGGTGGACGTGCCCCAGGCCCGGCGCATGTTCGATATCGCGCCTGAAGGATCGATCGGGGATCACTTCGCTGACTGTCGACGCATGATAGATAAAACCCTGCCCATCTGGCACGGCTGACGCCTGCCCCGGCAGTCAGCGCTTGGGCGACAGGCCGATCGCACAGGCGAATACCGCCGGGTCCCCCTGGCAGGTGGCTCGCCTGGCCATCGACTGTTTGCTCGCGCGGGGCGCCGCCCCCTCCGTATCAACGGCGCGCAGTGCCGGACGCTCCAGGGGCTGCCTACCTTGCGCCGGATCCACGATTTCCATGCAGCGACGCAACGAGTTGAAGTCCGGCGACTGCGACAGCGACAAGTGCAGGGTCTGGCTCACTGACACCGACACCAGCGAACTCTGCGCACATTGCCCGTCGTAGATCAGCGTGTGGCGAATCAGCGGGTTGTCGTGGCAGTACTTCAGCAGGTTCACCTGCCGCGAGCGCACCAGCGCGGTGTCGATGATCAACAGGTCGAACGCCACGCCTTCGGAGCGCGTCAACGCTTGCAGTTCGTCGAACGAACTCAATGGGGCGATGCGGTAATAGCCCAGTTGGTTGAGCATTTTCTCGATCTTGATCCGTTGCAGAAGGTCGGCATCGGCAATCAGCAGGCGTAACGCTTTATTGGACATAGGGTAGACCTGACAGTTGGGCATCAGCGTCGATCACGGTAACGGTCAGGGGCAAACATGACTTTAAGGCGATTCTGAAACGGTAGGCGGTGGCAGTGGCGCACTTTTAAGAATCGCCTCAAAGCCCTCGCGCCGCCCGCGCCCTACCATGGAGCGCGTCCCTAAACGCCCCATGGAATTCACCTGTGTTCATGTTTCTACTCAGAATGGTGCTGTTGGCCGGCGGGCTGCTGGCCCTCGCGCCATCGCCCGCCGATGCGGCGCTGCAGATCGAGGGCACGCGCCTGATCTATTTCGGCCAGGACAAGGCCGCCAACATCGGCGTGGTCAACCAGGCATCGCGTGAGGTCGTGGTGCAAACCTGGATCAGCGGCGAGGATGACTCAGCCGGGCACGATGTGCCGTTTGCCGCCACCGAGCCGCTGGTGCAACTGGCGGCCGGCGAGCATCACCCGTTGCGCATCCTGTATGCGGGCGAAGGCTTGCCCGTGGACCGCGAGTCGTTGTTCTGGCTGAACATCATGGAAATCCCGCTCAAGCCGGAAGACCCCAACAGCGTGCAGTTCGCGATACGCCAGCGGCTCAAGCTGTTCTATCGGCCGCCCGCGCTCAAAGGTGGTTCGGCCGAGGCGGTGCAGCAGTTGGTATGGAACACCGATGGGCACAGCGTCACGGTCAGTAATCCCAGCGCGCTCCACCTGTCGCTGATCAATGTGCAGACCGACAGCCAGACGCTCAGCGATTATCTGCTGCTCAAGCCCCGTGAGCGCAAAACCCTGAGCGCACCGAGCCCCTTGCCAAAAGGCACCACCCTCCAGTTCACCGAAATGACCGATATCGGCTTGCAGGCCCGCCACAGCGCGGCGCTCAACTGATGGATCGCGAGGTATTTGCCCCCATGTCACTCACCAAACGATGCTTACCCCTGCTGTTGTGGGCCTGCGCGGTCCTGCCCGCCACCAGCCATGCGCTGGCCTGCCGTGAGGATGGCAGCGGCTCGATCATCACCCAGGAGGCGCTGGGCACTGCGCTGGCGGTAGCCGCCGATGCGCCCAACGGCAGCATCATCTGGGAATCCGGCCCACGCTCCACCGATGTGATCTGCAAAGACGACTACAACTACGGCCGCGAGGAAATATATCTCTACGTCAACCCGGCCAATGTGAGCATCGGCACCGGCATTCGCGTGGGCATCCGCTACAACAACCAGCCCATTACCCAAAGCACCGGCAAGGTCGGTACCGGGTTCTTTTCCGATCGAGGCTGCACCTCCAACTGCATCGGCTGGGACAAGGCGCGTTTCACCCTCAACTTCAGCGTGTTCATCGAGAAATACGACCCCACGCCCCCAAGCGGCCAAGCCAGTACATTGACCTCGTACCGCGTGTTCCAACTGGACGGCGTGCGGGGGCTCAACTCACGCCCCAACAGCAACTTCAACTACGTGGTCACCGGCATGAACGGCATCCGTTTCGTGCCGTGCACGCCGGAGCTGACCATCACCCCGAGCGTGGTCAACTTCCCCACGCCGTCACGCAAGGCCTCGATCGGTGAAGTCGCCAGTTCCGCGAACTTCAGCCTGAACCTGCGCAAGGGCTGCGACACGCCCTACACCGTCAGCGCACGCTTCGCCACCACGGCGGGCGGCGGCAGCGTGATCAACAATCTGCTGGTACCGGACAACAACCGCTCGGTGGGCATCTCGCTGTCCCGCGCCGAGAGCCAGCAACAGTTGCCGTTCAACAACTGGTTCACCCTGCAGGAGCTGATGGGGCTGGGCCAGAGCCACGATGAATTCCGTGCCGACCTGAAGTGGCGCACGCTGCCGATCCCCGGCGCCTTCGATGCGGCCGTGGTGGTGGATATGTATTACAAGTAGGCCGCTTTTAAGGATCGTCTTATGCCTCGCGCGACGGCTGGCGCTTAAAGTTCGCCGATGCGATTGAAAAGTTATCTGCTCCAGATCAACCCCGTCCTCTCCCGACCCGAAGCAGCCAGAAGGCTGCTTCGCATTTTTGCGACCGTGCTGCTGATCGGCATCCTCAGCGGGGTCTATACCTTCCTGCTGTCCACCTTCAACAACGATATTTCCCAGCGCCGCGGCTACATGAGCAGCGCCATCGCCGAAGCCCACACCTTTTTCACCAACCGCGAGGCCTTGCTCGAAAGCCTCAGTCTGTCTGCGGTGCGTCGGCCATCGAAGACGCCGGTCTACACCTTTTCCCCGGAAGAGCAGCACTTGCTATTGGGCGACGTGCCGGCCAACCAGTGGAGCATCTGGCTGACCACGCGCATGCGCGATTACCTGAAGGCCAAGCAACTCAATTTGCTGTACGTGAACGCCGGGCCTGCGCCTCAAGTGACACGCCTGTTTGACGCCACCGTAAAAGTGCTACCGATTTCCAAGTGCATGCTCAACCGCCTCAAGACCCTGCGACACAGCGATCCAGCCAGCCTTAACGAGGTATGGCTGAGTGACAAGACCGAGGGTCACTCGCACCTGTACATCTTTATCCGCCTGGATGAGCGCGATCCCGAGTCAGGTTGGCTCGGCATGGAAATGGAAAGTCGCGAAGTGTCCTCGACCCTCAGCGACAAAAGCGCCGGCGAGTTCATGATGCTCAGTTCTCAGGGCATGCTGGTGTTCACCAACAGTGACAACGCACAGTTGAGCCAGCAACGCCTGCGGCCCGGGGAAGACAGTTTCTTCGGCTTTGTCGGCAACGGCTGGCTGCCCGATCACCTGGTGATCCGCAAGCACCTGAAGTCCTCGGACTGGCAACTGATGTACTCCATCGACCTGCGCGCCGTAGTCACTGGCTTGTGGAAGCAGTTGCTTGGCTCCCTGCTGTTCTGCCTGTTCAGCCTGACGCTGATCTGGCTGGTGATGCGTCGGGTCGACCAGCGTTTCATCATTCCGTCGATCCATCGCATCCAGGCGCTGATCGAAAGCGAAGCATTCGGCCGCGATGTGATCCAGACCGCGCCGGTGGCCCTGTGCGTGCTGCGGCGCACCGACGGCCAGGTGGTGCTGGAAAACACCCTGGCCCAGCAATGGCTGGGCCACGGCCCGGAGCGCGAGCGCTTGCGGGCCGGCTGGATCGAGCAGGCGTTCGCCGACGGCCCGTCCGAACGCAGCGACTATTTCGAGACCATCGACGGCCGCCACCTGTACCTGAGCAGCGCGCCGACCCGCTACAGGGGCGAGGACGTGCTGTTTTGCGCCTTCAGCGATATCAGTGCGCGCAAGCAGGTGGAGGCGGCGCTGGAAGAAGCCCGGCACTCCGCGGATGCGGCCAACGCCGCGAAAACCCTGTTCCTGGCGACCATGAGCCATGAAATCCGCACACCGCTGTATGGCGTGCTGGGCACCCTGGAACTGTTGGCGCGCACGCAACTGGATGCCCAGCAGAAAGATTATCTGCACGCCATCGAGGGTTCGTCCTCGACCTTGCTGCAACTGATCTGCGACGTGCTGGATGTATCGAAAATCGAAGCTGGCCAACTGGCGCTGGAGTTGAGCGAGTTCTCACCACTGGAGCTGGTGCACGAAATCATCCAGGGCTATGCAGCCGCCGCCCAAGGCAAAGGCCTGCAACTGTACGCCTGCTTCGACCCCAAGTTGCCGGAGCGCTTGATCGGCGATGTGACGCGTATCCGCCAGATCCTCAACAACCTGCTCAACAATGCGGTGAAGTTCACCGACTACGGGCGCGTGGTGCTGCGGGTCAAGGTGCTCGGTCGCGATGGCGAACGCTCGAGCCTGCTGTGGCAAGTCTCGGACACTGGCAAGGGCATCACCCAGGAAGACCAGGCGCTGATTTTCGAGCCGTTCTACCAGAGCGAAGGCAACACCAATGTGGTCGCCGGCACCGGCCTGGGCCTGCCGATCTGCCAACGCCTGACCCAGTTGATGAACGGCCATATCCGCATGGTCAGCGAGCTCGGCCTGGGCAGCAGTTTCAGCCTCACCCTGCCGCTGGAAGAAGCACCGACCGCGCCGATGCCCCCGCTGCTGGCCGAGACCATCTACGTGGCCTCGCCGATCCCGGAACTGGCCCATTCCATCAGCGGCTGGTTGCGCCGTTGGGGCGCACGGGCCCAGACCGGCCTGCCAACCTTGCCGGAAAGCCATCTGCTGCTGCAATTGCATCCCGGCAGTGTCGATCCACTGTTGGTGCCCGACTGGCCGGGGCCCGTGATCCATGTCAGCAGCAACGCCTGCAACGCCCTCGAAGCGGAGGCCGGCGCGTGGCACGTCAACCTCAACCACCTGGGCGCGATTCACCAGGCGGTCAGCCAGGCCCAGGGGCTGTGGGTGGCCCGCGCCGATGAGCAGACGCGCCAGCGCGACCTGAAGAAACTCAACCTGCACCTGCTGGTGGCCGAGGACAACATCATCAACCAGCTGATATTGCGCGACCAACTCGAAGAACTCGGCTGCACCGTAGAACTGGCGGCCGATGGCCAGGAAGCGTTGCAGCTGTACACCGCCGGCCAGTTCGACGTGGTGCTGACGGACGTGAACATGCCCCACATCAACGGCTACGAACTGGCACGCGAACTGCGGCGCCAGGGCTGCCCGTTACCGATTATCGGGGCTACCGCCAACGCCATGCGCGGCGAGGCCGACCTGTGCCTGGCCGCCGGCATGGACCATTGCCTGGTCAAACCCTTTGCGTTGCGGGCTCTATTCAACTCCCTGGCGCCTTATGCACGGATCACCCATGAAGCCCCTTAGTATTCTGATCGTTGAGGACCATCCCCTGCAGCACATCTACCTGCAGCACCTGCTCAGTGAGCTGGGGGATTTCATGCTCGAAACCGCCGAGGATGGCAAACAAGCGCTGGAGCGGCTGCGCCAGCGTGATTTCGACCTGGTACTGACCGACCTGCTGATGCCCGGCATGGACGGCGTGCAATTTATCCAGTGCCTGGCCAGCCTGCGCTGCAAGCCGGCCCTGGCGATCATGAGCGCTGCGTCACGCCGCATGCTGATGGCCGCCAGCCTGGTGGCGAAGAACCTCGACGTGGAAGTGATCGGGCTGATTTCCAAGCCGGTCGCTGCCGACGCCTTGCGCAGCCTGGTGGACCAACTGCGCAACCGCGTACGCAGCCCCTCCTCCCCCACCTTGCCCGAGCACCTGGACATCGACCGCCACACGCTGATCCAGGCCATGGGCAACGGCCAGTTCCAGGCCTGGTTCCAGCCGAAGAAATCCCTGGCCAACGGGCGCATCGTCGCCGCCGAAGCGCTGGTGCGCTGGATGCACCCCGAGCAAGGCGTGATGCTGCCCGCCGCGTTCCTGCCGGCCATAAAAGCGTTCGAACTGGAAGAGCGCCTGTTGTGGGTGGTGCTCAAGCAGGCCATCCACGCCCAGGAGCGCTGGCGCCAGCGCGGTTACGAGATCCCCGTGGCGATCAACCTGCCCACGCACCTGCTCAACAGCCACGACCTGGCCGACCGCCTGCTGGAATTCGTGCTGCACCACGATGGCATTCCGGGAATGATCTGTTTCGAGCTGATGGAATGCTCGGTGCCCCAGGACATCAGCAACTTCTATGCGGGCGCCTGCCGCTTGCGCATCAAGGGCTTCGGGTTGTCCCAGGACGATTTCGGCAAAGGCTACAGTTCGTACCTCAACCTGGTGTCCACGCCCTTCACGGAACTCAAGATCGACCAGGCGCTGGTGCAGGGCAGCCACGACAACGAAGGCATTGCCCAGGCCCTGGCCAGCATCATCGCCCTGGGCCGCAAGCTCGGCCTGACCGTGGTCGCCGAAGGCGTGGAGACGCCCCAGCAACTGGCGCTGTTGCGCAAGATCGACTGCAACCAGGTGCAGGGTTTCCTGATTTCCCACGCAGTTTCTTCGGAACAATTTCAACAACTACTGAACAATGATGGCCCCGCGACATCTCACTAGCAGCCGGCCACGGATGATGCGTCCAATATAGGACTAAGCTCCATCCAGTGCCGATGTGTCCTGCGCCTGCGGAAACCCATGATGAAGCACAACAACGCGATCCTCGAAGCCTTTACCCGCAGCTCCCTACGCTTGAACAAAGGCCTGATGGTGCTGATGGGGATCGCGTTGCTGCTGGTCCTCACCAATTACTGGTCACTGCAACGGGGGGTCGAGACCCGCTACGGCGCCACGCGCTTTCATTTCGCGCGCCTGATGGAAAACCTCCAGGAACAGCAGTCGTACCTCAAGAGCCTGACCCACCCGGGGATCCAGGCCGAACTGTTGCGCGCGACCAACGTTCAGGTCAGCCTCAAAAGCCGCATGGTCGATAACCGCCGAACCCTGTACGAAGGCCAGAAGTACTCGTTTTCGGTGCCGTTCAGCGTCAAGTTCGATGAGCAGCAGGTCGGTGCCGCCGCCAGGCCGCAAATTTTCGCCCTGGGTGCGCACCTGACCAGCTACTACAGCGCGTTCTGGTCCTCATCCCCTTACGAGGCACCGCAAACCTTCCTGCTCAACCGCCAGACGAACTACGCCATCACCATTCCGTCCGTGGGCTACCAGCGTCGGGAAAGCACCGAGGACACCGGCAACCTGGTGGCACTGGTCAACGCGGTGCAGCAAACCCTGGAAGAGACGCCGCAGCCGTTGGAGCAGGACCGCGTGTACTGGCAGGCCGGCCCCGCCCCCGAGCACTTGCTGGCCTACATCGGCCTGCCGCTCGACGGCACGGCCCAGGCGGTGGTGGGCACCGTGCTGGACCTGGCCCGGGTCGACGACGTGCAGCGCGCCCTGGATCACTCGGCGTTTGACCGCTTTACCTTGATCGCACCCGACGGCAACCGGCTGGTCGGGCCAGAGGCAGCTACCTCGCGCAGCGACGGCGTGCACTTCACACTGGACGGCTTCGAATTCAAGATCACCCAGGCCGGGGACCAGCCCTGGAGCGCGGTGTATGGCCTGAATTACTCGCACTTCTTCCACTCGGCCCTGTGGCCGCTGAGCAGCCTGGCGCTGTTCCTCGCCAGCCTGATCGCCCTGGGCTGGGCCGGCAGCCGCTGGTATCGGCGCCAAGTGATTGCTCCGGCACGCCTGGCCCACGAGCGCATTGCCGAAAGCGTCGCGTTCAGCCGGGTGATCATCGACACCGCCCCCACCGGCTTGTGCGTGGTACGCCGCAGCGACGCCAAGGTGTTGATCGAGAACCAGCGCGCTCAACAGTGGCCCGGCACCGCGCGCCTGGTCGCCGCCCTGGCCAGTGTGCACGACAGCGCCGAAAGCGGCGAAACCCACCTGGAGATCGAGGGTCGACACCTGCAGGTCGGCTTCGTGTCCACCCGTTACCAGGCCGAAGACGTGCGCCTGTATGCCTTCAACGACATCACCCGGCACATCGAAGACGCCCAGGCGCTGGACGATGCTCGCCACGCCGCCGATGCCGCCAATGAAGCCAAGACGCTGTTCCTGGCGACCATGAGCCACGAAATCCGCACCCCACTGTATGGCGTGCTCGGCACCTTGGAATTGCTCGGCCTGACCAACCTGGACCCGCACCAGAAGACCTACCTGCACACCATCCAGCGTTCGTCCGCCACGCTGTTCCAACTGATCAGCGATGTATTGGACGTGTCGAAGATCGAGTCCGGGCAAATGGCGATCGAGACCGTCGAGTTCTGCCCGCTGGACATGCTCGAAGACACGCTGCACACCTACACCGCTTTCGCCCAGCGCAAAGGCCTGCAGCTCTACAGTTGCATCGACCCACGGCTGCCCGACTGCGTGGTGGGCGACCCGATGCGTATCCGCCAGATACTCAACAACCTGGTGAGCAACGCCATCAAGTTCACCGACATCGGCCGCGTGGTGATTCGAGCGCGGCTCACGGCACTCGACAGCGAGCACGTCAGCCTGGAATGGCAAGTCACCGACTCCGGCGTGGGCATTCCCGAAGCGCAGCAATCCAAGCTGTTCGACCTGTTCTACCAGGCGCCGGACACGGTCGGTGAAGGTGGCGCCGGCCTGGGCCTGCCGATTTGCCGCTGGCTGGCGCAGATGATGGAGGGCGAGATCAAGGTGGTCAGCGAGCCGGGCCTGGGCAGCAGCTTCACCCTGAAGATGCGCTTGCCGCTGAGCAGCGGCGCCCTGACTCAACTGCCGCTGATCGAGCCCAGCCCGACGCCGGTGTATGTGCAGGCACCGGTGCGCGAACTGGCGCAGTCGATCTGCGACTGGCTCAACCGCCTGGGCATCAGCGCGGCACTGGCGGCGAACGGGCAGGAACAGCACGACCGTCACGCTGTGTTGGTGGATGCACTGCCCGGCGAGCCCGCCCAGTCCTGGGCCGGCCAGCGCGTGGCCTGCC
Organism: Pseudomonas sp. CHM02; assembly: GCF_000612585.1. Taxonomy (GTDB): domain Bacteria; phylum Pseudomonadota; class Gammaproteobacteria; order Pseudomonadales; family Pseudomonadaceae; genus Aquipseudomonas. Next base: position 106,927 of record NZ_JFCA01000006.1, read on the forward strand.
TGCCGGGTGCCCACAGCCCGCCACTGCATACCGACGAAGGCTGGCGCGTGGACCTGCACGATGTGCGCAGCATCGCTGCCACCGTGTCCCTGGCCCAGCACGGCAAGCGGGAGCAATCGTCGGCCGCCCAGCCGCAAAGCGCCGGGCACTTGGGGCTGCGCATCCTGGTGGCCGAGGACAACCCGATCAACCAGGCCATCATCAAGGAACAACTGGAGGCGCTGGGCTGCTCGGTGACCCTCGCCGCCAACGGCGAACAGGCGATGCACCTGTGGCAACCGCAGACGTTCGATCTGGTACTGACCGACGTGAACATGCCGCTGATGAATGGCTATGACCTGGCCCGGACGCTGCGCGCCCATGATCCGGGCTTGCCGATCATCGGCGTCACCGCCAACGCGATGCGCGAGGAAGGCGTGCGCTGCCTGGCGGTGGGCATGAATGCCTGGATCGTCAAACCCTTGAGCCTGCAGACGTTGCGGGCGCAGTTGGTCAAGCTGTGCAGGGTCAAGCCGCCAGTCGAGCCTCAGCCCGAACCACCCGTCGAGACCTGCAACGACAGCGTGCAGCTGTCGGACACGATGCGCCCGCTGTTCATCAGCAGCGTGCAGCACGACCTGCAGCGTATCGGCGCGGCACTCGAGCAGCGTGATGCCCACGGTCTCGGCCAATTGCTGCATTCGGTCGCCGGCGCCTTGGGCGCGGTGCAGGTACTCGACCTGTCCCAGGCATGTATCGAACTGGAAAACGCGCTGAACCGTGGCAGCTTCGACACCGCGCTGGTACTCCGGGTGAAGGCTGTCATGCAGCGTCTGTCGGCGGTGCTGGAAACGCTCCAGCCCGGGCACACTTCACTCACTTGAACTGGCATTACGGACGGCCCTTTATGAAAACATTCAACGTGGTAATCGCGGACGATCACCCGATCGTGCTGCTCGGGGTACGCGAACTGGTGGAGCGTGACACGCGCTTTCAGGTGGTGGGCGAGGCCGTCTGTTCGGCAGGCCTGATCGAGTTGTTGCAGCGCCAGGGCGCCGACATCGTGATCACCGACTACAACATGCCCGGCGACTCGCCCTATGGCGACGGGTTGAAGCTGGTCGAGTACCTGAAACGGCATTTCCCGCAGGTGCAGATCCTGATCCTGACGATGATCTCCAACCACCTGATCCTCACCCGCCTGCAGGAACTGGGGGTGGTCGGCATCATCCAGAAAAGCCAGTTGCACACCGAGATTCAATTGGCGCTCAAGGCGATCGCCCAACAGAGCGCCTACCGCAGCCTGGAACCGCCCAAGACCTCGGTGATCGAGACCCTCACGGCCATCGACGAGCGTTTCTCTACCTTGTCGCCCAAGGAGTTTGAAATCCTGCGCCTGTTTATTTCCGGCATGAGTGTGAGTGATATTGCGCGCAGTCAGAACCGAAGTTCAAAAACCATCAGCGCGCAAAAAATATCGGCCATGCGCAAACTTGAAGTCAGCAGTGACCAGGATCTTCTTGCCTATTGCCTGGCGCGTAACATCTTCAACTAAGCGGCAACTTTAAAAGCCATTTTGGGACAATGACTTAAGCCTATAACTGCTGGTCCCCACCCTTCCATAAATGCAACTAGACCGCCCCCTCCCACGCTTATAAGAATCGTCTTATTTGCTCGTCTGCACTCGCCTCTTACTATTTCCCGGCAGTTCAGAAACCGCACTTTTCCAACTCACACTTATGGACATCATCATGAAGAAGTTTTCCCTGGCTGTTATCGCCTCGGCCATTATTTGCGCGGCCGGCAGTGCATTCGCCGAAGAGACTGCGGCACCGACACCGACGCTGGGCGGCAGCGGCAAAATCACCTTCACCGGCATCATCAACAACGATGCCTGCTCGGTTGACGGCGCCAACTCCGACCGCACCATTTCGGTGGACATGGGCAACGTCTCGATCAAGGACATGGGCACCGCGGAAAACCCAACCGCAGGTCGCGTAACCGCCAAAGACTTCAACCTGAACGTCAACTGCAACCAGGGCACCAAGGTCGCGATGATCTTTGACGCCAACAACGGCGGCTCGGGCCTGGTGACCGGCAAGAACGTACTGGCCCTGAACCCGGGTTCGGCCACCGCACAAAACGTCGGTATCGCCCTGCTCGACAGCAAAGGCACGCTGATCGACCTGAGCTCGCCAGCCACCGCACGCATCGAAAGCACCATGCACGGCCAAGGCACCGAAGGCGGCGACGCCACCCTGAGCTTCGCGGCGGCCTACGTCACCACCGGCGCCGCCGGTGCATCGACGGCCGGTCGCGGTGACGCCACCCTGCCGTTCATCCTGCAATACGAATAAACCCGGCGCCTGTGCACCGAACGCGCGAGGCCTTGCGGCCTCGCCATTCCCCTTCTGACGACACCGGACCCACCTCATGCTGCCTCGTTCTATCGCCGCGGGCCTCGGCCTGCTGGGCATGCTCATGGCTGCCCAGGCCACCGCCAGTATTTCATTGAATGCCACGCGTATCGTGTTCGATGGCGACCACAGGGAAGCCAATATCACCGTGCGCAACGGTAACCAGGATGTGCTGATCCAGTCCTGGGTCGACCGCAACGACACCAGTGGCAGCCGCGCCCCGTTTGCCGTCACCCCGCCGTTGGCACGGGTGTTCGCCAAGGAACAGCAACTGCTGCGCATCTTGTATGAAGGCACCGGCATGCCCACCGACCGCGAGTCCGTGGTGTGGCTCAACGTGCAGGAAATCCCCAAGGCCAGTGAAGCCGAGAACACCTTGCAGTTGGCCATCCGCCAACGCATCAAGATTTTTTTCCGCCCTGCCGGTTTGCCGGGCAGTGCGTTGCAGGCCCCTGCCCAACTGGAGTGGACACTGGCCAGGCACGGCGCGCAAAGCGTGCTGACGGTGAAAAACCCGACGCTGTACCACGTGTCCATGGCCGACATCAAAGTGCAGGAACAACTGGCCAGCGACTCCACCATGGTCGCCCCGGGCGAAGAAAGACAGTTCCCGCTCAAGGGCCTGACCGCCAGCGGCGCGGTGCAGTTGTCGTTCTCCAGCATCAATGACTACGGCGCGCAGAACCATTACACCGCCTCCCTGGCTGGCGGCACCACACACGCCAGTGAATCACGCCGCAAACCCTGAGCACATCGCCTCAGGCTCACGCTTGTTCGCCAACCAGGGATGCCACAGGTCTTCGCATGTCTTTTCTTTCCAGCAACAGGTCCGCGCGTGGCGCACTGAAATTAAAGACGCTGTCGCTGGCGATTGCCGCCAGCCTGCCCGCCTGGGCCCTGGCTGACGAAGCGGCGGAGACCTTCAACACCACGTTCCTGCAGGGCTCGCAGTCTCCGGTCGACCTGCAGCAATTGCTCTCGGCCAACAGCGTGTTGCCCGGCAACTACCGCGTCGACCTGTACAGCAACGAAGTGCTGGTGGGCCGGCGCGATATCGACTTCAAGCGCAACCCGCAGAACGGTCGGGTCGAAGCCTGCCTGACCCTCGACCTGCTCAAGCAACTGGGCATCGACATGGCCCGCCTGGAGGCCCAGGGCAAACTCGACCCGCAACAACCGCAGGAATGCTACCCGCTGGCGGAGTTGATCGAAGACGCCAGCGTGCGCTATGACAGCAGCCGCCTGCGCCTGCTGGCGAGCATTCCGCAGGTGGCCATGCAGCGTGGCCTGCGCGGCTACGTCGACCCGCAACTGTGGGATGAAGGCGTGCCCGTGGCGTTCATCAACTACCAGCTCAACAGCAGCCGTACCGCCGGCGACTACGACACACGCATCGCCAATAACCTCGGCCTGCGCAACGGCATCAACCTGGGCGCCTGGCGCCTGCGCAACGAGTCGAACCTGAGCGGCGGCACCGGGCGCTCGAACACCTACACCAGCAACCGCACCTATGTGCAGCATGACGTGACCGCTATCAAGGGCCAGTTCAGCGCCGGTGAGATCTTTTCCGACACCGACCTGTTCGACAGCGTGCGTTATCGCGGGGTCAAACTGGCTTCCGACGAAGGCATGCGTGCCGACAGTGAGCGTGGCTATGCGCCGGTGATCCGCGGTGTGGCGCAGACCAACGCGACGGTGGAAATCCGCCAGAACGACTACATCCTCTACACCGCCAACGTCGCGCCGGGGCCGTTCGAGATCAACGACATCTACCCCAGCGGCTCCAACGGTGATTTGCAGGTCACCGTGATCGAGGCCGACGGCACTCGCCGTGTGACGATGCAGGCGTTTTCCAGCTTGCCGATCATGGTGCGTGAGGGCCAGGTGAAGTACAGCGTCTCGGCGGGCCGCTTCAACAGCAACACCGACGGCCTGGCGACCCCGCGCTTCCTGAGCGGCACCCTGGCGTATGGCTTGACCAGCAACCTCAGTGGCATCGTCGGCGTACAAGCCAGCGATGACTACAACGCACTGTCCCTCGGGGCCGGGCGCAACACCGCGTTGGGCGCGGTATCGCTGGATGTGACCCACTCCTCAAGCAAGGCCCAGGGACAAACCACCCAGGGCAGCAGCGTGCGTGCGCTGTACGCCAAGACCTTTGCCGGCACCGACACCAACTTCACCCTCGCCGCCTACCGCTACTCGACCGAGGGGTATCGCAGCTTCAACGACCACGTCGAAGACATCAGCGACAGCATCCGCGTGCGCAGCGGCCATTCGAAAACCCGCACCGACCTGACCATCAACCAGAGCATCGGCCGCAACAGCCAGTTCGGCAGCCTGTACGTGAACGCCAGCGACCAGCGTTACTGGAACCGTGGCGGCTCCCAGAGTTTTTCCGCCGGCTACACGAGCAACTGGGGCAACCTGAGCTACAACCTCGGCGTGACGCGCACCAAGCAGATCGTCACCTGGGGCGAGCCGAGCAGTGACACCCAGGTGAACCTCTCGGTGTCCTTCCCGCTGGGCAGCCAGGCCCGTGCACCGCGCGCGTTTGTCACCACCAGCCACCAGCGCGGCAACACCACCACCCAGGCCGGCATCAATGGCTACGTCGCCGATGCCAGCGACACGTTCTACTCGGTGCAGGCCGGCCACAGCGACACCAGCGGCGATTCCGGCTCGGCGAATATCAACAGCCGCACCGCCGTGGCGGATGTGAGTCTGGGCTACAGCCAGGGCCAGGGCTACAACTCGCAGAACGTCAACCTGGCCGGTTCCGTGGTGGCCCATGGCGGCGGGATCAACCTGGGGCAGACCGTCAGCGAGACCTTCGCACTGGCCGAGTTGCCAGGCGTCTCCGGGGCGAAGATCAGCAGCTACAGCGGTGTGGAGACCGGTTACAACGGCTACGCGGTGATTCCGAATGCGCAGCCTTACCGCGTCAACTGGATCAGCCTGGATACCCGCGACCTGGGCGGTGACGTGGAAATCACCAACGCTACCCAGCAAGTGGTGCCACGCCGTGGCGCGGTGGTGGTCGCACGTTACAGCGGTACCACGGGGCGGCGGGTGTTGTTTGAATTGATGGATGCGCAGCATAAGCCGCTGGGGTTTGGGGCTTCGTTGGAGGACTCGACGGGGAAACAACTGGCGATTGCTGATCCGAATGGGAATGCACTGGCGTTGGTGGAGGAAGACCAGGGGACGTTGGTGATCAAGTGGGGAGAGCGTCGGTGCAGTGCTTCGTATGTGTTGCCAGTGCAGAACAAGGCACTGAATTATGAGCGGCAGGCTCTGGTGTGTGAGCCTTGATAGTTCGAGTACATATCGGCACCTCGCTTACGCTCGGTGTGCCTGTAATCCGACAGTGATTTGGGGCGGCTAGAATCAAACGCAAAAGCGCGACAACCTGATAGCCGACCGGTATTGAAAGCCGATCTCGGTCAACTGTAGGCGCTGGCTTGCCTGCGATGGTCGTTAACGATGACGCGGGGCACCAAGTGTTGGGGCGAAGCGTTTTTGGCGCTCTTCCAAACACCCGCGTGCATCGATTACGGCATATCCATAGCAATAAACGATATTGGTATATACCAGATTGCTCCCTTATAAATCGCCCCCATCAAAGGACGTTGGGTTGGAGTGGCAAGCGATGGTGTCGGTAAAGGTAATGCTGGAGTACTTTCATCCGTGGCCGAATTCGGCGGGTTTGTACCTGGCACGGGAACGCGGCTGGTATGAGGAACTGGGACTGGACGTGGAACTGGTGGTGCACGACCCCTACCGTGGCGACACCTTGCAGCACCTGCTGACCGGCGCCGCGGATTTTGGTGTGTTCCCCAGCAACCGCCTGCTGGTGCGACGAGGCCTGGGCCAGGCCTTGCAAGGCATCGCGGCGATCAATCATGCGGGGCTGGAGTCGATCCAGACCCTGACCGACTCCGGCATCCGCCGCCCTCGCGACCTGGTGGGCAAGCGCCTGGCGCTCAACCCTACGCCACGGGGCCTGGCCATGGTGCGCCACTTGGTGAGCCGCGACGGTGGCGATCCCGATGGGGTGATCCTGGTGGACAGCGGCGTGCGCGAACTGCGCCCCGAGCAGTTGGCCGAAGGCGTGGCCGACGCGAGTTTCGGGGGCTACTGGGCCTGGGAGGCGTTGATGCACAGCCCCATCGAGGCGGCGCGCCGCGTGGTGTTGCCGGTGGACGACATTGGCGCGCCGGCCTATCACAGCTACCTGCTCGGCGCCCATGAGCGCACCCTGGCGGGCAAGCCCGAGGTGGTACGCGATTTCCTCGCCGCCACCGCCCGCGGTTACCTGGCCGTGGCGCAGGAACCGTCGATTGCACTCGCGGCCTACGAACACACCACCCCGTATTTCCCGGCAGAACTGCTGAGCGCCTCGCTGCATAAAATCGCCCCGACCTGGCTGCACGACGGCCGCTGGGGCGAGCAGCGCCAGGCACTGTTGGCGCCGTATGCCGAGTGGCTGCATGCGCACGCAGTGCTCGACAACCCGCAGGTGTGGCAAGGCGCAACCACCAACGCCTACCTGCCAGAGGTACAGGCATGAACCCACAACGCACCGCCCATGGCTTGGGGCTGGACCCGGTCGCCGCCGACTGGCCGGCCCTGCACGAGAACGATATCGAACAGCTGCTGCGTGACTACCCACAACTGGGCCCACTGCACAGCCTGCACTGGCACAGCCCACGGCCGTTCTCCGCTGCCGGCTTGATCACGACTCGCGACGCGACGCTGTTCGTCAAACGTCATCACCAGCACGTGCGGCAAGCGGCGTGGCTGGAGGAGGAACACCGCCTGATCGCCCACCTGCATCAGCAGGGCGCGCCCGTGGCAGCGGTGGTCCCGAACCGCCAGGGGGCGACGGCCACGCTGCACGGCGAGTGGACCTATGAAGTGCACCACCTCGCCGAGGGCCTCGACCTGTACCGCGACGCGCTGTCGTGGTCGCCGTTTCAAAATAACCAGCACGCCCTCGCCGCCGGCCAGGCCTTGGCCCGCCTGCATCAGAGCGCCGAACACTACGACGCGCCGCAACGCCATACCCCTGTGCTGCTGGCCAATGCGCGACTGATCGAACAGTCGGCGCCCCTGGACGCCATCGGTAATCTTCACAGCCCTTATCTCGCCGACAAGGACTGGCACGCCCAACTCAGCGAGCTGCTGTTGCCGTGGCACCAGGCGCTGCATCCTCTGCTGCGTGAACAACCAGCGCTGTGGACCCACAACGACTGGCACGCCTCCAACCTTTTGTGGACGGCAGACGGCAGCGTCTCCAGTGTGCTGGACTTCGGCCTGGCCGACCGTACCTTCGCCCTCTTCGACCTGGCCACCGCGATCGAACGCAACGCCGTGCCCTGGCTCGAACTGGACAATGGCGGCACCGCCCGCGCCGACCTCGACAGCGTTGATGCCCTGCTAGCCGGCTATCACCAGGTGCGTGCGCTGAGCACAAAAGACCTGCACACCCTCGCCGCCTTGCTGCCGCTGGTGCATGTGGACTTCGCGCTGTCCGAGGTCGCGTATTTCCAGGACATAGTCGGCTCCACCGCCAGCGCCGATGTGGCGTACTACGCGTACCTGCTCGGCCATCTGCGCTGGTTCGCCGGTACCGAAGGGCAACGTTTGCTCGGCCATATCCGGCGTAAACACGTATGAGCCTCCTGGTTGATGTTCACTGGCTACAGGCACACCTGGGCGATCCCACGCTGGTGGTGCTGGATGCCACGGTGCGGCTGCCGTCACCGGCATTCGATGGTGACTATCGCGTTGCCAGCGGTTACGACGGCTGGTTGCAGGCGCATATTCCTGGCTCGCAACATGCGGACCTGGTGACCGAACTGGCGGACACACAGGCCAGTTTCAGCTTCGCCATGCCCGCGTCCGATGCGCTGGTGCACGCCTTGGCGAACCTCGGCGCGGGTGTGGGCAAACATCTGGTGATCTACGACCGTGCCGATGGTTTCTGGGCGGCGCGCCTGTGGTGGATGCTGCGCAGTCTGGGCATCGATGCGGCGGTACTCGATGGCGGGTTCAACGCCTGGCATGACGCGGGCCTGCCGCAGCAAAGCGGCCCGGCCACGCCGATAAAAGCACACCCCTGGCCGATCGACCCGCATCCCGCGTCGTGGATCGACCGCAATGGCGTGGAAGCCATCGTCGCCGGGCGAGCGCCAGGGCTGTTGGTCTGCGCCTTGGGCACGGCCCTGTTCGACGGCACCGCCCCGACCCGCTACGCCCGACGCGGGCATATCCCCGGCAGCCATAACCTGCCGGCCCGCCACCTGTTCGACAGCCACGGCCGCTACCTGCCCAAGGATGCCCTGGCCCTGGCGATCGGCCCCACGCTGCTGCACAGCGAAGGCCCACTGGTTCTGTACTGCGGCGGCGGCATCTCGGCCGCCGCCAACGCCCTGGCCCTGACCGTGCTCGGTCGCCAGGACATCAGCCTCTACGACGGCTCCCTGCAGGAATGGGCCGCCGACGCACGTTTACCAATGACTACCGGAGCAGCTCCGGCCTGACGCCACTGTTGGCGAACTCGGCTTTTTCATCACGAACTGGCAACCCGTCCGTTGCGCAGCGCTGGGCCCTTTGCGCCCGATAAAAGCGTACGGCGACGGCGGGCAAGCCCTTGGAGCGCTCTTTACATGACCACACCTTATCGCCACACCCTGCTCGCCTTGAGCATCACTTTTGCCGCTGCGACAGCTCACGCCCAGGATGCGACCCTGGATACCGTCACCGTGCTCGGCCAGGAGACCACGGACTACCAGGCCAAAAAAGCCGCCGTGGCCGGCTTCGATAATGCGCCGTTGCTGGACACCCCGGCATCCGTCTCGGTGATCACCGAAGGCCGCCTGAAAGACCAGCAGGCACGCCTGCTCAGCGAGGTGTTGAAGAACGACGCCTCGGTCGGCGACAGCTATGCCCCGGTCGGTTATTACGAGAATTTCGTGGTACGCGGCTTTGCGCTCAACCCGGCCAGCAGCTACAAGATCAACGGTCGCACCATCACCGGCGAGCAGAACGTGGCGCTGGAAAACAAGCAGCAGGTGGAAGTGCTCAAGGGCCTGGCCGGCTTGCAGAGCGGCGTGTCCGAGCCCGGCGGGCTGGTCAACTACGTGAGCAAGCGCCCGGAAAATGTGCGTTCGGTGACGGTCTCCACCAATGAACAGGGCGAACGCTACCTGGCCACCGATATCGGCGGCTGGCTCGGCGCCGAACAGCAGGTGGGTGTGCGTATCAACCTGGCCCACGAAGATATCCGCTCCTACGTCGACCATGCCGACGGCAAGCGCGACTTCGCCTCCCTGGCCCTGGACTGGAACATCAGCCCCAATGCGCTGCTGCAACTCAACGCCGAATACCAGGACCGCGAGCAGCGCTCGGTGCCGGGCTATCAACTGCTCGGCGGCAGCGAAGTGCCGCATCACGTTTCGCCAAAGGACCTGCTGGCCTACCAGAGCTGGTCGAACCCGGTGGGCATCCGCTCGTTGAACCTCGACGGGCTGTTCGAATACCGCTTCAACGAGGCCTGGAAAGCCAGTTTCAGTGCGTCCCGCAGCCGCGTGGTGATCGACGACTACAGCACCTTCGCCTGGGGCTGCTACGGCGCCGCCAGTTGCGCCAGCACTGCCGTGCCCAACCACTTCAGTGCCGAAGGCGACTATGACATCTCCGACTATCGCAGCCCCGACGACACCCGCAGCAACGAAGAAGCCCAGGCCGCGATCAATGGCCAGTTCGACACCGGCTTCCTCAAGCACGACCTGACGTTCGGCACCACCGCGTTCCGGCGCCTGGTCGACCGGCGCGAGTCGGTCAACGAGTACATCGGCGAGGGCAATATCTACCAGCCGTCACCGGTGCTGGATCCCTACAACGGGCCGCTGGGCCACACCTACCGCCGTCTCGACAGCCGCCAGTACGGCCTGTTCGCCAGCGACCGCATCAGTTTCAACGAGCAATGGCAAACCCTCCTCGGCGGGCGCCAGGTACGCCTCGACGAGGAGACTTACAACCAGGCCGGCGACACCACGCGTCACACCCAGCGCAGCGTGTTCCTGCCCCAAGTGGCGTTGATCTACAAGCCGCGTCCGGACACGTCGTTGTATGCCAGTTACAGCAAGGGTTTGTCCCTGGGCGGTGAAGCGGCGTGGTTCAGCAGCAACGCCGACGAGGTATTGCCGCCCACCACCTCGCGCCAGTTGGAAGTGGGGATCAAGCGTGACTTCCAGCGCCTGAGCCTGACCGCCGCGCTGTTCCAGATCACCCAGGACCTGCAGTACAACCGCCCGAATGAGGACGGCAGCATCACCTTCGTACAGCAAGGCAAGCAGAAGAACGTGGGGATCGAACTGTCCGCCAACGGCCGCGTGACCTCCGACCTGCAAGTCTCGGCCAGCGTCGCGGCGATCCGTGCGCGGGTCAGCGACAGCGGCACCGACGACTACGACGGCCACCAGGCGATCAACGTGCCCAAGCTGCGCGCCAGCCTGCACGGTGACTACAGCATTCCCGGCCTACCAGGCTTGGCGTTGCTCGGCGGGGTGCAATACAGCGCCAGCAAATACGCCAACCGCGAAGCCACGGTCAAGGTGGATGACTACGCGGTATTCGATGTGGGCGGCCGCTACACCACCAAGGTCGGCGATTACGCTACTGTGCTGCGCCTGACCGTCGACAACCTGTTCGACAAACGCTACTGGCGCGATGTGGGTGAATCCGCAGGCGACGGCTACCTGTTCCTGGGTGCGCCGCGCACTGCGCGATTGTCCGCCACCGTCAATTTCTGAGGCTGAGTGTTTATGCGTAATCTGATGTTTGCCAGTGTGTGCCTGCTCTCCACCGCCCTGGTGGGCTGCCAGCAGCGACCGCCCGCCAATGACCAACTGGACGCGGTGCTGTGGACCCAGACCTCCATCGAGCACGAGCTGATTTACCGCCAGGTGTTCGCCAGCGCCACGCGCCAACTGGATGCTGCCCTGGCCGACCCGACCTGGGACGCCTTGCCCTTGCCTGCGCGCAACCTCACCGGCCTGCCGCCGGCGGTGGTGGTGGATATCGACGAAACCGTGCTGGACAACATCCCGCTCAACGCCCGGGACATCCTCGACAATCAGGTCTACTCCTATGACCGCTGGAACACCTGGGTCGACCAGGCCAAGGCCCAGTCGCTCCCCGGCGCCGTGGAGTTCCTGCAGGCGGCGGATAAAAAGGGCATCACCGTCTACTACATCACCAACCGCGAACACAGCCAGGTCCAGGCGACGGTCAACAACCTGCGCCTGCGCGGCTTCCCGGTAGAGCGCAACGAACAGGTGCTGGCCGCCAGCACCCCGACCGGTCACTGCGAACAGGCCGGCTACGGCAAGAACTGCCGTCGCCAATGGGTGGCCAGCCACGCCCGTGTGCTGATGCTGGCGGGTGACTCTTTTGGCGACTTCGTGCAAGCCGATCACAACACCCTGGCCGACCAACGCAAGGCCGCCGCCCCGTACCTGGCGTGGCTGGGCCAACGCTGGTTCCTGCTGCCCAACCCAACCTACGGCAACTGGTACAGCGCCCCGTATGGCGACCAGGAAAAACTGCCCTTTGAACGCAAGCGCCAGCTCAAGCAACAGGCGCTGCATCTAGAAAATGAGTCGTGAGAGAGCCCTATGTCGCCACTGGAAATCATCGCCGTGTTCTTCAACATCGCCGGGGTCTGGCTCACCGCACAGCGGGTGCGCTGGTGCTGGCCGGTCAGTGTGGTCGCGGTGTTGCTGTATGCCTGGATCTTCTTCGACGTGAAGCTGTATTCGGACATGCTGCTGCAACTGGTCTTTGCTGTGCTGCAAGGGTATGGCTGGTGGCGCTGGAGCACCGGGCGCATTGAGGCGGGCAAGGTGCGCGTGGAGCGCCTGCCGCCCCAGGAGGCCTGGCGGCACCTGCTGGCCGGGCTGATCGGCGCCGTGGCGCTGGGCGCGCTGATGCACCATTTCACCGACGCCGCCCTGCCCTGGCTGGACTCACTGCTCACCGCCTTCAGCCTGGTGGCCAGCCTGTGGGCGGCGCGCAAATACGTGGTCAGCTGGTGGCTGTGGATCGTGCTGGACGCGGCGTATGTCGGCCTGTTCCTCTTCAAGGACCTGCACCTGACTGCCGCGTTGTATGCCGGTTTTGTGGTATTGGCGGCCTATGGTTTGCGTGCGTGGCAGCGTGACCTGCACCAGCAGGAAGGGTAGAGTCTGCCCCACGTCATGCCTGCACACGGAACCCCAGGATGCCTTTCGACCCCATCTCCCCGCACTACCAGCGCATCCGCGAACAGATCGCCAACGACATCGCTGCCGGTAGCCCCCAGGCCGACGAGAAATTCCCGTCCGAACGGGACATGATCGAACGCTTCGGCTGTACCCGCGTGACCCTGCGCCAGGCCTTGCAGCAACTGGAAGCCGAGGGCCTGGTGTACCGCGAAAACCGCCGCGGCTGGTTCGTCAGCCCGCAGCGCATTCGCTACGACCCAACGCGCATCAGCGGCTTCATGGATTACGTCAGCGCCCAGGGCCGCACACCCCGCACCGAATGCCTGCACGCCGAACTGCGTCCGGCCGGGTCCTGGCTGGCCAAGCGCATGGGCCTGGTCTCGGCGGACGAACCGGTGTTTTTCCTGCAACGCCGCCGCTGGATCGACCGCCGCCCGGTGCTGCTGGAATTCAACGCGCTGCTCGCCAGCTGGTGCCCGGATCTGCTGGAAGCCGATCTGAATACCTCATTGACCCAACTGCTGCGCGAACGGTTTGGACGGGTGCAATCGCGCTGTGAACTGGAAATGCACATCGGCACCGTGAATGAAGAACAGGCGGAATTGCTGCAACTGTCGCCGGGCTCCACCAGTGTGTACCTGGAGCGCCTGAACTTCGGCGAAGACAACCAGGCGGTGGAGTTCGACCAGGAATTCTGGCGCCCGGATGCGCTGTCGATCGTGATGGAGACACGGTATCCGGGTACGCGCTGATCCTGCGCAAACGCCTGTTGATTCTGAAACATCCTGCCCCTCGGGCTGTTGCTTATTCAACGGCCCTCTCTCACCCGCCCAAAAACCTGAATAAATTCATCAACTTAATTATGACAAAATGATGGCATATAGCTTGCTATCGATGTCAGCAGCTTACTCTTCAAAGAGCGGCCCCTGCGCGATGGGACGGCATTCCGCCTGCCCCGCGCCCAAGAATGGAATTTCTTCAGGGACCTTGCCATGCACCCTCTGCTTCGCACCTATCGCTACACCAAACCTGCCCGCCCGTTCGTCCTTGCCAGTGCGCCCTTCATGGCGCTGCTGGCCGGCGACGTCCTGGGCGCAGAACCCCCGACCACCACCGCCCTGCCCCAGGTCACGGTAACTGCCCAGCGCCATGAAGAATCGGCCCAGGACGTTGGCATCGCCTTGACCGCCCTCAGCGGCCAGGACCTGCAGAACAAGGGCGTGACCAACGTCAACGAGCTGCAAAACTATGTGCTCAACCTCGACATTGCACCGCAGTACGGCGGCGGCAATCCGCTGTTTCGGATTCGCGGCGTGGGGCTCAAGGACTATGGCAGCAACAACACCTCTACGGTGGGTGTGTACCTCGACCAGGTCGCGTTGCCCTACCCGATCCAGACCCAGGGCCAGCTCTTCGACTTGGAGCGCGTCGAGGTACTGCGTGGCCCGCAGGGCACGTTGTACGGGCGTAACAGCACCGCCGGCGCGATCAATTTCATCACCCAAAAACCCACCCGTGAATTCCACGGTGGGCTGACCACCAGCTACGGGTCCTACCACGCCAGCAATGTCGAAGGGTTTCTTTCCGGCCCCCTCAGCGACACCCTGCGTGCGCGCCTGTCGTTCATCACCGAGCAAGGCGGCGCCTGGCAGGATAACCGCGTCACCGGGCAAAGCCTGGGCGACAAGGACAACACCTCGGTGCGCGGCCAGTTCGATTGGGACGCCACGCCGGACATCAACTTCAACCTGACCGTGCATGCTGGCGAGGACAAGTCCGACAGTCGCGGCTCGTACCTGTACCAGGGCCTGAAACCCAACGCCAACGGCGCTGCGTACTCACCGATCGGCGCCGAGAGCAACGGCAAGCACACCGGCTGGGGCCTGACCCCGGGCTTTGCCAGGCTCACCGGGCTCTCCGTGGGTGACAAGCCCCACCGCGACAACGACAACACCGGCTTCGCGCTCACCGGCACCTTCGACCTCAATGACCACCTGAGCGTCACCAGCATCACCGCGTCCGACCGTTTCCGCCGCCGCGAATACATCGACTGGGATGCCTCGGTGATCCCGCAATCCGATGAATACTTCGACTCGAAGATCGAAGTGTTCTCCCAGGAACTGCGCCTCGCCTCCCACGACAACGAACGCTTCAACTGGCAGACCGGGCTGTATTTCGCCCAGGACCGCCTGGATGAAAACTTCTACTCGGACTTCAGCGCCAACCTGGGTTACGGCACCTACACCTCCTACACCCAGAAATCCAACACCTACAGCGCCTTCGCCCAGGGCGACTACCAGCTCACCGACAACTGGAAAGTGATCGTCGGCCTGCGCCAGGAGAAAGAGCACCGCGAGCTGGAAGACTTCGCCACCCAGCGCATCCTGGTCAACCAGGGCGTCTACAGCCTGGGGCAATTGAGCTTCCCCGCCGCCGACAGCGACCTGGACAGCAACTCCACCTCATGGAAACTCGGCCTCGAATACCAGCTCACGCCGTCGACCCTGCTGTACTCGACGGTCAGCCGCGGGATCAAGTCCGGAGGCTTTACCGCCTACAACTCCAGCTATGCCGAGCAGATCGCGCCGGTCAAACCGGAAAAACTGCTGGCCTATGAGGCGGGCTTCAAGAGCGACTTGAGCGACACGCTGCGCTTCAACGGCTCGGCGTTCTACTACGACTACCGCGACCAGCAATACCAGTCCCAGGTATGGATCAGCCAAGCGGTGGGCAACGTCGGCCGGCTGGTGAATATCCCCAAATCGAAGATCTACGGCTATGAGCTGGAAGTGCAATGGGAACCGGTATCGGGCCTGACCCTCGGCCAGTACTTCGGTACCAAGAAAGGCAAGTACGTCGACTACCAGGGCCTGAACAGCACGGCCACCCGCGCGGTGGGGTTTGCCTATCCGGTGTACACCGACTTCTCCGGTTCCAGCCTGACCAACTTCCCGAAAATCAGCTACGGCGGCCAGTTGCAGTACGTGTGGGATGTAGGCGGCTTCAGCTTCAGCGCCGAGAGCGATTACTCGTTCCACGACCGCATCACCGGCAGCAACGGCACCACCACCCAAGCCTACTGGCTGGCCAATGCGCGCCTGGGCATCACGCCCAAGGGCAGCAACTGGTCGGGGGCATTGTGGGCCCGCAACGTGTTCGACAAGAAATACGACCTGTACCACGGCTCGTTCCTGTCCAACGCGCAAATCGCCACACCGGGTGACCCGCGCACCGTGGGTGTGCAGGCCAGCTACAAATTCTAGGGACCCGTCATGACTTTCGATCTGAACCGCCGCCAGGCCCTGCGCCTGTTGGCCGGGGCGGCTGTCGCCCCCCTGGTGTTGCGTTACGGCAGTGCGCTGGCGAATGTGCCCACGCCATTTACCCTGGGGGTCGCCAGTGGCGATCCCTGGCCCGATGGCTTTGTGATCTGGACGCGGCTGAGCACGCTGCCGCTGTTTCCCGGCAACGAATACACACTGCCCGCGAGCATCCCGGTGGACTGGGAAGTCGGCCTGGATGAACACTTCCAACGCATCGCCCAACGCGGCCGCACCCAGGCCCTGGCGATCAATGGACACGCCGTGCACGTGGAGCTGCGCGGGCTGCAGCCGGCCCGTGAATACTGGTACCGCTTTATCGCCCTGGGCGAGCGTGGGCCGACCGGACGTGCGCTGACCCTGCCGGCACTGAATGCCAGGGTCGATCACCTGCGCCTGGGCGTCGCCTCCTGCGCGCATTACGAGCGCGGCCTGTTCAGCGCCTATCGGCACATGGCCAACGAGCGTCCCGACCTGGTGCTGTTCCTCGGCGACTACATCTACGAATACACCAACGCCCCCGGCACACCCGGCCTGGCTCGCTCCTACGGCGCGCCCGAAGCCACTGACCTGGCCGGCTACCGATACCGCTACGCGCTGCACAAGACCGACCCCGACCTGCAACAGCTGCACGCCGCCGCGCCGTGGATCGCCACCTGGGATGACCATGAGGTACAGGACGATTACTCCGGCGTGTCCTCCAGAGACCCGAAGGTCACCCTCGCCGCCTTCCAGCAACGCCGGGCGGCGGCGTACCAGGCCTTCCTGGAAAACATGCCGTTGCGCCGCCCACCCATCGGCAGCAATGGCAGCCCACGGATCTATCGGCGCTTCACCTATGGCGACCTCGCCGCAATCCCGGTGCTCGATGGCCGCCAATATCGCTCACGCCAACCATGCTACCAGGCACCGAATTTCGGCAAGGGCCATATGGAGTCGAGCAGTTGCGCAGACCTGGCCGACCCCACGCGCACGTTGCTGGGGTTCGAGCAGGAGCGTTGGCTCTACGACGGATTGCGCCGCAGCGACAGCCGCTGGAACCTGCTGGCCCAGGACCTGCTGGTGGCGCCGCTACGGGCGGACAGACCGGGGACCGATGGTGCGCGTTACTGGACCGACAGTTGGGACGGGTTTCAAGCAGCACGTGGGCGGCTGATCGAGAACCTGCGCGACAGTCGGGTAGCGAATCCGGTGGTGTTGAGTGGGGATTACCATTCGTTCTGGGCCAACCATCTGTATGAGCGGCCAGAGGATCCGGATTCGACATTGGTGGCGGCGGAGTTTGTGGGTACGTCGATTACCTCCAATGGGCCGAGTTATGAGGCGGTGCAGTCGATATTGCCGGCGAATCCGCAGATCCGGTTCTATGACAGTCGGCCGCGGGGGTATCTGTCGCTGGACCTGACGCCTGGGAGGTTGGAGGTGAAGATGCAGGCGATTTCGGATCGGTTGGATCCGGCTGCTACGGTGTCGACGTTGAAGGGGTTTGTGGTGGAGAGTGGCAGTGCTGTGGTGCATGAGGCCTGATGGAGTGAATATCCATCGATACCTCCCACTGTAGGAGCTGGCTTGCCGGCGATGGTCGTTAACGATGACGCGGGGCATCTGGATGCTCCCGGCGACCTCGCGTTTTTCGCTGGCAGCCGGCTCCTGCAAGGACGGCGTATTCAGGGTGCAAACCAAGGCGACCTGATGCATCCCATCACCCAACCGCCAGCAACCGCCCCGGAATATCCGCCAGCAACCCCTGCGTATACTCACTCACAGGCGCCGTAAACACCCGCTCACACTCCCCCTGTTCCACCACCTGCCCAGCGCGCATCACCACCACATGATCGGAAATCTGCCTCACCACCGCCAGATCATGGGAAATAAACAGATAGCTCAACCCCAATCGCTCCTGCAGCTCGGCCAGTAACTTCAAGATCTGTCCCTGGATCGACGCGTCCAACGCCGACAACGCCTCATCCAGCACCAGCAACTGGGGCTCCAACGCCAGCGCCCGCGCAATCGCCACTCGCTGTCGCTGCCCACCGGACAACTCCACCGGCCGGCTCCCCAACAACCGCGCCGGCAACTCGACCTGTTCCAGCAAGGTCGCCGCCCGCTGTCGGCGCCAGGCGCCATCGCCCAGGTCAAACGCCTGCAGCGGTTCGCTGATGATCTGCTCCAGGCTTAACCGTGGGTTCAATGACGCATAGGGATTCTGATAAACCACCTGGATCTGCCGCCGCAGCGCCAGCCACTCGCGGCGCGACACCCGGCTGATGTCCTGGCCATCGAACACCACGCTACCGCTGTCCAACTGTTCCAACCCGAGGATCAACCGCGCCGTGGTCGACTTGCCAGACCCCGACTCGCCCACCAGGCTGGTGGTGCCATGGCGCGGCAGGTGGAAAGACACGTCGTCCACCGCCAACGGCGCCGGGTGACGCCAGGTTGAGAAATCCTTACGCAGGCCCTGCACCGTCAAGAGGGGCGTGGCATCGACACGCGCCGCACTCACTTGTCGCCGCTGTTGCACCAGCAAGCTCGGCGCGGCCTGCAAAAGCTGCCGGGTGTAGGCGTGCTGTGGCGCTTCGAACACGCGACGAGCGACGCCGGTTTCGACGATGCGCCCCTGGTGCATCACCAGCAGCCGATCCGCTCGGTCCAGCGCCACACCCAAATCGTGGGTAATCAGCAACACCGCTGTGCCGCGCTCGCGGGCCAGGGTTTGCAGGCGGTCGAGAATCTGCCGTTGCACACCCACATCCAGCGCGCTGGTGGGTTCGTCGGCGATCACCAGCGGCGGGTCGTTGGCCAGGGCGATGGCGATCAGCACGCGCTGGCGCATGCCTCCGGAAAGTTGATGGGGATAGCCACGCGCCACGCGCTCGACATCCTGCAGGCCGACTTCACGTAGCAGCGCCAGGCTGCGCTGGCGCGCCAGCGGCTTGGGCACGCCATGCAGGGTCAGGGCCTCCACGAGTTGCTGGCCGATACGCTTGACCGGGTCCAGGGACAGCGCCGGGTCCTGCGGCACAAAGCCCACGCTGCGCCCGCGAATACTTTGCCATTGGCGCTCGCTGACATGGGTCAACGCCTGGCCCGCCAGGCGAATGCTGCCGGATTCGATCTGCGCATTGGCCGCCAGCAGTCCCACCAGCGCCGCAGCAGTGGTGGATTTGCCCGAGCCGGACTCGCCGACAATCGCCAGGATCTCACCGGCCTTGAGTTGAAAGTCGATACCCGCCACACCCTCCGTTCGCCCATCGCGGCCGTGGTAGGCAATGCGCAGGTCGTGCACCTCCAGCAAAATCTGCTCTGTCATCGTGTGGTTCCTTGATCCTGTTGCAACGCACGCGCCAGTTGGTTGGCCGATACCACCACGGCCGCCACCACCAGGCCTGGCAGGCTGGTGTACCACCAGGCGGAGATCATGTAGTTGCGCCCTTCCGCCACCAGCAAGCCCCATTCAGGTTGCGGCGGCGGCGCGCCAAAGCCGAGAAAGCTCAGGGCCGAGACCGCCAGCACCGCGCTGCCGAACTCCAGCGCGGCCAGTGCCAACACCGGCGCGCTGGCGTGGGGCAGGATATGCCGGGCGATGATGGTCCACGGGCCCACACCGCAGGCGGAAGCCGCCTCGACAAACGTACTCGCACGCCAACGCAGCACTTCGCCACGCACCAGGCGCGCGAAGGTCGCCACCGACGACAACCCCACCGCCAGGGCGATATTCACCGTGCCAAATCCCAGCACCGTGATCACCGCCATCGCCAGCAACAGCGCAGGGATCGCCATCAGTACTTCCACGCAACGCATCAGTAGCGCATCGACCCAGCCCCCGAAGAATCCGGCCAGCACACCGAGGACGATACCGCTGAACAGGGCGATCAACACCGCCAGCAAGGTCGCGCGCAACGACAGCCCGGCGCCGTAGACGGTGCGGCTGTAGAGATCGCGGCCAAGGTGATCGGTACCGAACCAATGGGCCGTGGAGGGCCCCTGCAAGGCATTGGCCGGCACACCCAGCAGGGGATCGAAATGCGTGAACAGCTGCGGACACAGCGCCCAACCCAGCACCAGCAGCAACACGAACACACCCAGCGGCAACAACGGGCGCCGGCGCAGCACGGTGAAATAGCGCGGGCGTGGCAAAACGGCGGTCAAGGCAAGGCTCATCGGGCGGCTCCGCGAATACGTGGGTCAAGCAGTGGGTACAGCAGGTCCACCAGCAGGTTGACGGTGATGAAGATCAACGCCGCCAACACCACCACGCCCTGCACCACCGGAATGTCCTGGCTGCTGACCGCGCCTTGGGCCAGGCGCCCGATACCTTCGCGGGAGAACACGGTTTCGGTGACCACGGAACCGGCCAGCAACGAGCCGACAATTACCCCGCTCAAGCTGAGGATCGGGATCACCGCGTTATGCAGCACATGGGTCAGCAACACGCGCAGCGGGCTCATGCCCTTGGCACGCAGAGCGTCGACAAAAGGCAGGCTCGAGGTGGCGGCCAGGGAGCGGGACAACACCTGGGCGATCACCGCGCTGGTGGGGATCGCCAATGTGAGCGTCGGCAGTACCAGGGAAGCCAGCCCTTGGTTTCCCATCGCCGGGAACCAGTGCCAGCCGAACGAAAACCACTGCAACAGCAGCAGCCCAACCCAGAACGTCGGCAGCGACACCGCCACCGCCGGCAACCCGAGCAGCAGATCCCGCAACCAACGCTGGCGCGTCAGGCTCGCCACCAACGCCAGGCCTACACCCAGCACCAGCGACACCGCCAACGACACCAGCGCCAGCGCCGCCGTCTTCGGCAACGCCTCGGCCAACGACGCTGACACCGGCTGGCCACTCTGGATCGAGTCGCCAAAATCCAGCTGCATCGCATGCCACAACGCGATGCCGTACTGCACTGCCAGCGGCTCGTCGAGGTGGTACTGCGCACGTAGCTCCGCCACTTGCTGCTGATTGACGGTGGTCTGCTCGCCGTTCTGGTTGAGCATGATACTCACCGGGTCGCTGGGCAGCGCATACAGAATCACGAACGACAGGCTGAACGCCGCCCACAACACCAGCAACGCCTGCCCGCCCCGGGCCAACAGGTAAAACGCCGCGCCCTTCATGGCTGCAACCAGGTGTCGAAGAACTGCAGGCGCGACGACGCTTCGTAGTGCAGGCCCTGCACCTGCTTGCCGTGGGCGAGTACCGTCGCCAGTTCCACCAGGGCGATCGCATGACCGTCGCGCAGCAACAGCTCACTGGCCTGGTCGATCAATACCTGGCGCCTGGCGCTGTCGAGGGTCTCGGAAGACTCGCGCAACAGGCGGTCGACGTCGCTCGGCTCGCGCTTGTTGATGTTGTAGCCCTGGGCGTAATACACGGTGCGCAACACGTCCGGATCAGCACGCGTGAGGTTGAGAAAGCGCACACTGAAGTCCCCACTGGCCTGGATCGCCGTGACCTGGCTGATGGTGGATTTATTCAACTGGAAGTCGATGCCCACCGCCTTCAACTGTTGCTGCACCAGCTCCAGGATCGGCGTCTGCTGCCAGTAATCGAGGCGAAACGACAAGCGCTTGCCGTCCTTGACCCGCACGCCATCGGCGCCCACTTGCCAACCCGCCTCATCCAATAATTTGCGTGCGCCTTCGGGATCGTAGGCCAACAGGCTCGACAGGTCGCGATACAGCGGCGTGCTGGTGGCGAGCAGCGCGGTGGCCGGCTTCTGGTAGCGCGAAATGATGCGCTGCAACTCGGCGCGGTCAATCGCCTTGCTCAGCGCCTGGCGCACCTTGATGTCGGCGAACAAGGGCGTCGACTCGTTCAGCGCCAGGTTGAACACCACGCCAGGGTTGGCGCGGGTCAGCAGGACCAAACCCTGGCTGTCGATGCTTGGTTCATCCTGCGGCGCCACGCTGGTATTCACCTCGATCTGCCCGGACGCCAGGCTGCCCAGGCGCACGCCGGACTCGGGGATGATCAGGAACTCGATAGCGTCCAGCCAGGCCTTGCCCTTGTGCGCCGCCAGCGACGAGCCCCAGGCGTAATCCTCGCGACGTGTGAGGGCGACCTTCTGGTTATGCACAAACGACTTGAGCACAAACGGCCCCGAACCGACCAATTGGCCCTGGCAACGGTCGCCGGAGGACAGTGCCAGATTGGCCGGCGACAATAAGCCCAGGGTCATGGTCGAGGTGGCTTGCAGGAACTGCGCATTGGGTTGTTCGAACTCGACGACCACGGTGTGGTTGTCCGGCGTGTCGATGCGCTTGAGCCCGGCCAGGTAGGTCGCGCCCAGGATCGAACGCGCACCGAGCGCAACGATGGCCTCCAGGTTGGCCTTGACCGCCGCGGCATCCACTGCCGCACCGTCACTGAACGTCGCGCCCTGGCGCAGCACGAAGGTAAAGCGCCGCGAATCGGCGTCCACCTCCCAGCGTTCGGCCAGCCACGGCACGATGGCGCCGGTGACCGGGTCCTGGTCGGTCAGCGAATCCACCAACTGCCGGCCCACATTCAGCGCGGTATTGTTACCGGCCTGCTGCGGGTCGACACATTGCGGGTCGCCATCCAGCGCCACACGCAGCGTGCCACCGCTGCGGGGTGTGCCGGCATCGGCCTGGGCGACTTTGTCGGACGGCGCGCCACACGCCGCCAGCAACAGCGCCAGCAGCGCGACTGAAAGCTGCTTCATGGACGCGCCCCCTGGTGACGGTTGGCGATATACGGCAAGCCGAGGTTCTCGCGCAGGGTCTGGCCCTGGTATTCACGGCGGAACAGGCCCCGACGCTGCAACTCCGGCACCACGCCGTCGGCAAAGTCCGCGATGCCCTGGTGCAGCCCGGAGAACATCACGTTGAAGCCATCGGCGGCGCCGCTTTCGAACCATTCCTGGAAGTCGTCCGCGACACTTTCCGGCGTGCCGATCAGAACGCGATGCCCACCGGCGGTGAGTTTGTTGAACAGCTCGCGCACGGTGGGGCGTTCACGGCGGATCAAGTCGAACACCAGTTTCTGCCGGCTCTTATGGGTGTTGGTGTCGAACTGCTCGGGAGGCAGCGGCACCAGCGAGTCGAACGGTAACTCCGACAAGTCGAACCCCAGGCTGGTGAAGCGCGAGATGGAACTGAGAAAGGCTTTCGGGTCCTGCAACGCCTGCAATTGATCGTACTTGGCCTGGGCTTCGGCCTGGGTGCGGCCGATCACCGTGGACACCCCCGGCAGCACTTTCAGGTGCTCGGGGTTGCGCCCCAGGCCTGCGGCGCTGTGCTTGATCTCCTGATAGAACGCCACACCCTGCTCCACCGTGTGCTGCGCGGTGAAGATCAACTCCCCGGCCCGCGCCGCAAGGCGCCTGCCGGCATCGGAAGAGCCCGCCTGGGCGATCACCGGGTAGCCCTGCACCGGGCGTGCAGCATTGAGCGGACCCTGCACCTGAAAGTATTTGCCGTGGTGGTTGAGCACGTGCAGCTTGTCGGTGTCCAGCCACTGCCCGGAGGCCTTGTCCTGGATAAACGCGTCGTCGGCCCAGCTGTCCCACAGGCCGGTGACCACGTCGTAGAACTCTTCGGCGCGCTCATAACGGTCGGCATGCCTGATGTGGTCGTCGCGGTTGAAATTCTCGCCGCCGCCCAGGGACGTCACCAGGTTCCAGCCCACCCGGCCACCGCTGAGGTGGTCGATATTGGCGAACTTGCGCGCAATGTTGTACGGCTCGTTGTAGGTGGTGCTGGCGGTGGCGATCAGGCCGATATGCCGCGTCGCCAGGGCCAGCGCCGGCAGCAGCACCAGCGGGTCCCAGCGCACACTGTTGGGGCCGCGCGCCAGGGCGAGCGGGTCGAGGTCGACATTCACTGTGTCGTTGAAGAACACCGCATGAAACCGCACGGACTCGAGTTTTTCCGCGATCCAGCGGTAGTGCTCGAAGTCGCGGAACGAGTCGCTGGCAGCACTCGGATGGCGCCAGGCAGAACCCATGATGCCGGCGCTGGGGATGAAGGCGCCGAGCAATAGTTGTCGGTCTTGTTGGCTCATGTCGGGGTCCTCATCAGAAATTGTAGGTGGCGCGGGTGTACCAGAACGCGCCGTAGGGATCGAACGGCGAGATGCTGCCGAACTTCGGAAAACCGTTGATATCGCCTTGGGGGAAAGCGTTGTTGTCGGCCTTGACGTTGAGAATGTTGTTGGCGCCCACCGCCAGGTTGAGGTCCTTGGTCAGGTTGTAGGCCACCTCCAGGTCGGTCAGCCATTTGGCGCCGTAGGTCACGTCATAGAGGGGGTTGGCATCGCGGGCGACGACCTTGTCGTAGCGATTGACGGAGGCGTTGATGTCGAAGTTGTCGACCTTCCAGTTGGCGCTGAGGATCAGCTTGGTCTTGGGGTTGGCGACAGTCAGGTAACCCTGGGCCACGCGGTCGAACAGCACCAGGTTGCTGCCCACGGCGGTGAGCGCGGCCGGTGTCGACTTGATGCTGTCGATGGTGGTTTTGTTGTAGTTGGCCGCCAAACCATATTTGACGGTGCCGAGGGCGCCGTAGTCGACGCGGTAATCGGTGACCAGGTCGATGCCACGGGTGGTGGTGTCGGCGGCGTTGGTGAAGTACTTCACCCGGTAGCCGGGACGGTAACCGTTGGCCTGCAGGATCTGGTCGACGCCACTGCCGAACAGGAAACCGGTCTGGGCGATGCGGTCACTGATTTCGATCTGGTAGGCATCCAGGGTGATATTGGCTGCCGGCACCGGCTTGTAGGCAAAGCCGATGCTGATGTTGCGCGACTTCTCCGGCTTCAGGTCTTCCGCGCCAAGTGCCTGGGCCAGCGGCGAATCGACGCGCACCGACTTGGCCTCGACGAACTGCGCGATACCGTTGACGGTGGTGTATTGGTTGGCGGTCTGCGCATACACCGACTGCGACAGCGACGGCGCACGGAAGCCGTTGCTGAGGGTGCCGCGCAGGGCGAATTCAGGGGTGAAGTCATAGCGCAGCGAGAGCTTGCCGCTGCTGGTGTTGCCCGAGCTGTCGTCGTAATGCTCGAAGCGTCCGGCCACGCCCACATAGAACTTCTCGGTGGGGTTGAGGCCCACGTCGACATAGCTGGCGTAACTGTTGCGGCTGGCCTGGCCTTCGTCTTCCGGGGTCAGGGTGATCGCACCCTGGGCGCCCACGGCACCGGGTTGTCCGGCCAGCGGGCCACTCGGGTAGACGTAACCGCCATTGATATACGACAGCGGGTCACCGGCCTCGGTCTTGTAACGCTCGTGACGGTGCTCGAGGCCCGCCGAGACTTGCAGCGGTTTGCTCAGGCCCACGTCAAAAGCGCGGGTCAGGTCGAGGTTGTTGGTCCATTGGTCAAAGTAGTTGGTGTAGGTCGTGAAGTGCGTGGGGCTCGACGGGCCCAGGGAAGCGTTGAGGGTTTCATCCGCACCGGCCACGCCTTTGTCGCGACCGAAGGTGGAGCTCAGGTCCCAGTTCCATTCGGCGACTTTGCCTTTGCCACCGGCCGCTACCTGATAGTCGGTCTCGCGAAGGGTGTAGAACGGCGCGGTGCCGTCGGGGTAAATCGACGGGATGATGTTGGTCGAGTTCGGCCGCCGGTAGTTCTGCCCGCCCCGTGCATCACGCTGACTGAGGGTGGAGAACGAATACAGGGTCACATCGTCCAGGGGCAATTCGGCGTTATAGGCGACGTTGATCGCCTTGATCTTCGGCAGGCCGTTTTTCTGCACATCCTTGTCGTTGGCCTCGCGCGGGTCGGCGGAACCGTCAGGCTGGCGGTAGTAGAACGCGCCGGTCGCGTCCCGTGCGCGTACGGCGGTCTGCTGGGATTTGGCGTCCAGCGACAGGTTGAAGAAACCATCGTTGGGCAAGGCGAACCCATTGTTCAAGGTCTGGCGGAGGGTGCCGCCGTCGCCTTTGGTGTATTCGCCGTAGGAGGTGCTCACCGAGCCGCCATTGTCGTTCTGCTTGAGGATGATGTTGATCACCCCGGCAATCGCATCCGAGCCGTATTGCGCCGAAGCGCCGTCGCGCAGCACTTCGATATGGTCGATGGCACTCACCGGGATCATGTCCAGGTCCACCGGGTTGGTGCCGTAGGCCGCGGTGGAATCGAGGTTGATCACCGCGCTGTTGTGGCGGCGCTTGCCATTGACCAGCACCAGCACGTTGGAACCATTGAGCCCGCGCAGGCTGTAGGGCCGTGCGATGCTGTCGTTGGAGGTACCCGACGGGCGCTGGGAAAACGACGGCAGGGTTTTCTGCAAGGCAGTGCGCAGGCTGCTGGACCCGGTTTTTTCCAACTGCTGGGCGCTGATCACATCGATCGGCGCCGGGCTGCTGGTGACGGTGCGCGCCTCGCTGCCGCGCGAACCGGTGACGATCACCGTGTCGAGGGTGTCATCGGTGCTGGCGGCATAAGCTGGCAGCAAGGTGAAGCCGGCGAATACCAGTGGGGCGAGTTGCAAGGTAGAACGGTAGGCAGTGGGTTTCATGGCAGGTCAACTGTTCAGAATAGGGTTGAAGTCGTCACGCCACAGCGATCGTGCGTCGACGCTCTGGCTGATCAAATGGTTTTGGTAGAACAGGTCGGCCACCTGCTGCTGGGAGTGGATGGCGTCGGTGTCGATGCCCAACAGGCGGCCCGGCCGGCTACGCTGCTGGAACTGGCGCAGGTACAGGGTGCGGTCGATACCGGTCAGCGCTTCACTGCGCTCGGCCCAGCGTTCGGGATGGGCATTGACCCAGGCCCAGGTGGCTTGCTCACGCCGCAAGAAATCGCCTACCTGGCTGCGGCGTTGAGGGTTGGCCAATATCTGTTGCGTGGTCGCAATCACGTAGTTGCCGGAGTAATAGCGGCTGACGTCCGCCAGCAGCTCGCCGTCCATTTGGCTGGTGGCTTGCAGGGCACTGATGCCACCGGTGGCGATGGCATCCACATGACCGTTGCGAAACGCGGTGAGCGCGTCCTGCATCGGCAGCGGCACGGCCGTCACGTCAGTCAGGGACAGGCCGTTCTGGTGCAGCAGGTTCAACACGAAATAGTGAGTGTTGGTGGCCCGTACGTAGCTGATGGTCTTGCCCTTGAGGTCCTGGACCGTGCGGATCCCGCTGCCCTTTTTGACCACCAGGCGGGTGTCGTTCTGGTCGCCCTGATACAGCGCCACCAACGCAATCGGCACCTTGGCGACCGAGGCAAAAATCGGCGGGATTTCGCTCATGAATGCGTAGTCCAGGTGGCCGCTGCTCAAGGCTTCCAGCACCAGGTTGCCGCCGCTTACGTCCACCCACTCCACCGGGTACGGCGTGTCCGCCTGGCCGGCGTCGGCGAGGAACGACGCCGCCGTGCCTTTGTAGCGCCACACGCGCAGGGGCTCCGCGGCCTGGGCTTGACGGCCCAGCAGAGAACCGGCCGCAAGAACGCCGCCGGCCAGCAGCAATCGCCGACGAGAAAGGAAGTGCATGGGGGGCGCCTCAGTTGAGCAGGTCGGGTTCTTCGGTGCGGATCTGGTCCCACAACGGCAGGAAGTTGAGCCAGGCGAAAAACTCATGGCGCGCCTTGTCGATGCCATCCTCCAACGCGTCCGGTGCAGGAATCAGCGGCGTTCCGGCCGAGTGAGCCAGCAGGTGCACACGGGCGGTGTCTTCGGCGAGGATGAAGCGCCAGGCGGCGCTTTCCACGGTCTCGCCGGTGACCCACAGCCCGTGGTTCTGCCAGACCAGCAGGTTGTGCTGGGCGAAGGTTTCGACGAAGGCCTGGCTGACGATGTTGCGGTCTTGCTCCAAGGCACCGCTGGCCGTGCGCAGCGCGTGGCGCGGGAAGATCACCTGATCACCCAAAAAGGCGCCGGACTCGGCGGTGATGGGGTCGAACAGGCGACCCAACGACGACCAGACCCGGCCATGAAAGCCGTGAAAATGGGCAATGCCGACCACCTCAGGCCGGTTTTTTTGCAGGTCGTAGTGCAATTCCAGGGCGCTGGTGTTCAGCAGGCCCTCGCCCTCCACCACCTGGCCTTGACCATCAACCCGCAGCAAATGGGACACGGTGATCTGCGAGAACGGCACACCCAGCGGGTTGATCCAGTAATGATCCGGGTACACCGGGTCCCGGGCGGTGAAATGTCCCGCTACGCCCACTTCGAAACCCAAGCGACCAAACAGACGATAGGCGGCGGCCAAGCGTTGTTTGCGGTGCAGGCGTTCCTGCAGGGGGTCGTCATGCCTGGGCACGGCACGCAGGGCCAGGCGATTGTTGTCGTAGGGCAAGGTGTAGATGGTTTGCGGGAACAGCTCGGAATGACTCATACGGTTAAACCCTGATCTTTTTTTAGGCGAACGAAACCGTGGCTCGGCCAGGCCGGCGACGAAAACGCAAGGACGGTGTGGCGGCGGGAAAAACGGTCAGGTCGTCATGATCAAGGGGCCCCTCGCAGGTGGGTTTGGTCGGTGCTCACCTCCACCATGCGAGGGGTCGGGTCGAGTGTGTTGTCGCTGGCTTGAAAGGTATTCGTCTAAGAAACGTCTGTAAAAGGCTTTGTAGTCATATGCTAATAATCAGCTTTTTTTAATATGAACGCAGTAGATGATCAGTAAATTGCATTTCTTTTAGTTTTGGGAGAGATGGGTCATATCCGTTATTTAGGAAATGGCTGACATGGGTTCCACCCTTACGGCGGGTTACTTTTGGAAGAGCGCTGTACGGACCGGACACATGGTTGACGGGGCGCCTCAGATCAAGATCAAGATCAAAAGCACGGCGGCCTGAGTGGTGTAGAGCAAAGGCAAGGGCGATCCACTGTAGGAGCTGGCTTGCCAGCGATAATCGTTAACGATGACGCGGGGCATCTGGATGCTCCCGGCGACCTCGCGTTTTTCGCCGGCAAGCCGGCTCCTACAGAAAAGCGTCTTCATGGTGCGAAACCGGGGCGGCCGGATACCTCCCATTGTAGGAGCTGGCTTGCCGGCGATGGTCGTTAACGATGACGCGGGGCACCAGGATAAACGCGGCGACCTCGCGTTTTTCGCCGGCAAGCCGGCAGGACGCCGGGTTAGCCGCCCATGCTTACTTTTGCGCTGTTCAAAGGTAAGTCGCTATGAGAGCGGAACCCATAGCAACCGTTGCCCAAACAACGGATATACACACCATCTAAGCCCCAACAGCCCTCAACACCTCACGCTTCGTAGACTCGCGCGCCGCCGTATGCCGATTCACTGGCACCGGCAACCCCAAATGCCCCCGCAACGTACTGTGACTGTACTCACGACGAAACAACCCCCGCTCCCGCAACAACGGCAGCACCTCATCAGTAAACCGCGCAAAATCATCCGGCGCGCCCACGTGGATATTGAACCCATCCACCGCGCCCTCGACAAACCAACGCTCGATCTCATCCGCCACCGTCTTGGGCGAGCCGACAAAACTGGAAAACGGCTTGGCAAACCGCAACGCCGCCTGACGCAGTGTCAGCCCCTGATCACGGGCGACTTGCTTGATATTCTCCGCATGCCCGCGATACCCGTTACTCCCTAGGTCGCCCAGTTCCGGGAACGGTTCGTCCAACGGATACTGACTGAAATCGTGGTAGTTGAACGGCCGCCCCAATTGCACCAGCGCCTTGCCCAGATCCAGCTCGCCATTGCGCTCGCGGTCGATGGCCTGGGCCTGCTCGTCAGTGTCGGCAATGATCGGCGAAATGCCGGGCAGGATGGTCACGTGATCAGGGTTGCGTCCAGCGGCGGCCGTGCGTTGCTTGATGTCGCGGTAGTACGCCTGGGCGTCTTCGAAATTGCCCACGCCGGCAAAAATTCCTTCGGCATAATTCGCCGCCAGGCTGCGCCCGGACTCTGAAATCCCCGCCTGGAAAATCACCGGCTGGCCCTGGGCCGAACGGGCAATATTCAGCGGCCCGGTGACAGAGAAAAACTCGCCGTGGTGATCGATGCGGTGTTGGCGTTGCGGGTCGAGGAACACCTTGTTCTGCTTGTCACGCACAAAAGCGTCGTCTTCGTAGGAATCCCACAACCCCTGCACCACCTCCAGGTGCTCGGCTGCCCGGCGATAGCGCTCGGTGTGGTCGATATGCTGCTCACGCCCAAAATTGCCGGCAGCACCTTCAAGGCCAGTGGTGACCACGTTCCAACCGGCGCGACCACCACTGATATGGTCCAGGGACGCGAACTGCCGCGCGACGTTGAAGGGTTCGGTGTAGGACGTGGTGAGGGTCGCCACCAGGCCGATCTTCGACGTGGCACCGGCGATGGCCGAGAGCAGTGTCAACGGCTCCAGGCGGTTGAGGAAGTGCGGCGCGGAGTCCGGTGTGATGTAGGGGCTGTCGACAATGAACACCAGGTCGAACTTGGCTGCTTCCGCCTGTTGTGCCTGGGCGCGGTACCAGTCGATATCCACACTGGCGTCGCCAGGAATCTGCGGGTGCAACCATTCGTTTTGTGCGGTGCCGACGCCGGTGAGAATGGCGCCGAATTTGAGTTGGCGAGGTGAGGTGGACATCAAGGTATTCCTCCGTGGATGGCCGCGGTGCTGGCCTGTGGAGTATGACCTTAATACCCCTAAGCGGGGCTTGTGAAAGGCTTTGTAGATCTATGCAAATTATTAAAAATGCTGATTTTAATAAACAAAATACATCCATCATCTGCATAACAACAAGCAGTACCCTGTGCTGATCGCCGCAGCGACTTTGGACACGGTCCCGGCAAAACAAGGAGAATGACGAGCCCTCAATCTCAACGCGTCGACATCAGCGTGTGCCCTCGGCCCACAACGGATTGACACAACAAGGTCATATGGAAATGAAACGGGTACTTATCGCTTCGCTTAGCGTTTTATCGCTGATTCAACCCTCACTCTCCCTAGCGGATAACGCCAACGGAAAAACCCTGTTTACCCAGCGGTGTGCGATGTGCCATGGCGCCGATATCAAAGGCACAGGCCCCTTGGCCAATAAGAGCAATCCCCCCACGCCCGACCTGACCACTGCCACGTTCAAAAAACGCCTGAATGATTATCCAGGCGTTATTGTCTCGTCGATCATCCTTCGCCCCAATGGCGACTTGATCCCAAGAACTCTGCGAGAGAACGGCGTAAAACTGGCGCCGTTCGCGTGGAGGGTCAACGACTTGCGCGATCTGAACCAATACATGAGCGGTGTGATCGCAAAGCGTCGATGAGTCTCACACCGCTCTTGCCGCGATCGCCTCCACTTCAACCAATGCACCGGGCAATGGCAACGCCACCACCTGCAATGCCGTGCGCGCCGGTTTATTCGGCTGCTCCGGCGTGCCGAAGAACTGCGTGTAGCCCGCCTGCAAACCGGCGAAATCGAGCTTGCCGCCGGTTGCTTCGGCGCCGACCAGGAATACGCGCAACTGCACGATATCGCCCAGGTCCAGGTCTTGCTGACGCAGGATCTTGCGCAGCTTGTTGAATACCGAAACCGTCTGCACCTCGGTATTGCCATAGGCCGCCGGCGTGCCTGCCGGTGCGTTCGCGTCGTGCAGGTCGGGCAAGGTGCCGCTGACGAAAATCAGGCTGGCAGACGCCGGCACGGTAACGGTCTGCGAGATCGGGAAATCGCCGACACTGGTACGTTGAATGCTGTCGCTCATGATGATGCTCCTTACGAGGCGGCCAGTGCCGCGCTTTGCCGTTGTTGAGTAACCCGCTCGGCCAGTTGCCCGACCACATGACGCGCCGAGTTGGCGGCCGATTCCTGCCAGATGCCCACGCCGCTTTGCACCAGGCCGTCGCCGGCGAAATACACCCGGCCATGGCCTGCTTCGAGCAAGGCGCTGGCGTCGGCCGGGAAGTGTTCACGTTGCAGCCACGGGCCTTCGCTGTAGGGGATCTGTTCCCAGGACACCGCCAACGGGTTGCGCAGGTGTTTTGAGTAGCCCGGATGCAACAGCTCCACCGCCTCCCTGGAGGTGGCGTACTGCTTATCGAACGGTTGCGCGCCAAAGACGTCAGCGCCCTCGCCGGTCACGTAACCCGCTACCAGCAGGCCTTCGCGGGTGTTGAGGTCGTTGCTCGGGTACCACAGCAGGCGCGCCGGGTGCTCGATCCACGACAGGCCGCCGTACGTGCGGTAGTCGGTTTCCCAGAAGCGCGGCGACTGCCACGCCACTTTGGTGGCCTGGTCGCTGCGGGTGCTGAGCAAGGCGGCCTTGATCGGGTCGCTGAAGTCGGTGTCGAGCTTGGCCAGCAACGGCAGCGGCAACGTGGAGATCAGGTAGTCGGCGCGTACCACCTGTTCGCGGTCGCTGAGCGCGTCGTGATAGGTCACCGCCACGCCGCCTTCCAACTGGCGGATCTGCCGCACCTGGGCGCCCAGTTGCACATGGCCCCGGACGCGCTGGTAGAAGGCATCGGTGATGCGGTCCATACCGCCGACCGGCTGGAACATGGTGGCGGAGAACTCCGGGAATTCAGTGTGCAGCAACGCGCCCCACAGTTCCGGGTGCAGCAATTGGTCCAGCGCCAACGGACGGCGGCTGGCGGGCAATGCGCCCGGATGCGCAGGCGAATCCAGGTGCCCGGAACGCAGGGTGCCCTCGAAGGCCAGCGCTTGCGACAGGTCGCCATACACCTGCAGGAACGCCAGCAACCGCGTGCGTTCTTCAGCGCTCAACACGTCATCGAGGGCGTCGCGCTGCACGGCTTTGGCCAGCAAGCCGGAGAGGTGCCCGCGCGCGTCGTTGATCGCTTGGCCGACGGTGAACGCCGGCTTGCTCACATCCGGCCGCACCTGGGCGCCGTGGCTGCTGTTGACCAGCACCTCCAGTGGCACACCCAGTTCGCTGCAATAGTCGAGGAGGGTGCGGTGCTGGCTGGGAATCCGCGCAGGGCCAGCGTTGAAGTAATGCCCAGGGTCGAACGCGGCGGTTTGTGTGCGGCCATCCTTGTAGTCCACGCGGTCGCCGTTGCGGATCGTCCAGGTGCGGCCACCCACCCGCTCACGGGCTTCCAGCACTTGCACGTCGAACCCGGCACGGGTCAGTTCCAGGGCGGTGACCAGCCCCGCGATCCCGGCGCCCAGTACCAGCACGCGAGTGCCCTGCCCCAGGCCGCTTTTGAGTTTCAGCGGTTGCGGCCGACGGTGCGACGACGGCCCCAGGCCCAATGCCGCCAGCGCATCCTTGACTGCCTGCTCGCCGCCGACTGCGGCGATGCTCGACAGCGCTTCACGTCGTGTCAGTCCCATGCTCGATGCTCCTTAATCCGGCAGGCCCGGTGGGTTGATCAGCGACCTGTCGACGCGCTCGATATCCAGGCCCCAGCGTTGCAGCACCTGTTCGTATTGGCCGCCGGCAATCGCGCCTTCCAGGGCGGTGTGGATCGGCTTGACCAGGCCATTGTCCTTGCGCGTGGTCACCGCGATGTCGGCTTTCAAAGGCCAGCCACCATTCACCGTACCGACGCGCTTGATACCGCCGGTGATTGCCGCCGAATAGGCGTATACCGAATTGGGCCCGAACAGCGCGTCGCTGCGCCCGGACTGCACGGCCAACTGGGCAGCGGCCTGGTCGTCGAAGTACTGCAACAACGCGGGCTTGAGGCCGGCCTTTTCATTGGCGTCGTTCCAGGCCAGCAGGACTTTTTCCTGGTTGGTGCCGGAGCCGACGATGATCTTCAGCCCGGCGATGTCCTTGGCCTGCTTGATCTCGCTGATCTTGCTGGTGCTCTTCACGTAAAACCCGAGTACATCCTGGCGGTAGGTGGCGAAGTCGAAGCGCTTCTTGCGCGCCTCGGTCACAGTGACGTTGCTGATCACCGCGTCGTACTTGCCCGAACTGACACCCAGCGGCCAGTCCTCCCAACTGGTCTGCACCACGTTGAGTTGCAGGCCGAGGCTGTCGGCGACCAGCTGCGCGGTGTCGGCCTCGCTGCCGATGGTGGTCTTGTCATCGCTGGCCAGCAGCGCCAGCGGCGGCCCGGCCACGCCGGACACCGCCACGGTGAACTTGCCCGGCTGGGCGAACTTGAAGCCCGGCGGGATCTGCGCGATGGCCGCGTCGTTACGCGGCGCATGGATGCGCGGGCGATCGGGGCTGAGGTCGACCTGTTGCACGGCAAAGGCGGTTTGCGCGGTACTGACGGCAAGCGTCAGCAGGGCCACGCGGGCAGTATGGATAAACATGGGCAGTCACTCCTTGAACTAAAGCACCTTGCCGAGAAAAGCCACGGTGCGGGGATGTCGGGGTTGGCGGAAAATCTGTTCGGGCGGGCCTTCTTCGATCAACTGGCCGTCGCAGAGGAACACCACGTGGTCGGCCACCTCACGCGCAAAGCCGATCTCGTGGGTGACGATCACCAGGGTCACGCCCAGTTGGGTCAGGCCCTTGATCACGTCGAGCACTTCGCCCACCAGTTCCGGGTCGAGGGCCGAGGTGGGTTCATCGAACAGCAGCACTTTGGGGTCCAGCGCCAGGGCGCGGGCAATGGCGACGCGCTGTTGCTGGCCGCCGGAGAGCTGGCGCGGGTAGGCATCGAGCTTGTCCGCCAGGCCGACCTTGGTCAGCAGCTCGGCCGCCTTGGCCTGGGCTTCGGCCTTGCTCCAGCGTTTGTGGGCCAGGGGTGCTTCGGCGATGTTTTCCCAGGCGGTGAGGTGCGGGAACAGGTTGAAGTTCTGGAACACGAAACCCACGTCGATGCGGCGCTTGAGGATTTCGCGTTCCTTGAGTTCGTAGAGCAGGTCACCCTTGCGGTGGTAACCGACGTATTCGCCGTCGATGGTGATATGCCCGCTGTCGATTTTCTCCAGGTGGTTGATAGTGCGCAGCAAGGTGGACTTGCCCGAGCCGGATGGCCCGAGGATCACCGTGACCTTGCCCGGGTCGATGGTCAGGTCGATGTCCTTGAGCACCTGCTGGTTGCCAAAGCGCTTGCCCACGCCCTGGATCTGGATGCGCCCGGCGCGTGCTTCACCCATGGGTTTTCTCCTTCAGCCAACCGCGCACGCGCTGCAACGGCGTGGGCGGCAGCACCCGTGCGGTGCCCCGCGCAAAGTAGCGTTCGACGTAGTACTGCGCGCTGGTGAGCACGGTGGTGATGATCAGGTACCAGACGGTGGCGACAATGAGCAGCGGGATCACCGCCTGGGTGCGGTTGTAGATGACCTGCACGGTGTAGAACAGTTCGGGCAGGGCCAGCACGTAGACGATGGACGTACCCTTGACCAGGCCGATGATTTCGTTGAACCCCGACGGCAGGATCGAACGCAGCGCCTGGGGCAGGATGATTCGGAAGATACGTCGTGAAGCCGGCAATCCCAGGGCCGCCGCCGCTTCATGCTGGCCGGCGTCGACACCGATCAGGCCGCCGCGGATGATCTCCGCCGCGTAGGCCGCTTGCATCAGGCTCAACCCCAAAACGGCCACGGTGAACTGGCTGAGCACATCCACGGTCGACCATTCGGCGAACACCACGCTGGTGAACGGCACGCCGAGCACGATGTGATCGTACAGGTAGGCAAAGTTGTAGAGGATGATCAGCACCAGCAGCGCCGGCATCGAGCGGAAAAACCAGATATAGCCCCAGGCCAACGCCGCCAGCAGCGGCGAGCCCGACAGCCGCGCCAACGCCAGCGCGGTGCCAAGGATGATGCTGAACACCGTGCTCAGCAGGGTCAGCAACAGCGTCTGCCCCAGCCCACGCAGCACCGACGGCGAGAAGAACCACTGGCCGAACACGCCCCACTCCCAGCGCGGGTTGGTGGCCAGGGAATGCACGATGGCCAGCAGCACCAGCGCCGCGAAAATCGACCCGGCCCAGCGCCAGGGATGCCGCGCGGGCACCACCTGCAGGGCCTTGATCGGCGTGGAGACGCGGGCCTGGCGCACCGGGGCGGGCTGTTCAATCAGGTCATAGGATTTGGCGACAATGGGCATGGTGTATTCCTCGGCCTCAGAAGGCATAGGTCAAGCGGGTGTAGTAATACCCGCCGGTAAAACCGTAGGGCGAATAGACGCCGTAGCTGCTGACCATGGTGCTGCTCGGCACCCCTTGTTTCTTGGGGTAGATGTCGAACAGGTTCTTGGCGCCGACGGCGATGTTCAGGTCTTTGGTGAGGTTGTAGCCAAGGTCGAGATCGGTGATCCATTTGGCGCTGTAGATGCGGTCCAGGTCGCGATTGGCCGATGAATTCACTTCCTTGTAGGCGCCGTAGCGCGTCAGGGCCAGGTTGAGGTTGAAGCGGTCGATGCTCCAGTCGCCGCCCAGGATCAGCTTGGTATTGGGCTGCACGCCGGTGATCAGGTTGCGCGCCTCGCGGTTCATCAACTCGTAGGAGGTGCCGAGGATGTTGGTCGACTCCTTGTAGTTGAGGATTCTGGTCTGGTTCCAGTTGAACGCCGCGGTCCACTTCAACGCGCCGTACTGGCCGAGGTCCTGGCTGTAGTTGCTGACCAGGTCCAGGCCTTTGGTGCGGGTGTCGGCGCCGTTGATGAAGTACTGGCCGCCGGAGGTGGAGTTGATGCCGTTGTTCTGCAGCACCTGGGTGATCTCGGGGCCGAGCAAGGTGCCAGTGAGGGTGATGCGGTCGCGCAGGTTGATCACGTAGGCATCGGCGGTGAAGCTCAGGCGATCGGTGGGCGTCAGGGTGAAGCCGAGGCTGAAGTTGGTGGAACGCTCCGGCTTGAGGTCTTCGGCGCCCAGGGCCCTGGCCGCCGCCGAGCCGACCGGCAGCACGCCGTAGTTGATCGACTGGTACACACCGTCGACCACGCCGTATGTGGTGGAGCGCGCACTGAACAGGCTGTTGGCCAGGGACGGCGCGCGGAAACCATTGCTGACCGTGGCACGTACGGCGAATTCGGGGGTGAAGTCGTAACGGGTGGTCAGCTTGCCGCTGCGGGTGGCGCCGACGCCCTGATTGTAGTGCTCGTAGCGAAACGCGGTGCCGACGTACCAGTCCGGCACCGGGTTGAAGCCCACGTCGACATAACCGGCGACGCTGTTGCGCGAGGCGCTGCTTTCTTCATCTGGCGAAATGCCGTTGGTGACCTGTGCCCCGGACGACGCGCAATTGCCCGGCGCCACGCAGTAACCGCCGTTGGCATAGGACGCGTAGTCACCGGCCTGGACCTCATAGGTGTCACGCCGGTGCTCGAAGCCGTAGCTCAGGTCCAGCGGTTTTTGCAGGCCGATATCGAAGCCGCGCTTGAAGTCGAGGTTGGTGGTCAGCTCGGTGGAGATCCAGGTGCCGGAGGTGAAGTGATTCGGTGTGGCCTCACCCAAAGACGGGTTCTGGTTATGCGTGGTGCCCTGCTCCGCCTCGTTGCGCCCGTAGGTGGTGGACAGGTCCCAGTCCCACTCGCCGACCGTGCCCTTGCCACCGAACGCGGCCTGGAAATCATCCTCGTCGATGTACCAGGTCGGCGTATAGCCCGACGGGTAGCCATTGGGCCCGGTGGTGATGGTGTTGGTGATGGTCGGCAGGCGGAAATTCTGACCCTGCTCGGCCTTGCGGTGGGAGTAGGTGGTGAAGGAGTACAGGCTCAAGCTGTCATCGATCGGCAGCTCGGCGTTGTAGCCCAGGGTCAGCAGGTTGGTCTTGGGCGTGCCGTAGCCGCCGTACGTGGACTTGCCCGCCAGGCCATAGGCCTGCTCATAGGTGTAGCCGTTGGCGCTGGCCTTGTTGTCGTCGTTCTGGCTGCGGGCGTCGAGCGCCAGTTGCACGATGCCGCCGTTGCCGATCTCGAAACCCTTGTTGAGGCTTTGTTGCACGGTCTGCTTCTTGCCGTCATAGCCCAGGCCGGCGTTGGTCACCGACGTGCCGCTGGTGTCGGCCTTGAGGATCACGTTGATCACCCCGGCGATGGCATCGGAGCCGTATTGGGCAGCGGCGCCGTCACGCAGGACTTCGACGTGGTCGATGGCGCTGATGGGGATCAGGTCCAGGTCGGCCGGCGCCGCACCGGTGTTGATGCCGTTGATGTTCAGGGTGGCGCTCGTGTGACGGCGCTTGCCGTTGACCAGCACCAGCACTTCGGCGGCGCTCAGGCCACGCAGGTTCGGGGCACGGGCAATGCCGCTGGCGTCCCAACCGGTTTTTTCCGGCAGGGTCAACGACGGGATCACCGCGCTCAAGGCTTCCATCAGGCCGGGCTTGCCGGTGTTCTGCAATTGCTTGGCGCTGACCACATCGATCGGCACCGGGCTGCTGGTGACCGTGCGCTGCTCGGCGCCGCGGTTACCGGTGACCACGACGGTGGACAGGGTGCTGTCGTCCTGGGCTTGCGCGGTGTTGGCAAGGATGGCCAGTGCCAGGGTGGCGGTTGGGTGTAAGGCTCGCTTCATATGCATTCCCGTGTTTCCAAATCGCGAAGTCGGGCAATCACGCGGGTGGGCGCGGTGCTCGGGTTTTTCTGGGGTGTTTCGGCGATGAGGAACTAGGTGTGGAGCGAGTGCGGGGTTTGAATTGGCAACATACGTTGAACTCCCTTCCAACGATTCTGCTAGGGGGTGATTACCCCGCTCGGCAGCGCAGAATCCGATTCACGATTGGTACCATCCAAGGTCAGGGGTAGGCTGTTGAGTTCAAACATAACGGAATGGATTTTAAAAATATAATGCTATTTGGGCATAAGCTAATATTCTTGTATTTCATTATTTGTTTGATGCTTTATTCGTATTGGTAATGTTTTTTTTTGCAACCGGCCATGAGTACATATCCGTTGTTGCGGTAACGGCCGCTTATGGTTCCGCTCTTACAGCGGCTCACTTTTGGAAAGGCCCAAAAGTAAGCA